>NZ_JBHUGY010000013.1:0-142661 GCF_042682105.1 Mesorhizobium calcicola
CACGGCCGCGACGGCGCACGAAGCACGGCAGAGCTTAAAGCCGCTATCGCCTGTCCTCGATGCGGCCGGGGACCAGTCAGCGCGTCCGGAAGCGTGATGAGGGCTGGCATGCTAGCAACTGCGTCCGGCGTTGTGTCGGCGCTGTTGCATCGACTCAGAGACCTGTGACGCGCACATGGCGCTTCGCGCGCGTGCGAAAGGTCGTCGACTATCAGGACATCGCCTATGGCGGCCGACTATCTTGACCGGCTCGACCTGGCTCGTCGCGCTGGACAGCGCCGACATGCTTATGCGCTGTCCATCGCCGCCGCCAAGCATCTCGCCAACGCGCTGTGCTATGACGACATGATCCGCGTCGCCGACCTGAAACACGCGCGACGCGCGACAGGCGCTGTGCGCAAGGAAGTCGGCGTCAAGGACGGCTCGATCCTGCAGGTCACGAATATTTTCATCGCGCATCGAGGAGTTCTGCGGCACGATGCGGCGGGGCTGGGCAGCTATATCGAGAGCCGCGCCCGAAGCTTGCGCTTTCCTCGACCGTCGCATCAACCATGGCCGCCGCATCCGCACGGACAGCTTTGCCGGCTTCGCGGCACTCTGTCATCGGCGGCCTGCGCCGCTGGCGCCGCGGCCCTGCTGCGCCACAGGTCCAGACCGCGCATCTCGATCGCTGGTACGCGCTGGCGCTCGCCCATGCGCCCGAGGACTATGCGCTCGCCGTCGAAATTCTCAATTGCCGCCGGCTGATCAAGGGCTACAGCGACACCCACGTCCGGGCGCAGTCGAAATTCGACCGCGTGCTGTCGGCGCTCCATCTGGTCAAGGGCCGCGCGGATGCCGCCGACTGGATCCGCCGCCTGCGCGAGGCGGCGCTGAAGGACGAGAAGGGCGATATGCTCGACGGCGCGCTGAAGACCGTGGCGACGTTGGGGGACGAGCGTCTGTAACGAGACCTTCCATGCGGGTGCATCCTATGCCCCGGAGCGAAAGGTGTGCTCGATTCCGTTGTCTGCAACACCTTGGGTTGGAGGCCGGCACCGAGGCGCCGGCCCCGCGCATTCTACCAGTGATGCCGGCGATGCCAGACATGGTGCCGATGCCAGGCGTAGAAGGCCGGGCCATGCCAATGGTGGTAACGAGGGTAGACCACCACACGGTTCGGAACGCAGCGTCCCCAGGGATTGGGATGCCAGCCCGGTCCACAGCCCCAGGCGACATGCTCGACCAGCGCCGGCGCGGCTGTTCGATCGAGCGGCGCCATTGGCATCGCCGAGGATGCCGCGGCCGCCGCAACCGTTCCTGTCACGGCAAGAACGGCGGTGAGCGCGTATTTTGTCAGATGATTCATGACCATGCTCCAAAAGTTTCCAATGAAGAAAGACCTGTTCGCACCACACGGGTCCGGCAGGTCCTGCCCTTCTCCTGTTAAACGACGGCGTCGACGCTTTCCGTCGGTCGTCACGGCGATTTTTTTGGCACCGCAAACAGCCGCGGCCCGGCGCGTTTTGTCAGCCCTTCCGCCAGCACGCTGCGACCCTCGGCAGAACTCGCCGCCGCGAACTCGACGATGCGCTGCTCCAGCCGCGTGCGGACTGCGACGTCGGCATTGCGGGCTCGCTCCAGCGCCGCCGACAGGGCCGTCGTGTCCAGAACCGGCTGTTGCAGCAGGTCTGCGGCTTCACGCCTGGCCTGCTGGCCGTCGAGAATGCCCTGTTGGGATTCACGGCGAACGTCGCGCAACGCCTTGCGGAACATCGTGCGATCCTGCTCGGGAAGCCGGCCACCGGCCGCCTCCAGCGAGTAGGGTTGGCCTTTTCCGCTTCTTATCCAGATGGCCCCGCCGGCAAGCGCTCCGGCGAGGAAGACGTTGAGCACCACCGACAGGGTGACAAGGTTGCGGCTCATGTTCATAGGTCTTCCTCGATCGTGTCGCGGTCGGGGCTGGCATTGCCGAACGCCGTCGCATCGGCATCCAGCACATAGTGGTCCGGCTGGACCTCGGGCGTGACGATGCTCACCAGGGCCAGTCCAGCGACAGCGCCGGCCAGACCAATGCCGGCAAGTCCCAGTCCCAGCCACCAGAACCGGCGACGCCGGCGTTGGACGAGGTGCCGGCCGGCGGCCTGCAGGATGGCGCCATGCAGCGCTTTGCCGGGGGTCTCGACGCCATAGCTGTCGAGCAGCCTGTCAAGGGTCCCGGCATGCCGCAGGATGGCCAGGCCTGCCTCGCGTTGAGCAAAGATCGTGCCTGCCATCCGTTCGGCCGCCGGCCATCGTCGCAAGTCACCGCCATAAGCCGCCGCCAAGGCCGCAAAGCGCTTGGCATCCATAGCCGGTTCGTTCCTGGACCCTTCAGCCATGTGTCTCCCCCATCGGTGCAAGGCGCGATGGCCGTTGCGCGGTCAGGCTTGCCCGGTTCTCACTCATTGGCGCCATCCCTGGCCAGGATCGTCTGCAGCGACCGCCGGCCGCGCGAAAGCAGGCTCTCCAGGGCATCGACGCTGATCGCCAAGGTCGTTGCCGCCTCGAGGTTGGACATGTCCTGGTAGTAGACCAGAATGATCGCTTCGCGCTGGCGCGGCGCAATGCCTTGCAATGCCTGTTCGACCCGTTGCGCGTCCTCTTGGCGATGGGCATCGGGAAGCGCCGCGGGATCGACCACATCCGGCACGTCGTCGGTCACCCATTCGCGCCTGCGGCGCAGCCGGTCGTAGCACAAGTTCAACGTCACCCGGTGGATCCAGCTGTCGAAGCGTGCATTGCCGCGCCGCCAGCTCGAGGCATGGCGCCAGATCCGCACAAAGGTTTCCTGCGCGACATCCTCGGCCTCCGCCGCATCGCCGAGCATGCGCACGGCAAGCGCCAGGATGCGCGGCAGCTTGCGCGCGACGAGCGTTTGCACGGCTGCCGGATCGCCGGCGCCGACACGGCGAACCAGCTCCTCGTCCGGATCGGCGCTCATCAGCCGGCGCACTCCCGATGTTCATCGCGCGTCATTGCCTCTTGGTCATTGCTCCGGCTTGGGAGCGGTTTTAAGGCCCGGCAGTTCGTCGCCCGTGAGCACGCCGTCGGCATTCTTGTCCAGCCTGGCAAAGCGCTTGGCGAAGAACGCATCGAGTTCGGCGCGGTCGATGAAGCCGTCATGGTTGGAATCGAGACGTGCAAAGGATTTGCTGGGGTCGCCCTTGACGTTGCGTTTGGCCTGAAAAGCTTCCCATTCCAGCAGGCTGATCTTGCCGTCGCCGTCGGTGTCGGCCGCCATGATCGCCTTTTCCCGCCGCTTCTGGAACTTGGCCAGCGTGATGTCGGATTTTGCCGCCGGGGCAGTCGGTGCGACGGTCGGCGGTGTCGGGGCTGGGGGCGGTGTCGTTGTCTGGGCGAGGGCCGCAGCGGTCTGCAAACCCAAGGCAACGACGATTGTCGAACGGCTGATCATGCTTGGCGTCTCCGGGTTGGCGCGTTGCCGGCGGCCTTGCCGCCATCACGCTTCAACCGTTAAACGCCGCGACGAACGAAATCCGTCGGTCGCCAATGTCGATCCATTCGCGCGGCTGGACGAGCCGCCGGAGCATGATGCCGAAAGTTAGAGGTGGATTCAGATTTCAGGTCGATTCGACCTGAAATCATCCGTCTCTAGTCTGATTGGTCAGCGGCGACCAACTGGTCAGGTTTGAAGCCGGCATGTTGCGGGGTCCACACGTCACCCTCGCGGTTGAACCAATGGCACATAAATATGCCTGAGGCCGCGCCGTCGCTTATGGTCATCTTCGGGCCCCCGGACTTCAGCCTGACGACGTCTCCGGTCTTGAAACTGTTGGGCATTTTCGACCTCCCATGCTGAGGCTCCAAGTTTCACACCAAACCAGGGTCCCGACAATGGCCGATATGCTTCGCCGGACGGCGGCCCGTGGCGCGCCGATCGATCTCCCCGGCCTTAACCCTTCCGTAAATATTTGGCCGCTACTTGAACGGCGATGGCCTCGTGGCGGAGCGGCTACGCTGGAGACGGCAAATCTCTGAAGCCTCGGTTCGATCCCGAGGCGAGGCCTCCAACCTTGCGAAGATGGAATCATCCCTCCAATTTCTCCGGACGCCAGCCGGTTGGTGCCGAAAGGGTTGCGAGAGGACGAAGTCCGTTGCTTCACTGTGGCGGGCTTCAGAACTTCTTGATGGGTGGTACGTTAGAGGATGGCCGAATGATCTTCAGGCTATCCATTTGAACTTGCTTAATTTTACTGGAAAATATGGTGCCGCTTAGGTGACTCGAACACCTGACCCCATCATTACGAATGATGTGCTCTACCAACTGAGCTAAAGCGGCCCGGGAGGCCAAGACCTCCAAGATGGGCTGGGTGATAGACTCAACCGGCCGCGAATTCAAGATGCGACTTGGCAATTCCTGCGGATGTCATGCCGCGTTGACAGTGCCGGAATGGACTTTGCACACCCCGACAAGGCAGAATGCGCCGCTCGCCCGTTGATTGATTGGTCGCCTGCGGCTAACGATCATGGCAAGGTTGGGCAAACGTGCAGAGGGACCCGCTTGGACGCGATCGAAAAAGCGATCCGGAACGCCTTCGAGAAAGGCAACGCCGAGGACCGCGCGTTCCGCGAAAGGGTCTATCGACAGGCTTTTGCCGCGCTCGACCGCGCGCTGAAGGCCAATCCGGACGTGACCGTGGAAACCGCCATCAAGCGCCGCAAGTCGATCCAGGCGAAAATCACCGAAATCGAATCCGAGTACCTGCCGGCGGTGGCGGATGTCGGCCCGCAAGGCGATGCACCGGTGGTCGAGCTTGGCGCGGGCTCCGCTCCCGCGGTCGAAGCCGGCTCACCTCCCGCGGTCGAGACTGGCTCATCGGCGTCATCACCCGCCGTCGACGCGCCGGTGCCATCCGCCTCCGATGCGCCGCGCTCGCGCGTGCTGCCGGTTGTTCCCGACATCATGCCGGACGCCGGCCTTCCCGACGCGCCGGCCATCGACATGTCGGCTCCTGCCTTGGCCGGCGCCGCGACGGAAGTGGCGCCCGATCGCGATGAACGGCGCATAAGGGGGCGTCGGCTGCCGCTGACCGCCATCTTCCTGACCGTGACGCTGCTTGCCGCTGTCGGCATCGGCCTGTTTTTCGCCGTGCAGACCGGCGTGTTCAAGACACAGGCGCAACTCGATACCGCCCCGCCCGAAGCGCCGCCGACCGTCAACGACGACGATTTCACACCCGCCGATGGTGACGCCGGACCGGCAAAGCCCGGTGCCGCGGACCAGTCGCGCGACTGGATCAACGTGTTTTCGCCGACCGACGCGTCGCATGTCAGCGCCCCATCGGATGCCAAGGCCGAGGTGATGAAGGACGATACCGGGTCGTTCCTGCGCATCCGTTCGGGCGCCTCTGGTTCGGCGATCAGCTTCGACGTCGGGCAAGGCGTGCTGGAGAAGCTCGCCGGCAAACATGCCGTGTTCGACATCATTGCCCGCTCCGAAGAGGACAAGGAGACGCAGATGTCCGTCGACTGCAATTTCGGCGAACTGGGCGACTGCGGCCGCAAGCGCTACGCGGTCGGCCAGCAGCAGAACGAATATCTGTTCGACGTGCAGTTTCCCGACAAGCACCCGGGATCGGCCGGCACGATCGCCGTCAATTCCGATTTCGACAAGCAGGGCAAGGCCGCCGACATTTACGAGATCCGCGTCTCGGTCGAACCGTAAGCACATCCGTGCGAGGTGACTTAGCGGTCGAGCAGCGCTTGCAGCGTCTCGATGCGGTCGGCCTCGTTGGCGGGTTTGTCCCAGCGCAGCCGTGAAATGCGGGGAAAGCGCATGGCGACGCCGGATTTATGCCGGGTTGAGCGATTGAGCCCTTCGAAGGCGACTTCCAGCACCAGGCCGTTGTCGCGATCGGCCCGCACCGAGCGCACCGGCCCGAAGCGCTCGACCGTGTTGTCGCGGACATATTTGTCGATCTGCTTCAGCTCTTCGTCGGTGAAGCCGAAATAGGCCTTGCCGACCGGCACCAGTTCCTCCTCGCCTTCCCCGCCGGACCAGACGCCGAACGTATAGTCCGAGTAGAAGCTCGAGCGCTTGCCGTGGCCGCGTTGGGCATACATCAGCACGGCATCCACCGTGTGCGGATCGCGTTTCCATTTGAACCACGGGCCTTTCGGCCGCCCGGCGACATAGGGTGAATCCCAGCGCTTCAGCATCACGCCCTCGATGATCGGATGCGGCGGCGCCCGGCGCAGTGCCTCCAGTGCCTGCCAGTCCGTGAAGTCGACGAAGGGCGAAAGATCGAAACGGCTCGGGTCGAGCGTTCCGACAAAGGTTTCCAGACGGCCGCGCCGCTCGCGAAACGGCAGCGCGCGCAAATCCTCGTCGCGGATCTGCAGCACATCGTAGCAGCGCATGAAGGCCGGATACTGCTGCTGCATCTTCGGCGTCACCGTCTTGCGGTTCAGCCTTTGCTGCAGGTCCGAGAAGGTTCCGGTGGCCTGCCGGGGATCGCCGACGAGCAGTTCGCCGTCCAGCGTCGCGGAAAAATGCATGGCCTCAGTGAGGTCCGGAAAGGCGCCGGAGACATCGTCGCCGGTGCGTGAATAGAGCCGGCGGATGCCGCCTTCGGCGACAGCCTGGACACGGATGCCGTCCCATTTCCATTCGGCCGCATAGTCCGCGGGATCGAGCTTCTCGAGATCGCCGTCGCCGACCGGGTTCGACAGCATCACCGGGCGGAACAACGCCATCGCTGTATTCCTGGGTTTTTCGGCCTTGCCTTCCAGCCACGCGAACAGCGCCGTGTATGGTGGCGACAGCCCATGCCAAAGCTCCTCGATCTCGGTGACGTCGACCTTGCCGAAATCCGCCAGCGCCTGTTTGGCCAGGCGCGCCGACACGCCGATGCGCAGGCCGCCGGTGACCAGCTTGATGATGGCAAAGCGCGCCGAGATGCCGGCGCTGTCGAGCAGCCCTGCCAGCACCTTCGGTCCGTCGGAGCGGCTTGCCGCCTGCAGCCTGGCGACGACCTCGCCAAGCGTCGGCTCGCGGTTCGGGATGTTGCCTGGCGATTGCGGCCAGACCAGCGACACCGTTTCGGCGAGATCGCCGACATAGTCGTAGGAATAGCCGAACAGCACCGGGTCCATGCGCTCGGTGACCAGGGTGCGCAGCATCGCCGGCTTGACCGCGGCTATGTTGAGATCGCCGGTGATGGCAGCCAATGCCAGGCCACGGTCGGGATCCTCGACGCCGCGGAAGTAGTCGACCAACAGCGTTAGCTTGCCGTTGCGCGACGGCGTCAGCACCAGGCGATCGAGAAGTTCGGCGAAGCGGTTCATGACGTGATGAACCTTGCCAACCGGCAAACACAGCGTACATCGGCCACAGGTGCCATCAATCGCCCTCGTCCTCGTAGCCGACCAGATGCATCGGCCGCGCCGCGATGCCTTCGAGCTCGCACCAGCGCACCAGCGCTTCCTCGCGGCCATGCGTCACCCAGATTTCCTCGGCTCCGGTTTCCTTGATGGTGGCGGTCAGTTCGTCCCAGTCGGCGTGGTCCGAGATGATCAGCGGCAGTTCGACGCCGCCTTGCTTGGCACGCTGGCGGATGCGCATCCAGCCCGACGCAAAGCACGAGATCGGATCGGGAAAGCGCCGCGCCCAGCGGTCGGCGAAAGCCGAAGGCGGACCGACCACGATGGCGCCCGCGAAATCTCGGCCGCCGCCCTCCACCGTTGCCGGTTCGAGCGTCCCAAGGTCGATGCCCTGGCCCTGGTAGTATTCGCTGAGCCTGGCCAGCGCGCCATGGATGTAGATCGGCCTGTCGTGGCCGGCGTCGCGCAACAGCCGCATCACACGCTGCGCTTTGCCGAGCGCATAGGCGCCGACCAGATGCGAGCGTTCGGGAAACTGCGCCGCCGATTTCAGCAAGCGGGCGATCTCTTCCGTGTCGGGTGGGTGGCGAAACACCGGCAGGCCGAAAGTTGCCTCGGTGATGAACACATCGCACTGGATAGGTTCGAATGGCGCGCAGGTTGCGTCTTTGCGCCGCTTGTAGTCGCCGGACGCGACGATGCACATGCCCTGGTGCTCGACGGCGATCTGCGCCGAGCCCAGCACGTGGCCGGCTGGATGGAAGCTGACGCTGACGCCGTCGAGAGCGATCGTCTCGCCGAACCGTGCGGCTTGCGTGGCCCCGGCAAAATCCTCGCCATAGCGCAGGCCCATGATGTCGAGCGTCTGCCGTGTCGCCAGCACCGAGCGATGGCCGGAACGCGCATGGTCGGAATGGCCATGCGTGATCAGCGCCCGGTTCACCGGCCGCACCGGGTCTATGAAGAAATCGCCCGGCGGGCAGTAAAGGCCCTCGGGCCGGGGATGAAGCAGGTCTGCGGCGCGCATGATCCCAAGATAGGATATAATTCCGCTGCGGGAAGCCTGTTGTAAGTGACTGCTGACTCCCGCATACAGCACCGCCGGCTCGATCCGCCGGCAGGACCCATCGCCATGAAACCGCTTCAGGCCTCGTCCGGCGACTTGAACGCCGATCGCCGCGCCGATTATGCCGAGATGCTTCATGCGGATGGCGATCATGCGGCGGCGGCGCAATTGCTGCTCGGGGCGCTGGAGCTGTCGCCGCAATGGGCGATGGGCTGGTTCCGCCTCGGCGAAATGCAGCAGGCGGCCGGTGCTCCGGATCTGGCTGCACAGGCATGGACGATGTCGCTGCAACTCGATCCGACGGATCGTCAAGGGGCCGCGCTGAACCTGCAATTGATCGGCAAGGCGCCACGGACCGACGCGCTGCCCAGCGCCTTCGTCGAAACGCTGTTCGACCACTACGCCGCGAGCTTCGATGAATCACTGGTCGACAGGCTGGGGTACCGGCTGCCCGAGTTGCTCGACCAGGCCATTCGAACGGCAAGGCCGGGCCGTTTCCCGCTGGCGCTCGATCTCGGCTGCGGCACCGGGCTGATGGGACAAAGGCTGCGGCCGATCGCCGATCGGCTGGAGGGGTATGACATTTCGGCCAGGATGCTGAAGCAGGCGCGGGCCAAGGGCGTCTACGATTTCCTCGGCAAGGCCGATCTGCGGGGTTTTTCCTATGCCGGCCCGAAAGCCGATCTGGTGACGATGGCCGATGTCTTCATCTATGTCGGTGCGCTCGACGGCGTGGTGAAGACGGTTGCCGACTTGCTGGCCAGGAATGGCCTGTTCGCCTTTTCCGTCGAGAAATTGGCCGGCAACGGCGATTTTGTGCTACAGCAATCGCGCCGCTACGCGCATTCGGAACACTATGTGCGTGAGGTCCTGGCTGCCAACGGGTTTTCGATCCTGTTGCTGGAAACAACCGTGATCCGGCAGGATCGCCGGGAGCCCGTCAACGGGTTGGTCGTTGTGGCAGGCAAGCCGGCAGGTTGAGGCGGCAATCTTCTTTCATCGTCCTTGTGGATATCCATGCTGCGAAAAAGTCTGATTTGCATGCGCGACTGATATTTGCGATCTGGTCGCATCGAGGCGGGATATCAGGAGGAGCATAGTCGATGCGATGGAACATGATTGTCTTGGCATCATGCCTGGTGGCCACCGGCTGCGCAGGCAGTTCCATGGCCGAGCGGCAGGATGCCGACATCCAGTCCTCCCTGCAGTATGACAGCGTGCCCTGCGACCAGTTGCTGGCGCGGCGCAACGGGCTGGCGCAGCAATACAATTTGTCGACGAAGGCCAAGCCGACCTTCTCCAATCCGGCGATGGGCTTCGGCCCATTCACGCCTGATATGCGCTCCAAGGCCAAGCGCGACGCCGACAAGGCGACCGGCGAGATCGATGCCATGAACCGGTCGATCGATCGCCGCGACTGCGGCAAGCCGAACCAGCAGAAGAAGCTGCTGCCTGGCTAGATGGGGCGCCCACCGGCCCGAAATGAAACGTTCGGTGTGCGTCCAAAGGACGCCTGCCCGCTCTAATATCCCGCCTTGCGATCCACCAGATTGTCGAGCTTTTCGCCACGCTCGAAAGCGTCCATCTGGCGCAGCATGATCGGCGCCAGGTGCACGGGGTCGGAGGTCGCCGCGGAGTGCGGCGTCACGAACACTTTTGGATGTCCCCACAGCGGACTGGTCTTCGGCAATGGTTCGACCTCGAACACATCGAGGCTCGCCTCCTTCAGCGTGCCGTCATCCAGCGCCCGCACGATGTCGGCGTCCTTCTGCAGGCGGCCACGTCCGGCATTGATCAGCACCGAGCCGCCGAGACCGTTGCGTTTCCTCAGCTCCTTCAGCACGCCGTAATTGATGATGCCATGGGTGTCTGGCGTCAGCGGCAATAGCACCACCAGGATATCGGTCGCCTTGAGGAATGGGATCAATCCGGCCTCGCCGGAATAGGTCGCGACGCCTTTCATCGGCCGCTCGCTGCGCGACCAGCCATTGACGGCGAAGCCGAGCGACAACAGCACCGAGGCCGCGGCGCGGCCGAGATGGCCGAGCCCCATGATGCCGACCGAAATGTCACTGGCCGGCCGTTGCTGCGGCTCGTGCCAGATCTTCTTCGGCTGCTGCGACCGGTAGAGCAGGCCCTGGCGGTGATGATCGAGCACCCGCCAGACGACATATTCGGTCATGTACTGGGTGAGGTTGTCGGCGACGACCTTGACGATCGGCACGTCGGGCAGGCCTGGGTCGGCGAAGATATGGTCGACGCCGGCGCCGATCGAGAAGATGGCGCGCAGATTGGGCAGCGACGCCAGAATGTTCGGCTTATGCTTCCACACCACCGCATAGGTGATCGAAGGGTCGCTGGCGCCGTCCGGTTCAAGCACCACCTCGCGCTCAGCCGACAAAAGGTCGCGCCAGCGCTGCGGATGAAAGCCGGTGACGGCAAGCAGAATGCGGCCTTTTTCCATCAGTGGAGTTTCCCTGTTATGCGTGCCCGTTGTCCAGGCTATTCGCTGACGATGCCGACCGGCGCCGTCTCTATCTTGAAGGCGGCCGAGATCAGCGCCCGAGTATAGTCCGTTTGTGGATTTCCAAAAATCTGCTCGGACGGACCGGCTTCGACGATCCTGCCATTGCGCATGACGATGACGTCATTGGCCAGCGCCCGGATGACCTTGAGGTCGTGGCTGATGAACAGATAGGCGAGGTCGTGCTTGGCCTGCAGGCCGCGCAAAAGGTCGACGACCTGCGCCTGCACGCTCATGTCGAGCGCCGATGTCGGCTCGTCCAGCATGACGAAGCGCGGGTTGAGCACCATGGCGCGCGCAATGGCGACACGCTGGCGCTGGCCGCCGGAAAACTCGTGCGGGTAGCGGTTACGGGTCGCAGGATCCAGTCCCACTTCCTTCAGCACCTCGGCGACGCGCGCATCGCGCTGGTCGGGCGACAGCTTCGGCTCGTGGATCTTCAGGCCTTCCTCGATGATCTCGGCGATCGACATACGCGGGCTGAGCGAGCCGAACGGATCCTGGAAGACGATCTGCAATTCGCGCCTGAGCGGCCGCATGGCGTTGAAGGACAGCTGGTTGATGTCGCGTCCGTTGAACTGGATGGTCCCGGTCGACGAGATCATGCGCGCCAGCGCCAGGCCGAGCGTCGTCTTGCCCGAGCCGGATTCGCCGACCACGCCGAGCGTCTGGCCGGAGCGTACGGTGACATCGATGCCGTCGACCGCCTTCACATTGTCGACGGTGCGGCGGAAGAAGCCCTGCTTGATCGGAAACCACACCTTGATGTCCTTGCCGGTCATGACAGGCTTGGCCGCGGCGTTGGCGGCCGGCGGCTTGCCCTTCGGCTCGGCGGCCAGCAGATGGCGCGTGTAGGCGTGCTGCGGGTTGGCAAAGATGTCCCTGGTCGGTCCGGTCTCGACGATCTTGCCCTTGGTCATCACGCAGACCCGGTCGGCAATCTTGCGCACGATGCCGAGATCGTGGGTGATGAACAGCATCGACATGCCCTTGCGGCTCTTCAAGCCGGCCAGCAGTTCGAGGATCTGCGCTTGCACGGTGACGTCGAGCGCCGTCGTCGGCTCGTCGGCGATCAGCAGTTCGGGTTCGTTGGCCAGCGCCATGGCGATCATCACGCGCTGGCGTTGGCCGCCGGACAGCTGGTGCGGATAGGCGTCGAGGCGCTTTTGCGGATCGCGGATGCCGACCTCGTTGAGCAGGGCCAGCGTGCGCGCCTTGGCCGGGCGATCGGCCATGCCCTGATGCAGCTTCAGGATCTCGACGATCTGCTGCTCGATCGTGTGCAGCGGATTGAGCGAGGTCATCGGCTCCTGGAAGATCATGGTGATCTTGTTGCCGCGCACCTGCCGCAACTGCTTCTCGCTCATGGCCAGCAGGTCGGTGCCCTGGAACACGATCTTTCCCGATGGGTGGCTGGCGCTGGGATAGGGCAGCAGCTTCAGCACCGACAGCGCCGACACCGATTTGCCGGAGCCGGATTCGCCGACCAGCGCCACCGTCTCGCCCTTGGCGATGTCGAAAGAGACATTGTCGACCGCCAGCGACTGCTGTCCGCCTTGCGCAAAGGCGACGCTGAGGTCGCGAACGGAGAGCAAAGAAGCAGTCATGTATCAATTTCCGCTATGACTTTATCCAGGGCAGAAATCTCCGGTCGTATGATCGAAATTTGTGCTGTCAATTGGGGAGGGACAAGCCGGTTTGGCGTGACAGAATAGGCGTCCTTCAATCTGGTGTCGGCAGTCAGAAATTGCGTGCACCCGAAATGCATCGCCGTCGAAAGGTGAATAGCATCCGGCAGCCTGAGAGAAATGAATTGCGAGCGAAGCTGCGCCGCGTGCCAGAGAACCTCGCGAGTTACCGTCCCGATCGAGACAAAGGCGTTGCCAATCGAGATATTGTCATAGAGCTCAACAAGCGGCTCGTTGCTCTTTTTCAGAGGGTCGACCATCAACTCTGCCAGCACGAGTTCGCTTGTCGCGAGGAAAGGCTGCTTTCTGCCCTCGTTCAGTGAAATGAGCTGAAGCAGTTTTTTTGCCAGAGCATCGTTATTTTCGAAAGCGTAGATGAAAATGTTCGTATCGACATAAAGCCGGAAGGCGGCCATCAATCCTCCCACTCATCGCGGAGGGCACGAACACGCGCAACAGCCTCTTCGAGACTTGTTCCCGCCGCGTTGGCCTGCGCATTCCGCATAAGTTCAAGCAATTGCTTTTGGCCGAGAGGCCGTTTGGCTTCTTCTTCTACCGTCACCTTAACCGAGGCGCTCAAAGCTATACCCTCTCGCAGTTCATCCGGGAGCTTGGATGCAGGGTAATGCTCAAGGATGACCTTATTCACAACTCTGTCCTTCCGCTTGTGATCCGCCACTGACCATGGCCATCAGTCGTTTCGACAATTGATGCATACGCTCATTTTCGTTCGAACTGCCGCATTGAGAATATATCATGCTGAATGCCGGTCCGCATCGTTGTCATCGGAACGTCTTGCGCGGATCGAAGGCGTCGCGCGTCGCCTCGCCGACGAACACGAGCAGCGACAGCATCAGCGAGATGACGACGAAGCCGGAAATGCCAAGCCACGGCGCGTTGAGATTGCGCTGCGCCTGCTTGAGCAGCTCGCCGAGCGAGGCGGAGCCGGGCGGCAGGCCGAAACCGAGATAGTCGAGCGAGGTCAGCGTCGAGATCGAGCCGCTAAGCAGGAAGGGCAGGAAGGTCAATGTCGCCACCATGGCGTTGGGCAACAGGTGCCGGAACATGATGGTGCGGTTGGGCACACCAAGTGCACGGGCCGCGTTGACATATTCGAAATTGCGGGCGCGCAGGAACTCGGCCCGCACCACGCCGACCAGCGCCACCCAGGAGAACAACAGCATCAGCCCAAGCAGGATGAAGAAGCCCGGCGGCAGGATGGCGGCGACGATGAGCAGCAGATAGAGAACCGGGATCGCCGACCAGATTTCGATGAAACGCTGGAACAGGAGATCGGTCCAGCCGCCGAAATAGCCTTGCACGGCGCCGGCCGCGACGCCGATCAGTGCCGAGCCGGCGGTCAGGATCAGGCCGAAGAGCACCGAGATCCGGAAGCCGTAGATGACGCGCGCCAGCACGTCGCGCGCCTGGTCGTCGGTGCCGAGCCAGTTCCAGTTGCCGACGATGCAGGCCGGGTCATCAGCCCCTTGCGGAAACTGGCTGCAGCGCGTCTTGGCGTCATACTGCCAGGACGGCCTGGCCGGTGCTGCTTCCGGGATGGCGTTGTTGACGGTCTGGTAGGAGTAGCGCACCGGCGGCCAGATCATCCAGCCATTGGCATTGATCTCGTCCTGGATGACCGGGTCGCGATAGTCGGTGACGGCATAGAAGCCGCCGAATTTTTCCTCGGGGTAGGCGACCAGCACCGGAAACAGAATCTCGCCCTTGTAGGAGGCGATGATCGGCTTGTCGTTGGCGATGAACTCGGCAAACAGCGACAGCACGAACAGGACGAGGAAGATCCACAGCGACCAGAAGCCACGCCGGTTCGCCCTGAAATTCTGCAGGCGGCGCTTGTTGAGCGGTGACAGCCACGGCCGTGCGATCCGCTCCGGTGCCGCCTGTGTGGTGGTGGCCTCCGACATCAGACGTCTCTCCGCTCGAAATCGATGCGCGGATCGACCCAGGTGTAGAGCAGGTCGGACAGCAATCCGACGAACAGCCCGAGCAGCGAGAAGATGTAGAGATTGGCGAACACCACCGGATAGTCGCGCTCGACCACCGACCGGAAACCGAGCAGGCCGAGACCATCAAGCGAAAAGATGTTCTCGATCAGCAGCGAGCCGGTGAAGAAGGCCGAGATGAAGGCACCCGGAAAACCGGCGATGACGATCAGCATGGCGTTGCGGAAGACGTGGCCGTAAAGCACCTGCCGTTCCGACAGGCCTTTGGCGCGCGCGGTCACCACATACTGCTTGCGGATCTCTTCCAGGAACGAGTTCTTGGTCAAAAGCGTCGTGGTGGCGAAGGCCGACAGCACCAGCGCCGTCAGCGGCAGGGTCATGTGCCAGAAATAGTCGATGATCTTACCCGACCAGGACAATTGATCCCAATTGTCGGAGGTGAGGCCGCGCAGCGGAAACCAGTCCCAGAACGATCCGCCGGCAAACAGCACCATCAGCATGATGCCGAACAGGAAGCCAGGAATGGCATAGCCGACAATGACGACGCCGCTGGTCCAGACGTCGAAGGGCGAGCCGTCCTTGACCGCCTTGCGGATGCCGAGCGGGATCGAGATCAGATAGGAGAGCAGCGTGATCCACAGCCCGATCGAGATCGACACCGGGATTTTTTCCAGGATCAGGTCGAGCACCGAAATATCGCGGAAATAGCTGTCGCCGAAATCGAAGCGGGAATAATTCCACAGCATCATGCCGAAGCGCTCGAGCGGCGGCTTGTCGAAGCCGAACTGCTTCTCCAGTTTCTTGATGAATTCCGGATCGAGACCCTGCGCGCCGCGATATTTCGAGCTGACATCGCTGGCGGCATCGAAGTTGGCGCCGCCGCCCGCGTCGCCACCGCCGCCACCAAGCCGATCACTGCCGCCCTGGTTGGTCAATCGGGCAATGACCTGTTCGACCGGGCCGCCGGGGGCGAACTGGATGACGGCGAAGGATATCGCCATGATGCCGAACAGGGTCGGGATCATCAACAGGATGCGGCGCAGGATATAGGCGCCCATCAGTTTTTACCCTCCCCCTGTGTGGGGAGGGTCGATCCGCGAAGCGGAGCGGGGTGGGGGCCTCGCAAAGCAAGGCTGGCGTCCGCACCCCGGTTCGCCATCCGCGCTGCGGGCGGAGTGCTCACCGACCCTCCCCGCAAGGGGGAGGGTGAAGTGCTGCCCAACATCTCAGCCTTTGCCAATTTTTGCCGCCTTGCCCTTGTCGAACCACCACAGCGTCTCGACCGGAAAGCCGAAATCGGGCTTTTGCTCGAGAAAACCGAACATATCCCAAAAGGCGACGCGGTGATTCGCCAGATAGTATGTTGGAATCCAGTCTAGCCGCGCGCGCAAGACCCGGTCGAGCGCTCTGAGCGCGGTGATGAGTTCTGTTCGGCTTTTCGCCTTGCCCGCGGCCACGATCAGCGCGTCGATGGCCTTGCTTTCCGTACCCGGATAGTTGCGCTGCCCCGGCGTTTTCGCCATTCGGGAGTCGTAGAGTATCTCCAGCCCGTCATCGGTGGGCGTCGCCCCGATCGACCATGCGAGCACGGTGAGATCGAAGTCGAAATCGTTGTGCCGCTGTTCATATTGCGTCGAATCGACCTGCCGGATCGAAGCGTCGATACCGATCGCCTTCATATTCTCGGACCACGGCGTGAAAATGCGAACGATGCCGTCGTCCTCGGCCAGCATTTCCACCCGCAGCCGCTCGCCCTTGTCGTTGACGACGAAACTGCCGGTGCGCTTCCAGCCGGCTTGCGCAAGCAGTCTCGAAGCCTCGCCCAGCAGCTTGCGGTCATGGCCCGAACCGTCGGAGAGAGGCTGCGTCACCGCTTCGCCGAAGACTTCCGGCGGCAGTTCGGCCCGGAACGGCTCCAGCAGGGCCAGTTCCCCCGGTGATGGCAGGCCGTTGGCCTTGTAGTCCGACCGTTCGAAGTTCGATTGCGAGCGCTCGTAAGAGCCGTAAAACAGCGCCCGTTTCATCCATTCGAAATCGAAGCATCTGGCGATCGCCTGTCGCACGCGCTCATCGCGGAATTGCGGACGGCGCTGGTTCAGCGCGGCAGCCTGCATGGAGGGCGATCTCTCGCCGGGAAATTCCCGTTTGACGACCTTGCCGTCCTTCAGCGCCGGAAAGTCGTAACCGGTCGCCCATACCCGCGCGGTGAATTCCTCGCGAAAATGCGTATCACCTTTCTTGAAGGCCTCGAAGGCCGCCTGCCGGTCAAGATAGAAGTCGATACGGATGCGGTCGAAATTGTAAAGGCCGCGGTTCACGGCAAGGTTGCGGCCCCAATAGTCGGCGACGCGTTCATATTCGACCGTCTGTCCGGCTGCCACGCGTCCTATTTTGTAGGGTCCCGAGCCAAGCGGCGGTGTCATCGTCGAGGCATCGAAATCATTGACCGTATAAAAGGCCTTGGACACGATCGGCATGGATACGATCGCAAGGATGTTTTGCGCGGACTGTTCGCCGTTGAAGGAGAGGTCGAGGGTGACCGGATCGACCGCGACAGCCTCCGTCATATATCGCAACGCCTTGGAAAGGTTCGGATGTCCCTTGTCTTTGTAAAGCTTCAACGCGAAGACAACGTCCTCGGCGGTCAGCGGCGAGCCGTCGTGGAAACGCGCTTGCGGGCGAAGCGCGAAGCGGAACCCGTTGCGATCTTGCGACAGGGTGACGGATTCGGCAAGCAGGCCATAGACCGCGTCCGGCTCATCGAGCGCGCTTGCCATCAGGGAGTCGAAACAGAGTTCGGTGCGTGGCGGCGCGTCCCCTTTCAACACCAGGGCATTCAACGTGTTGAAGGTGAGGAAGCTCTGATTGAGGGTGGCGTTCGGCGGTGCGAAATTCATCTGGCCGCCCTTGGGGGCATCCGGATTGACATAGTCGAAATGCGTGAAGTCCGGTTTGTATTTGAGATCGCCGAAGGCCGACAGGCCGTGAAGTTTTACGCCGGTCGGGACGGTGGCGAAGGCTTTGCCGGGCAGCAAGGCGGCGGCAGCGGCAGCACCGCCCAATGCCAGGAAATCGCGGCGGGGCAGAACCGCCATCAATTGCCGCCCCTGTACTTGGCCGCCAGCGCCTTTTCCTTGTCGAGGTCGATCCACCAGGAATCGGTATCGGCGCCACGGTAGCTGGGCTGTTTCTCGGGGGCGCCGAACTTGTTCCAGTAGGCGAGCCACACCACGGCGCGGTAGTATTGCGGAACGACATAGTAGTTCCACAGCAGCACCCGGTCGAGTGCGTGGGTGGCGGCAACGAGGTCGTCGCGGTCGGTTGCAAAGATGATGCGATCGACCAACGCATCGACAACCGGATTCTTGATGCCGGAATAGTTTCTCGATCCGGGCGTGTCGGCAGCCTTCGAACTCCAGAAGTCACGCTGTTCGTTGCCGGGCGATTCCGATTGGCCGAGCATCTGAATGACCACGTCGTAGTCGAAATGAACAACGCGATTGATGTACTGGGTCTGATCGATGATCCGCAACGTGGCGTCGACACCGATCTTGCGCAGATTGGCGATGTAGGGGCTGGAGATCACCTGGTCCGTGTCGGATGAACCGAGTATTTCGAACTTGAACGGTTCGCCGGTCTTGGCGTTCACCATCTTGCCGCCCTTGATCACCCACCCCGCCTGGGCAAAGAGGTCGACGGCTTGTTTCAGATATTTCCGTTCCGACTGCGGCGAATCGTAGACCGGCAGCTTGAATTCCTGGGTGAACAACTCGGGCGGCAGCTTGTCCCTGTATTTTTCCAGGATCTCCAGTTCCTTGCCTTGCGGCAACCCGCTCGATGCCAGCTCGGTGCCTTGGAAATAGCTTTGGGTACGCGTGTTGTATCCGTAAAACAGTGTACGGTTCATCGTCTCGAAATCGAACGGATAAGTCAGGGCGGCGCGCACCAGCCGATCCTGGAATAGTGGGCGCCTCTGATTGAGCATGAATGCTTGCATGGGCACTGGCGACGTCGTCTTGAATTCCTTCTTGATGACGTCGCCGGCTTTGATTGCCGGGAAATCATAAAATGTCTTCCAGCGCTTCGAGCTGTTTTCCGGCTTGATGTCGTCCAGGCCACCCTTGGTGAAGGCCTGCCAGGCGGCGTTGTCGTCAAGGATATAGGTAAAACGCTCGGTATCGAAATTCTCGCGGCCGATCTTCACCGGCAGCTTGGCCCCCCCAGTAATCCGGAACGCGCTGCCAGACGATCTCCGATCCTGGCTTGAAGCTGGCGATCTTGTAAGCAGCGGAGCCGAGCGGTGGCTCCAGTGTCGACTTGGTGATGTCGCGCTTCTTGCCGTTGGCATCGGTGCCCTCCCACCAATGTTTCGGCAACACGACGAGATCACCCATGATCTTGGGCAGTTCCCGGTTGCCCTTCTGGTTGAAATGAAACTGGACTTCGCGATCGGAGATCGCGACCGCTTCGGTGACGTTGTCGAAATAGCGGTTGTATTGCGGGCTGTTGGCCTTCAACACCTGGAACGACCAGATCACATCATCGACGGTGATCGGCTGGCCGTCATGCCATTTGGCGCGCGGGTCGAGCCGGTAGGTCGCGGAGGAATAATCGGCCGGATATTTGTAGGCATCGGCGATCAGCGGATGGCTGGTGCTGCCTTCGTCGGTCGCCTGCTCCATAAGCGTATCGTAGAGCAGACCGCCGCCGAACCCGACCAGGCCGGCGGCCGGCGACCCCTGCACGATATAGGGGTTGAAGCTGTCATAGGTGCCGAGCACCACCGAATTCAGCGTGCCGCCCTTGGGCGCGTTCGGGTTGACGTAGTCGTAGTGCTGGAAGTTGTCGCCGTATTTGGACTCGCCGATCAGCGATGAGGTGGTGCGCCATTCGTCGGCCTGGGTCGCTCGCAATCCCGCCGCCAGAAGGGCTGCCGCCAGCAACGATTTGAGAAGCGTTCGGCCAACCGTCATGCACTGTCCTCTTCGCGCTGCGTGTCCCGGATCGTCCAGGAAGGCAATCTAGATGATTTGCCGCTCGTGAAAACCGCAATGCGCGGCTTTGTCGCTGCATATGCGATCTTCCTAACGAAAAAGCCGGGCTGAACCCGGCTTTTTCAAGATCGTCGAGATGACAATTTGTTTATTGGGCAGGCGCCGGTGCCGGTGCGGCCGGAGCCGCAGGCTTGGCGGGCGCCGCACCCTCGGCCGGCTTCGCCGGGGCGGCTGCTTCGGCAGGCTTTGCAGGCGCGGTCGCATCGGCGGCAGCCCCTGGCGCCGGCAACGGCTTGGGGTTGTCGGACAGCGTGCGCAGATAGGCGATGACGTTGGCGCGGTCTTCGTCCTTGGGCAGGCCGGCGAAGCCCATGGCCGTGCCTTTCACGAATTTCTTCGGCGAGGTGATGAAGTGGTTGATGTTGTCGTAGGTCCACTTCTCGGTGCCGCCCTTGGAGAATTCCTTCATGCCGGCCGAGTAGGCAAAGCCTTCATGCTCGCCGACCGGGCGGTCGATGAGATCCCACAGATCGGGGCCGACCTTGTTGGGGCCGCCCTTTTCGCCGGAATGGCATGCCTGGCATTTCTTGAATACGGCAGCGCCCGCTTCGACATTGGCGGTCGCCAGAAGGTCGGCGATCGGCTTGGCTTCGGCGGCCGGAGCGGCCGGGCCGCCTTCGGCGGGCTCGGTGGCTTCGATGGCGAAGCCGGGCTTTTCCGGCGCTGGCGAAGCAAACAGCGCATCGGACACAAGGCCAACCGAGAAGACCACGAAAACAGTTCCGAGCAATCCGGCGAGCAGCTTGTTGACTTCGTTGGAATCCATACGCCCCTTGCTCCCTTTTCCGGCGGACCGATCCGTCCACTCCGTCCGTCGGTATCGTCACCCGCCCTGCGAAGGCGGTCAAATCGGGCGGAAACTAGGTCTTTTGCTCCGGCGTTGCAACACATATAAGGGCGCTTCCAGTGAGACCTTTTGCCACTTTTCCCTTCCCCTTTTGAGACCCCTTGCGACGCGCATGTCCACGCTGATCCTGATCCCGGCCCGCATGGCTTCGACCCGCCTGCCGGGCAAGCCGCTGGCCGACATCGCCGGGGCGCCGATGATCGTTCATGTCGCCCGCCGCGCCGCTGAGGCCGGCCTTGGCCGGGTGGTGGTGGCGACCGACACGCAAAGCGTGGCGGAAGCGGTGCGGGCGCACGGTTTCGAGGCTGTGATGACGCGCATGGATCACGAATCCGGCTCCGATCGCATCCACGAGGCTTTGGTTGCGCTTGATCCTGAGCGCAAGGTCGAAACGATCGTCAATGTGCAGGGCGACCTGCCGACGATCGACCCGGAAATCATCGTTGCATCGCTCAGGCCTTTCGAGAATGCCGCGGTGGATATCGCCACGCTCGGTGTCGAGATCGTTCGCGACGAGGAAAAGACCAATCCCAACGTCGTCAAGATCGTCGGTTCGCCGCTCTCCGCCACCAGGCTGAGGGCGCTCTATTTCACCCGCGCCACCGCGCCGTGGGGCGAGGGCGCGCTCTATCACCATGTCGGCCTCTATGCCTATCGCCGCGCGGCACTCGAGCGCTTCGTCGCCCTGAAGCCGTCGCCACTCGAACGGCGCGAGCGGCTGGAACAGTTGCGGGCGCTGGAGGCCGGCATGCGCATCGACGCCGAGATCGTGCGTTCGCTGCCGCTTGGCGTCGACACGCCGGAAGATCTCGAACGCGCCAGAACCATTCTTTCAAACTGAAGAATCCCTTCGAACAGAGAAACTTTGAATCGAGACTTGGGCATGCCTGAAAAGACCAACAGAATATCCTTCCAGGGCGAGCCGGGCGCCAATTCCGACACCGCCAGCCGCAACGTCTATCCCTCGATGGTGCCGTTGCCGTGCCCGACCTTCGAGGATGCGTTCAACGCGGTCGAGACGGGCAAGGCCGATCTGGCCATGATCCCGATCGAGAACACCATCGCCGGCCGCGTTGCCGATATCCATCATCTGTTGCCGGAATCGAAGCTGCACATCGTCGGCGAATACTTCCTGCCGATCCATTTTCAGCTGATGGTGCTGCCCGGCGTTAAACGCGAAGAGATCAAGACCGTGCACAGCCACATCCACGCGCTTGGCCAGTGCCGCAAATACATCCGCAAGAACGGCTGGAAGCCGGTGGTCGCCGGCGACACGGCGGGTTCGGCCAAGCTGGTTTCCGAGGTCAAGGATCGCACCATGGCGTCGCTCGCCCCGTCGCTCGCCGCCAAGCTCTACGGGCTCGACATCATCGAGGAGAATGTCGAGGACACCGACTCCAACGTCACCCGCTTTGTCGTCCTGACCAAGAACAAGCAATGGGCCGAACGCCCGTCAGCCGACACCAAGATGATGACGACCTTCATCTTCCGCGTCCGCAACGTGCCGGCCGCGCTCTACAAGGCAATGGGCGGCTTCGCCACCAATGGCATCAACATGACCAAGCTGGAGAGCTACCAGTTGGGGGCTTTCACGGCGACGCTGTTTTACGCCGACATCGAGGGCCATCCGGACGATCCGCTGGTCAAGCTGGCGCTGGACGAGCTTCGTTTCTTCTCCCGCGAAGTGCGGATACTCGGCGTCTATCCGGCCAGCGAATCGCGTGAGCAGTGGAAGGTCGCGGATTAGTGCATGTCGCCCAAAAGTGCGCACAACGACATGCGTCAAACAAGGATTTAAAAGCGCGTCGCGGAATCCGTTTGGACGCGAACGCGCTTTAAATCACCGCGCCAAGCGGCACATAGTCGATCTCCATGAACGCCTCGACTTCCGGCATCCAGCGGTCGCGCACGAAGGCGACGTGGTCGGGATGGTCGTTGTATCTTGTGTAGGCGGCCTGGTCGGCGAACTCCATCGAGAAGCCGAAATGGTAGTCGTTCTTGGGGCTGACCTGCCGCAATTGCTCGAAATGGGTGACGCCCCTGATTGCCGAGAGGGTTTTCTTGGCGTCGACCAGGAACCTCTTTTCCTCCAGCGAATGCGCCGGATGCTTCAGCGTGAACACGACTGTGTGACGAATCATTTTCTGCTCCTGCAATGTCTTTCAGTTTTGGCTACCATCATTCGCTGTCCACCCAGGCGCGGATGAGGTGATGCGCAATGGCGCCTTTCGGTGGCGTGACCAGATCGCCGGGATGTTCCCTGGTCAGCATCAAACGCACCTCGTCGCGGGCGAACCAGCGGCAGTCTTCCAACTCGTTGAGGTCGGCCTGGATGTCGTCGTTGAGCGGTTCGCCGAAGCAGCCGATCATCAGCGAATAGGGAAACGGCCAGGGCTGGCTGGCATGGTAGACGACGCGGCCCAGCTGTATGCCAGCCTCCTCCAGGGTCTCTCGGCGCACCGCCGCCTCGATCGTCTCGCCCGGCTCGATGAAACCGGCAAGAGCCGAATACATGCCCGGCGCGAAATGCCGGCCGCGCCCCAGCAGGCATTTGTCCCGCGTCGCCGTTAGCATGATCGCCACCGGGTCGGTGCGTGGAAAATGCTCGGTGCCGCAATTTGGGCAATGCCGCTTGTAGCCGCCGGCCCGCATCTGTGATTCGGTGCCGCATTTGCTGCAGAAGCGATGGCTTGCATGCCAGGCGAGCAGGGCGGCACCTTGCGCCATCGCGCCGGCTGCCGCGTCGTCGATCAGCCCTTGCATATAGACCGAGCGGTAGTCGATCGCCTTGATGGTCTCGGGCAAATGCTCGGCGTCTATGCCTGCCGGCACCGCCAGCACGGGTCCGTGTTCGGAAAAGCCGAGCAGGACGCCGTGCGCTAAGGAAACCTTGAACGGCAGGCCTTCCGCGGCGCCGAACCAGGGGTCGAAGCCGCCGCTGTCGCCGAGCTTCAGATAGAGCCTGCCGCCATTCATCAGCAGCAGCCGCGCCGCCGGATCGGCGAGCGCCCTGTCGACGGAATCGTCGGCGCGGTTCTCGGACTGCCGGTCGATGGTGTTGCCGGCAAAGCCGACAAACTGGCTCGGCTCGCGCAACGGCGCGTCAAACAGGCGGAAGCTCATGCGGACTCTGGTGCTTGGGGATGGACACGGGGAAGGCTTATAGCGCCGCCTTGATCGTTTCGGCAAACCGGCGCAGGTCGGACCGCTGATAGGGCTCGCGCAGGCCATGTCCCCACACCGGGCCCGGCCAGCCGGGATCGCCCTCCGAACGCGCGATGACATGGATGTGCAGCTGGCGCACGATGTTGCCGAGCGCGCCGGTGTTGATCTTGGTGCAGCCGGTCGATTTCTTCAGCGCCTGTGCCACCATATTGGTCTCGAAGGTCAGCATCGCCTGGTCGAGTGGCGTCATGTCGTGGATTTCCTCCGCGCCCGGCCGCTGCGGCACCAGCAGCAGCCATGGCCAGCGACGGTCGTTCATCACCCGCAATTCGCACAGCCCAAGCCACATCAATTGCTCGCTGTCCGCCTCCAGCCGGGCGTCCAGCGTGAATCCGGCCTTCAGGCCCGGCAGCATCGGCGTTTCCCTTGCTTTTCTTGGTTTTCTCAACTCATGAACGCTAGAGCGGCTGTCACAGGGCTGCAAGCGAATCATTAATCCCAGCGGTTCGCGCCGGTGATTTGCCTGCGCACTTGCATTTCACCGCCGAATTGCCGATATGGACAGCGGGAGGTTGGTGGTGGACGATCCACTCGCCAACCGGGTCAGGTCCGGAAGGAAGCAGCCCTAACGAGCCCGGAACGGGTCATTGTTCCAGCCTCCCACCTCATTGGCCCTCTCGCGACATTGACGACGCATTGCAGCGCGGGCGAGACTATGCGCAGGAATAGGCCGCCTTCTGGCGCGGTTATTTGGAGCTTTACGGGCGCATGAGCGAAGCCGGAAATTCGGGAACGGACAAGGCCGCCGCCTATCGCGTGCTGGCGCGCAAGTACCGTCCTTCGAACTTCTCCGAGCTGGTCGGCCAGGAGCCGATGGTGCGCACCCTCACCAACGCCTTTGCCACCGGCCGCATTGCCCAGGCATGGATGCTGACCGGCGTGCGCGGCGTCGGCAAGACCACGACGGCGCGCATACTGGCCCGGGCTCTGAACTATAAAACCCCTGATATCGACCAGCCTTCGGTCGACCTTGCCGTGCTTGGTGAGCATTGCCAAGCGATCATGGAGGGCCGCCATGTCGACGTCATCGAGATGGATGCCGCCTCGCATACCGGCATCGACGACATCAGGGACATCATCGAGCGCGTGCGCTATGCGCCGGTCTCGGCCCGCTACAAGGTCTACATCATCGACGAAGTGCACATGCTTTCCACCCAGGCCTTCAACGGCCTGCTGAAGACGCTCGAAGAGCCGCCGCCGCACGTCAAATTCATTTTCGCCACCACCGAAATCCGCAAAGTTCCGATCACGGTCTTGTCGCGCTGCCAGCGCTTTGACCTCAGGCGCATCGACGCCAGCGCGCTGGTTGCGCATCTCTCCTCGATTTCGGCCAAGGAAGGCATTTCGGTCGACGACGACGCGCTGGCGATGATCGCGCGCGCCGCCGAAGGCTCGGCCCGTGATTCGCTCTCCATCCTCGACCAGGCGATCGCGCATGGCGCTGGCTCCGTCAGCGCCGACGCGGTGCGGGCGATGCTGGGGCTGGCCGACCGCGCCCGCATCGTCGACCTGTTCGAACATGTGATGAAGGGCGATGTGGCAGCCGCACTTGGAGAATTCCGCGCGCAGTACGACACCGGCGCCGATCCGGCCGCCGTGCTGACCGATCTCGCTGAGTTCAACCACCTCGTCACCCGGCTGCGTTTCGTGCCGTCGGCCGTCGACGACGCTGCGCTGTCGCAGGACGAGCGCCAGCGCGGCGCGGATTTCGCCAGGACACTGTCGGTCAGGGTGCTGTCGCGGACGTGGCAGATGCTGCTCAAGGGCATCCCCGAGGTGCAGTCCTCCAACCGGCCGGTCAGTGCTGCCGAGATGGTGCTGATCCGGCTGGCGCACGCCGCCGACCTGCCGACGCTGGACGAGGCGCTGAGATCGCTTGAAGGCGCAGCACCGCTTCAAAATGGCGCGTCGCGCCCCAATGGCGCGCCCGCGGGTGCCGGCAATGGCGGTGGCGCCAGCGCGGTGGCGCAAACCCGCATGCCATCTGGGCCAGGCGGCGCGCAGACCATGCGGCTGGTCGAGGCTACGCCTGCTCCCATCGCCTTCGTCGCGCCTCCGCAACCGGTGCTGGAGACGCCGCAGGTCCCGCTGAAATCGCTGGCCGACATCATTGCCCTTGCCGACGCGAACCGTGACATCGCCTTCAAGGTGCTGGTCAAGAGCTGCATCCGTCTCGTGCGCATCGAGCCCGGCCGTATCGACGTCGGCCTGACCAGCGACGCGCCCAAGATGCTGCTCAACGACCTGACGACGAAGCTGCGCGCCTGGACCGGCCGCAGCTGGCTGGTCTCGCTGTCGAAGGAAGAGGGCGGCCAGACGCTCGCCGAAATGGAATCGACCAAGCGCGAGACCGCCTTCATCGATGCCAAGAGCGACCCCACCGTAGCCGCCATTCTGGCGCGTTTTCCCGGCGCCAAGATCATCGACGTGCGCATTCCCGACGCGCCGGAAGCCGATGCGAACGAGGCCGATGTGCCGGTCGAGCCGCCGGCCGACGACGACGAAACCTGACCACAGCCACGAATCCGCAAAGGACCCGACCATGAAAGATCTTCTCGGCCTGATGGGCAAGGCGAAGGAAATGCAGGCCAAGTTCCAGGCCATGCAGGACGAGATCGCCACGCTGGAAGCGTCCGGCCAGGCCGGCGGCGGCCTGGTCAACGTGACGCTGACCGGAAAATTCGAGATGAAGTCGCTGAAGATCGATCCGTCCCTGTTCAAGGAGGATGATGTCGAGATCCTGGAAGACCTGGTGCTCGCCGCCCACAACGACGCCAAGGCCAAGGTCGAGTTGATCATGCAGGAAAAGACCAAGGCGTTGACCGCCGGCCTGCCGATCCCGCCAGGAATGAAATTGCCCTTCTAGCGCTCAATGGCAGCACGCCCATGTTCGAAGAGCCGTCCGAAAGAGTGATCGAGCAGCGTGTCCGCAACAGGATCTACGAGATCCTGGAAATCCTTGCCGATTGCGATGCCGGCGTCGATCTTGTCGGCATCAATGGTTACTTCAATCTGTTCGAGGATTTCGTGCATCGCCCGTCGATAGAGGCCGGCACGTCGGCGCTATCGAAGGACGAGCGCGTGATCGTGCTCGAGATCGCCGAATTCCTGGAGGCGGCCTGCGAGACCAATCCGGACTTCACCAAGGCCGAATTCATCGAAAGCGACTGGCCGGGAAAGATCGCGCCAACGGCCAGGGACGCGCTGGCGCTGTTCCTCAGACGCGGCCTGTTTTCCGAGAAAGTCGAGGAGGTCGAACCCGGTCAGCCGGTCTCGACGATTGCGGCGCGTTGACTGGATAAAGCCACGCAACTGTGCCAATTTGGCAACAGCGCCTCACCAATAACGTTTTAGCCATCATTTTGCCTGAAAGTGTCTCATTCTTGCCGCAGCCTGGGGGCGGGCATCGAAATGAGGGTTACCTGTTGATTGCCATGCGATGGAAGACGCCGCTGTTGCTCGGCGCCGTCATTTCACCTCTGTTTTTGGCTGCCTGCAGCCAGACCACTTCGCACGGCATGTCCGTTGCCAGCCTGACCGACGCCATCACGCCGAGTTTCCTGAGCTCCCGATCCTACAGTCACACGCCGAAGGACAAGGAATGCCTGGAACGGGCGATGTTCTTCGAGTCCAACCGGTCGAGCCGCGACGGCATGATCGCGGTCGGCACGGTGGTCATGAACCGGCTGCGCTCCGGCAACCACGGCAGCACCATCTGCCAGGTGGTGGGCGAGCCCGGGCAGTTCGCGCCCGGCGTCATGACCCGCCAGATGAATTCGCGGGCGATGCCCGATGTCGAGGAAGCCGCCGACGCCGTGCTCAAGGGCGAGCGCAAGGCCAAGCTGAAGAACACGATGTATTTCCACACCGCCGGGCTGCGGTTCCCCTACAAGAACATGCGCTACACCATGGTTGCCGGCGGCAATGCCTTCTACGAGAAGCGCGGCCGCAACTGGCAGCCGCTGCCGGATGAGCCGCAGGTCGCCATTGCTTCGGCGGCGCCCGAAATGGCGAAGCCGGTCGCCGCACCGGTGACGCTTGTCGCTTCCGCCGAGCCGGCGCGTCCGGCCAAGCCGGCAACCGTTTGGTCCGCTCCCGCCCAACAGGCTTATATGACCGCCGCGGTGGCGCCGACCGCGAAATCCGCGCGCGTCTCGGCGGAGCCGACGGTGGTGGCGATGCAGGAGCCGATGGAAGAACCGGATGCCGCCCGTTTTGGCGGAACCCTGAACACCCGGGTCATCTCCTCGATCCCGAACGCGCCGCAAGAGGCGTCGATGGGGTTCCAGTCGACGCCTGAGAACACCGACGCCATCGGCGCGATGATCGCCAGCCAGAGCCGTCCGCTCGAGGTCAACTGATCCGTACTCCATGGTCCGCCAGGCAATATGGCGGGTCATGCGGATGCGGGATGTTCCAAACCGCTCTGAAAAATCCTAGATCAGAGCGATGTCCAAGCGAATCGCCGGTCCCGAGATCGAACGCCTGATCCAGCTGCTGGCCAAGGTGCCTGGCCTGGGTCCCCGTTCGGCCAGGCGCGCCGCACTGCATCTGATCAAGAAGAAGGAGCAGCTGCTGTCGCCGCTCGCCGCCGCCATGGCCGAGGCGGCCGACAAGGTGCGCATCTGCTCGACCTGCGGCAATGTCGATACGGCTGATCCTTGCATGATCTGCACTGATCCGCGCCGTGATGCCGGCACCATCATCGTGGTCGAGGACGTCTCCGACCTGTGGGCGCTGGAGCGGGCGGCAGCGATGAATGTGCGCTACCACGTGCTCGGCGGCACGCTGTCGCCGCTCGACGGCATCGGCCCCGACCAGCTCAACATCCGCTCGCTGATCGACCGCGTAGCCGGCGGCGAGGTCAAGGAGATCATCCTCGCCGTCAACGCCACGGTCGAAGGCCAGACCACCGCGCACTACCTCACCGATCAGCTGTCCGGCTTCGACATCAAGGTGACGCGGCTTGCACATGGCGTGCCGGTCGGTGGTGAACTCGATTATCTCGACGAAGGCACGCTGGCCGCCGCGCTGCGCTCGCGGACGGCGTTTTGACGCAATTGGCGGAGAAGGATGCCCCTGAGATGACCGCATTCCTTCGCGCCCCCCTCTATGAACTGGTTACTGCGACTGTCCTCGCAATCCTTATCGCGTTGGGCGCCTCGGCCCCGGCCTCCGCCGCAAAGATCGACGACCAATTCCGCGCCTGGCTGCAGGACAACCTGTGGCCGGAAGCCAAGGCGAAAGGCATTTCCAAAAAAACCTTCGATGCCGCTTTCGATGGCATCAAGCCCAATCTGAAGCTGCCCGACCTGGTGAAGCCGGGCGAGAAGGCGACGACGCCGCAGAAGCAGCATCAGGCCGAGTTCGGCTCGCCCGGCGCCTATTTCGCCGAGAAGACCATCGGTGCGGTGACATCAGGCGGACGGGCGCGCGAGGCGACCAATGCCCGCACGCTGGCCGCCATCGAGAAGCGCTATGGCGTGCCGGGCGAGGTGCTGCTGGCGATCTGGGGCCGCGAGACCGGCTTCGGCGCGGCAAAGATGCCGTATGACGCCTTCGAGGTGCTGGGCACCAAGGCGTTCATGTCGACCAAGAAGGATTTCTTTCGCACCGAGCTTTTGGCCGCGCTGGAAATCGTCGAGCGCGGGCTGGCTCCGGTCGGCGCCATGAAATCATCCTGGGCCGGTGCGCTCGGCCAGCCGCAATTCATGCCGACCTCGTTCCTGAAGCACGCCGTCGATTTCGACGGCGATGGCCGCGTCGACATCTGGAATTCGACGCCGGACGTGCTGGCCTCGATCGCTAACTATCTCGTCCATTATGGCTGGGTGCGGGGGCGAGGCTGGGGTTTTGAGGTGACCGTGCCGGCGACGGTCTCCTGTTCGCTCGAAGGCCCGGACCAGGGCAAGACAATTTCGCAATGGGCTGATATGGGCATCAAGCGCGTCGGTGGAAAAGCGTTTCCGGCGAGCGAGCTGAAGGCCGAGGGTTTTCTGCTGATGCCGGCCGGGCGCAGCGGGCCGGCCTTCATCGCCACGCCCAATTTCTACGTGCTGAAGGAATACAACACCAGCGACCTCTACGCGCTGTTCATCGGCCATGGCGCCGATCGCATCGCCCATGGCGACAGCAATTTTGCCGGCGGCTGGGGTGCGGTCGGCGGTCTCTACCGCTCCGACATTGCCGCCTTGCAGCGGGCGCTGGAAGCCAAGGGCTATGATGTCGGCAGCGCCGACGGGTTGCCCGGCTTCAAGACCCGCCGCTCGATTGGCAAGTGGCAGGCCAAGAACGGCCGCGCCGCCACCTGTTTTCCCGACGCCGATCTGGTCGCCGTGCTGAAATAGCTCGAATATTAGCAGATTTTTCCCGATTGGCGGCATCAATTAGCTGGCGGATGCGTCGACTGACCACAGCCCGTTCTGGTCCAATACGCTGTCTTGCAAATGCTCGTTGCCGGCTTGGAAGCTGCCCGATATGGTGTTGACCAATTGGACAAAAACCACGACGGTAAGTGGCAGGGGGCCGTCACCGGTCCCGAAAGAATACTGCAATCCTGAGCCGGGAACTCAGGCCAACAAAACAGGGAACAATCACGATGATGATGGAAAAGTTTGCTCGACGCTCCCGCATCTTGCTCGCGGGTGCCGCCATGTCCGCGCTGCTTCTGGCCGGCGCGCCAGCGGGCGCGGTCACGCCCGCCGACACGCTGGTCGAAGGTTTCGCGATCGACGACATCATCTCGATGGACCCGGGCGAGGCGTTCGAACTGTCGACCGCCGAGGTCACCGGCAACACCTACGATCTGCTTGTCCGCCTCGACCTCAGCGACACCTCCAAGGTCAAGGGCGACCTCGCCGAAAGCTGGACAGTGTCCGACGACGGCCTGACCTACAGCTTCAAGCTCAAGCCCGGCCTGAAATTCGCCTCCGGCAATCCGATCACCGCGGCCGACGTCGCCTATTCGTTCGAGCGCGCCGTCAAGCTGGACAAGAGCCCGGCCTTCATCATCGGCCAGTTCGGCATCAGCGGCGACAACGTCACCGAAAAGGCCAAGGCGGTCGATGACACCACCTTCCAGTTCACCGTCGACAAGGCCTATGCGCCGAGCTTCGTCTTGAACTGCCTGTCGGCAACCGTCGCTTCGGTGGTCGACGCCAAGCTGGTCAAGGAACATGTCGCGGCGGTGACGCCGAGCGCCGACTACAAATGGGACAATGACTTCGGCAATGCCTGGCTGAAGACCGGCTATGCCGGCTCCGGCGTCTACAAACTGCGCGAATGGCGCGCCAACGAGGCTGTCGTTCTCGAGCGCAACGACAATTACTACGGCGAAAAGGCCAAGCTTGCCCGCGTCATCTATCGCAACATGAAGGAAAGCTCGGCCCAGCGCCTGGCGCTCGAAGCCGGTGACATCGACGTTGCCCGCAATCTCGAGCCGAACGATCTCGACGCCATCGCCAAGAACGCCGATCTCACCACCACCGGCGCGCCGAAGGGCACGGTCTACTATATCAGCCTCAACCAGAAGAACCCGAACCTCGCCAAGCCCGAGGTGCGCCAGGCGTTCAAGTATCTGGTCGACTATGATGCCTTGGGCTCGACCATCCTCAAGGGCATTGGCGAGATCCACCAGACGTTCCTGCCCAAGGGCGTGCTGGGTGAACTCGACGAGAATCCGTTCAAGCTCGACGTCGCCAAGGCGAAGGAACTGTTGGCCAAGGCCGGTATGCCGGACGGCTTCAGCGTAACCATGGACGTGCGCAGCAAACAGCCGGAGACAGGCATGGCCGAATCGATCCAGCAGACGCTGGGTCAGGCCGGCATCAAACTGGAGATCATCCCCGGCGACGGCAAACAGACGCTGACCAAATACCGCGCCCGCAACCACGACATCTATATTGGCCAGTGGGGCCAGGATTACTTCGATCCGAACTCCAATGCCCAGACCTTCGCCTCGAATCCCGACAATTCGGACGCCGGCAAGTCCCATACGCTTGCCTGGCGCAACTCCTGGGACATTCCGGACCTGACCAAGGAAACGGAAGCGGCTCTGCTCGAGAAGGATGCAGGCAAGCGCGCCGATATGTACAAGGATCTCGAGAAGAAGATCCTCGACACCAGCCCCTTCGTCATCATCCACCAGCAGCTGGAAGTGGCCGGCCTGCGCAAGAACCTCAAAGGCTTCGCGCTCGGCCCGAGCTTCGACACCAACTTCGTCGGGCCGGTGTCGAAGGAATAGTGCCCGCGGACGCGCAGCATGAGCGCGATTGAAAACGAGGGCGGGCGCGGCAGCGCCCGCGCCGTCGCCTTTGCATCATCGCTTGGCCGTTTCCTGGTCATCGCGATCACGACCTATCTTGGTCTGCTCGCGGTCACCTTCTTCATCGGCCGTGTCATCCCGATCGACCCAGTGCTGGCGGTGCTCGGCGACCGGGCGCCGGCCGATGTCATCGAACGCACGCGCCGCGAGATGGGCCTCGACCTGCCGTTGGTCGAGCAGTTCTACATTTATGTGAAAAGCGCGCTGCACGGCAATTTCGGCACCTCGGTGCTGACCACCAATCCTGTCATGACCGATATTCGCCGCGCCCTTCCGGCAACGACGGAACTGGCGACGCTGGGAACTCTGATCGGTGCGCTGTTCGGCGTGCCGCTCGGCGTGCTGGCCGCTGTCAAGCGCGGCAGCCTCATCGACCAGATCGTGCGCATCATCGGCCTGATCGGTTATTCCGTGCCGATCTTCTGGCTTGGGCTGTTGGCGCTGGTGCTGTTCTACGCCAAGCTGCAATGGGTCGCCTTCCCGGCCCGGCTCGACGTGGTTTACGAATACACCTTCACGCCGATCACCGGCTTTTATCTCCTGGATTCCATGTGGCAGCGGCAGTGGGATGTCTTCTACGATGCCTTCCGCCACATCATCCTGCCGGCCTCGCTGCTCGGCTACTTCTCGCTCGCCTATATCAGCCGGATGACGCGCTCGTTCATGCTCAACGAACTGGCGCAGGAATACATTGTCGCGGCGCGCGCCAAGGGCCTGTCGGAAACCCGCATCATCTGGGGCCACGCGCTGCGCAACGCCGCGGTGCCTATGGTGACGGTGATCGCGCTCTCCTATGCCGGGCTGCTCGAAGGCTCGGTGCTGACCGAGACCGTGTTCTCGTGGCCGGGCATCGGCCTCTACATCACCAACTCGCTGCAGAATGCCGACATGAATGCGGTTCTCGGCGGCACCATTGTTATCGGCTCGGTGTTCATCGCCATCAACCTTCTCTCCGACCTTCTGTACCGCGTGCTCGATCCAAGGACGAAGTCAGCATGAGCGCCGACGCCATCCAGAGCCGTCTCGACTGGCTGCTCAGCGAGCGGCCGGCCTCGCGCATGCAGGCCAAGCTCGGCCGCGCCTATGTGGCGTGGCGGCGCTTTTCCGCCAACCGGCTGGCGTTTCTCGGCCTGCTCATCATCATTGCCCTGTTGGTCGTCGCCGCTATTGCCGGTGTGCTGGCGCCCTATTCGCCGACATTCGGCGACCTCAAGGGCTCGCGCCTGCTGGCGCCGAGCGCCGAGCACTGGTTCGGCACCGACGATCTCGGCCGCGACATCCTTTCGCGCATTCTCTACGGCTCGCGCTGGACGCTCTACGTGGTCATCCTGGTTGCCATCATCGCCGCGCCGATCGGCCTTTTGGTTGGCACAGTCGCCGGCTATGCCGGCGGCTGGACCGATGCCATCTTGATGCGCATCACCGACATCTTCCTCGCCTTCCCCAAGCTGATCCTGGCGTTGGCTTTTGTCGCCGCCCTCGGCCCCGGCATCGAGAATGCGGTGCTGGCCATCGCCATCACCTCCTGGCCGCCATACGCTCGAATTGCTCGCGCGGAAACTCTGACCGTGCGCAATTCCGACTACATCAAGGCGGTGCAATTGATGGGCGCTTCGCCCTTCCGCATCGTGCTGCGCCACATCATGCCGCTCTGCATCTCCTCGCTGATCATCCGGGTGACGCTCGACATGGCCGGTATCATCCTGACCGCCGCCGGCCTCGGCTTCCTCGGCCTTGGCGCGCAGCCGCCGCTGCCCGAATGGGGCACCATGATCGCATCGGGCCGCCGCTTCGTGCTCGACCAATGGTGGGTGGCCGGAGCGCCGGGCTTCGCCATCCTCATCGTCAGCCTTGGCTTCAACCTGCTCGGCGATGGCCTGCGCGACGCGCTCGATCCCCGCAGTGGTGACCAATGAGCACGCTTCTCGATGTCGACGATCTGCGCGTCACCTTCCCGACCCGCACCGGGCTGATCGAGGCGGTGCGCGGCGTCTCCTTCTCGCTTGGCCGCGAACGGCTTGGCATCGTCGGCGAGTCCGGCTCCGGCAAATCGCAGACCGGCCGCGCCATCATGGGGCTGACGCCGCCGCAGGCCCGGATATCGGCCAACAGGCTGGCCTTCGACGGCATCGACCTTTTGGCGGCGTCGCCACGCGAACGCCGCGCGCTGCGCGGAAAGCGCATCGCCATGATCCTGCAGGACCCGAAATACTCGCTCGACCCGGTGATGAGCATCGGCCGTCAGATCGTCGAGACGCTGCGCACGCATGAAAAGGTCGGCAAGGCGGAGGCGCGCGACCGCGCCCTGGCGATGCTGGAAGCGGTGCAGATCCGCGACCCGGCCCGCGTCTTCGACCTGCATCCGCACGAGGTCTCCGGCGGCATGGGCCAGCGCGCCATGATCGCCATGATGCTGATCGCCGGGCCGGAAATGATGATCGCCGACGAGCCGACCTCGGCGCTCGACGTCACCGTCCAGCTCGACGTGCTCGGCATTCTGGACAGGCTGGTCAGCGAGCGCGGCATGGGGCTGATCTTCATCTCGCACGACCTGCGCCTGGTCTCGTCCTTCTGCGACCGCGTCATCGTCATGTATGCCGGCAAGGTGATCGAGCAGCTCAAGGCATCCGAACTCGGCCGTGCCCAGCATCCCTACACGCGCGGCCTGCTCAACTGCATGCCCAAGATCGGCGCCGACCGCCATCCGCTGCCGGTGCTCGACCGCAAGCCGGAGTGGGCGGCATGACAGCAGCGATCGCCGTCGACAGGCTGGAAGTGATCTTCGACCGCTTTCGCGCGCTGAAGGGCGTCAGCCTGGACGTGCAGCCGGGCGAATCCTTCGGCCTGGTCGGCGAGTCCGGCTCCGGCAAATCGACGCTGCTGCGGGCCATCGCCGGCCTCGCGCCGGTTGCGTCGGGGAGCATCACCGTCAATGGCAAGACGCTTGGCGCACGCCGTGACAAGGCCTTTTACCGCGAAGTGCAGATGGTCTTCCAGGACCCATACGGCTCGCTGCACCCGCGCCAGACCGTCGACCGGCTGCTGCAGGAGCCGCTTGCCATCCATGGTTTTGCCGATGGTGAAAAGCGCATCCAGCGGGCGCTCGACGAGGTCGGCCTCGGCAACGGCTTCCGCTTCCGCTATTCGCATCAATTGTCGGGCGGCCAGCGCCAGCGCGTGGCGATCGCGCGTGCGCTCATCCTCGAACCGTCGATCCTGCTGCTCGACGAGCCGACCTCGGCGCTCGATGCCTCGGTGCAGGCGGAAGTGCTCAACCTTCTGGAAGAGGTTCGCCGGCGGCGCAAATTGACCTTCCTGATGGTCAGCCACGACCTCGCCATCATCACCCATATCTGCGAGCGGCTGATGGTGATGCAAAGCGGCGAGGCGGTGGAGAATCTGGCGGCGAATGACCTTGTCGAACGCCGCGTGACCAAGCACTATACGCGCAACCTGCTGCGAGCCAGCGACGGGTTTGTGCGGGCGTAGTTTCTATTGCTTAAGTCGCGTTCCTTCCCACCCCCCTCTGTCCTGCCGGACATCTCCCCCGCAAGGGGGGAGATCATGCGCACTGCTGCTTTCGCCAATTGTCGTCATCGCAGGAATGAGAGGAGCGCAAAGGTTGCCGATCTCCCCCCTTGCGGGGGAGATGGCCGGCAGGCCAGAGGGGGGTGTGACGGATCGCGGCGCGACTCGAAATTTTCCGTCTCAGGCTGCCCCGCCTTCCGGCACCCCGTGCGCGACTTCGCTCTCCAATCCCCGCCTCGGCTCCTTGATCCGGAACCACGCGACATAAAGCGCCGGCAGGAACAGCAGCGTGATTGCCGTCCCGGCGATGATGCCGCCCATCATGGCATAGGCCATCGGCCCCCAGAACACCTCACGCGCGATCGGGATCAGCGCCAGGCTGGCGGCGGCCGCCGTCAGCGCGATCGGCCTCATGCGGTGTTCGGTCGCCTCGATGACCGCCGCCCAGCGGTCCTTGCCTTCGGCGACCAGATCCTCGATCTGCACGATCAGGATGACCGAGTTGCGGATCAGGATGCCGATCAGCGCCAGCACGCCGAGGATGGCGACGAAGCCGAGCGGCGCACCGCTCGGCAGCAACGCCGCGACCACGCCGATCAGTCCGAGCGGTGCGACGGCTACGACCAGGAACAGGCGCTGGAAGCTTTGCAGCTGGATCATCAGGATCGTGGCCATGATGAACAGCATCAGCGGCACCACGGCGGCGATCGGGCCCTGGCTGTTGGCGCTTTCCTCGACCGAGCCGGCCGTGGCGATGGCGTAGCCGACCGGCAGCTTGGCGATGAAGGCATCGACCGACGGCTTCAACTCGTTGACCACGGTTGCCGGCAGCGCGTCGCCGACCAGTCCGGCGCGCACCGTGATCGTCGGCACGCGGCTGCGTCGCCACACCGTCGGCTGCTCCAGCTCGTAGTGGAAGTTGGCGACGGCGGCGAGCGGGATGGACTCGCCATTGCCGGTCGGCAATTGCATGTTGCGCAGCGTCTCGATCGAGCCGCGTTCGGCCTCACGCGAGCGCACCACGACGTTGATCAGATAGGTGGCGTCGCGCACCTGGGTGATGGTGACACCGCCGACCACGCTGTTCAGCGTATTGGAAATGTCCGACGAGGTGACGCCGAGCTGACGCGCCTTGTCCTGCAGCACGTCGACTTTCAGCACCCGCGACGGTTCGTTCCAGTCGAAAGTCGGCGCGCCGAGTTTCGGATTGGCCGAAATGACGCCGGCCAGCTGCTGGGACAGCGTCCGCACCGTCTGGGTGTCGGGACCACTGACGCGGTATTGCACCGGCCGGCCGACCGGCGGGCCGAGCTCGAGCGTCTTGACGAAGGCATCGGTGCCGACGAAATCCTCGCGCAGCATCTTTTCGATGGCCGTCTTGACCCTTTCTCGAGCCTCGATGTTCTTGGTGACGATGACGGTCTGGCCGAAATAGGGATTGGCCGGCTGCACGTCATAGGCCAGCACGAAGCGAACCGCGCCCTGGCCGATATAGGAACTCCAGTGGTCGATGTCGGGATTGCCGGCAAGTGCGGCCTTCTCGAAGCGCTCCATCTGGTCGCGCGTCTCGGCGATCGAAGAATTCTGCGGCAGGTTCCAGTCGACGATCAGTTCCGGCCGGTCGGAGGACGGGAAGAACTGCTGCTGGACAAAGCCCATGCCGACGATCGAGGCGGCGAACAACAGCACCGTCGCGATGATCGTCAGCCAATGGTGGCGGACCGAGCCGACCAGCACGCTGCGGAACAGCGACGTGAAGCGGCCGGGCTTGTCATGATGCTTCTGTTTCATCGTCGCCGGCAGGATGGTGATGCCGAGCAATGGCGCAAACAGCACCGCAACGATCCACGACACCAGCAGCGACACGGCGATGACGACGAACAGCGTGTAGGTGTATTCGCCGGCGGCGCTGTTGTTGAGGCCGATCGGGATGAAGCCGGCCACCGTCACCAGCGTTCCTGTCAGCATCGGGAACGCGGTCGAGGTATAGACATAGGTCGCCGCCTTGCGCAGCGTGTCGCCGGCCTCCAGCCGCGCCACCATCATCTCGACGGCGATCATGGCATCGTCGACCAAAAGGCCGAGCGCGATGATCAGCGCGCCCAGTGAAATGCGCTGCAGCGAGATGCCGAGATAGTCCATGAACAGGAAGGTGATGGCCAGCACCAGCGGGATCGACAGCGCCACGACGAAGCCGGCACGCATGCCGAGGCTGATGAAGGAGACGGCAAGCACGATGGCGACCGCCTCGAACAGCGCGCGGGTGAAACCCGAAACCGCTTCCTCGACGATCACCGGCTGGTCGGCGACCAGATGCACGCCGACGCCGATCGGCAGGTCGGCGACGATCTTGTCCATCTCGACCTTCAGCGCCTTGCCGAAGTCGAGCAGATTGGCGTTGGGCTTCATGCCGATGGCGAGCCCGATCGCATCCTCGCCGTTGAAACGGAACAGTGCCGTTGGTGGATCGACATAGCCGCGAGTGATGGTCGCCACATCGCTCAGCCGGAAGAAGCGGTCGTTGACGCGCAGGTTGATGGCGCGCAGGCTTTCCTCCGAGGTGAACTGGCCCGAGACACGCACGCTGACGCGTTCCGGCCCGGTCTCGATGACGCCCGAGGGCGCGATCGCGTTCTGCGCCTGCAGGCTGGCCACGATCGCCTGCTGGTTGAGGCCAAGCGCCGCGATCTGGCGGGTCGAGAATTCGAGATAGATCGCCTCGTCCTGGGCGCCGATCAGGTCGACCTTGCCGGCATTGGGCACCGCCAGGATCCGGGTGCGCGCCTCCTCGACATAGTCGCGCAGCTGGCGAGGCGTCAGCCCGTCCGCCGTGAAGGCATAGACATTGCCGAAGACGTCGCCAAAACTGTCGTTGAAGAACGGCCCCTGCACACCCTCGGGAAACTGCGAGCGGATGTCGTTGATCATGTTGCGGACGCGCACCCATGTCGGGGCCACGTCGCGCGCCCTGGTCGACGGCTTCAGGTTGACGAAGACGACGGTCTTGCCGGCGGTGGTGATGGACTTGCTGTAGTCGAGGCTGTCGAGTTCCTCGAGTTTCTTTTCGATGCGGTCAGTCACTTGCCGCACCGTTTCGTCGACCGAGGCGCCCGGCCAATTGGCCTGGATCAGCATCGTCTTGATGGTGAAGGCCGGGTCCTCCTCGCGGCCGAGATTGAGATAGGCCGAGACGCCGGCGACGACGAACACCAGCATGAAATACCAGACCAGCGAACGGTGGCTGAGCGCCCAGTCAGAGAGGTTGAAGCCCTTCACTTGGCGGCTCCTTCCGGGATTTTGACCGTCTCGCCCGCTGTCAGGCTGTGGACGCCGGCGGTGACGACGCGCGTGCCGGCATCGAGCCCTCCGGCGACGGTGAAGGAACCGCCGCGTTTGGCGCCGACCTGGATATCGTGCAAGGCGACCTTCGATTGCGCATCGACGGTCCAGACCTGCTGCTTGCCGTTCTTTTCGAGCAGCGCCGACAGCGGCAGTTCGATCGTCGGGTCGATCGCCGTCACCCGCGTCGCCGTCACCGTCGAGCCGAGCCGGAACGCCGTCGGCGCGTTGAACAGCGTCAGGCGCACGCGGCGTGTGCGGGTCGAACTGTCGGCCTGCGGCGCGATCTCGCGCAGCTTGGCCTCGGTCCGGATCGACGGCCGCGATTGCAGGATCACGTCGAAGCCGGTTCCGACAGCCAGGTCGCCGGTCAACTGGTCGGGAATGTCGACGACGGCTTCGCGCACGTCCGAGCGCGCCACCGTCACAACGGTCTGGCCGGCCGACACGGTCTGCCCGACTTCGGCGCCTGCGGCGGTGACGACGCCGTCGAAATCCGAAAACAGCCGGGCATAGCCGAGCTGTTCCTGCGCCCTGGCAAGAGCGGCCTTGGCGCGCTCGACATTGGCTTGTGCTGACTGGCGCGCCTGCTGGGCCGCCTCAAAAGTTGCCTGCGAGGTGTTCTTGTCGGCCAGCAATGCGCGCTGGCGCTCCTCGCTGGCGGCGGCATTGGTGAATTCCGCCTGCGCGTTGGAGAGACCGGCCTTGGCGGCTTGCTCGGCAAGTTCCAGCGCGGTCGGATCGAGCGTGGCGATCGTCGTGCCCCTGGTGACGAGGTCGCCGACACCGACGTCGCGGCTGACGACGCGGCCGAGCAGGCGGAAGGCCAGGTTGGCGCTGAATTCCGGTTCGACGACGCCGGCAAAACCCAAAGTCTGGCTGGAGCGCGGCTCGACCACCACCGAAAGCACGGGCCGGATGATCTCGGGCGCCTTTTCGGGCTCGGCCGAACAGGCGCCGACAAGGACCAGCGCCGACAGGGCGATCACACTCGTGGGCCGGTTCATTGCGTTGCCCCTCCGGCGATCTCGACCGTCTGGCCCGGGCTAAGCAACTGGCCACTGGCGGTGATGACGTGCTGGCCGGCCTCCAGCCCCTTGTCGACGACGATCACGCCGGAATCATAGGCAAGGATGTCCACCGGAGCGATGGTGACCACCTTGGAAGCCGGATCGACGAGCCAGACCGCCGGCTTGCCGTCGTCGGAGGTGAGCGCCTGCCAGGGCAGGATCACGGCTTTCACCGGGCTGGCGCTGACGGTGCCGGTGACGGCGGCGCCGAGCGGCATGGCGGCGGGGGTATCGGGAATGGCCACCTTGACCCGAACCGAGGCCGAGGCGGCATCGACCACCGGCGATATCTCGCGCACCTTGCCTGTGGCCTTGATCGCCGGGTCGGACACAAGCGTGATCGACACCGGCGGCGCCGCCGAACTGCCGGCAACCAGCGTTTCATGGACATTGAAGACAGCGTCGCGGTCGCCGTCCTCGGCAATGGTGAACACCGTCTGCGCGGCTTGCACCACCTGGCCGGCTTCGACCGCGCGCGCCGTGACGATACCTGGCGCGCCGGCCCGCAATTCGGTGAAGGTGAGGCTTTCCCGGGCATTGTCCAACGCGCTCTGCGCCTGCTGGACGCTGCCTTGCGCCACGCTCTGCGCCTGTGCGGCCTGATCATAGTCGCGCCGCGTTGTGAAGCCCTGGGCAAGCAGCGTCTTCTGGCGTTCGAAGGCGGCGGAGGCTTGCGTCAGCTGCGCCTGCGCGGCGTCGAGATCGGCCTGCGCCGAGCGCAGATCCGATTCCTGTTCCTGCGGATCGATGCGGGCCAGAAGCGTGCCCTTGTCGACATGCTGGCCGATTTCCACCAGCCGCTCGGCGACCCGGCCGCCGACCCGGAAGGCCAGGTTGTTCAGCGTGCGTGCGGCGATGACCCCGGTCAGCGACGTCGTCGGTGCATAGCTGGAGATCTCGACCTCGGCGGTGCGCACCATGATCGGCAGCTTGTGTTCGGCCGCCTCCTGCTTCTGGCAACCGGCGAGAAGCAGGCTCGCCATCGCGCAGGCAAGCATTGGGGTTTTTCGGAACGGCAAAAGGCTGGGGAGCAATGGTTGCAAGGCGGAGGATGTCGCGTTCCTGCTCATGGCTTCCCCTGCCGGCGTGGGACGCTCCCCCACTGCGGAGCCTCGCGGTCCGTTTGAAGATAATCGATCCCGGGGAAAAGGGAACCTCTCTCGTACGCGTATCGGTCGACTGGTTAAGGCGGCGCTCGGCCACAGGCCCAATCGCCTGTTGACGGTGCCGACTTGAGGAAAACGTCAAATAAGGTCAGAAGACGTGTCAGCGACATCAAACAAGAACGGGCGCCGGCCCGATGAGGATATCATGAAAAATTCAGCCATTTCCGAACGCAAGAACCAGTCGATCTCGCGTGGCGTCGGCATGACCACGCAAATCTACGCCGACCGGGCTGAAAACTCGGAGATCTGGGATGTCGAGGGCCGCCGCTACATCGACTTCTCGTCGGGCATCGCTGTCGTCAACACCGGTCATCGCCATCCGAAGGTGATCGAGGCGGTCAAGGCGCAGCTCGACCGCTTCACCCACACCTGCCACCAGGTGGTGCCCTATGAGAGCTATGTGCGGCTGGCCGAACGGCTGAACGGCATGCTGCCCGGCAAGTTCGAGAAGAAGACGATCTTCGTCACCACCGGCGCCGAGGCGGTCGAGAACGCCATCAAGATCGCCCGCAACGCCACCGGCCGTCAGGCGGTCATCGCCTTCGCCGGCGGCTTCCATGGCCGCACCTTCATGGGCATGGCGCTGACCGGCAAGGTCGTGCCCTACAAGGTCGGCTTCGGCGCCATGCCGGGCGACGTCTATCACGCGCCGTTCCCGGTGCCGCTGCACGGTGTGTCGGTCGCCGATTCGCTGGCCGCACTCGACCGGCTGTTCAAGGCCGATGTCGACCCGGCCCGCGTCGCCGCCATCATCATCGAGCCGGTCCAGGGCGAGGGCGGCTTCTACGACGCGCCGCGTGAGTTCCTGACCGCGCTGCGCAAGCTCTGCGACCAGCATGGCATGCTTTTGATTGCCGACGAAGTGCAGACCGGCTTTGCCCGCACCGGCAAGATGTTTGCCATGGATCACCATGAGGTGGCGGCCGACATCACCACCATGGCGAAAAGCCTGGCCGGCGGCTTCCCGCTGGCCGCGGTCACCGGCCGTGCCGAGATCATGGATGCGCCCGGCCCCGGCGGGCTCGGCGGCACCTATGGCGGCAGCCCGATCGGGGTCGCCGCCGCGCACGCCGTGCTCGACGTGATCGAAGAGGAGAAGCTCTGCGACCGCGCCAACACGCTGGGTGCAAGGCTGAAGCAGCGGCTGCAGTCGATCCGTGACGACGTGCCCGAGATCGTCGATATCAGAGGCCTCGGCTTCATGAACGCGGTCGAGTTCAACGACGTCAAGAAGGGCCTGCCGTCGGCCGAGATCGCCAATGCGATCAGGCTGAAGGCGCTCGACAAGGGGCTGATCCTGCTGACTTGCGGCGTCTATGGCAACGTCATCCGCTTCCTGGCGCCGATCACCATCCAGGACGGCGTCATGAACGAGGCGCTCGACATCCTGGAAAGCTCGATCCGCGAAGTCTGCGCCGCCTGATTGGCGGGGCGCCGGCCTGGAGGTCGGGACTATCCAGCCGCTCTGGCCGGTTCACCCTCAAGGAAGGCGGCCAATGCCGCTTTCAGGCCTTCGGGGCCAGCCGCGATCGTCTGCGGCGTCGGCGAGAAGCCGGCGCCGAGCATCTTGCGGCCGAGCATGTGGTCGCCGGGACGATTGACCGATTCGATGCCGAGCAACCGGTCTCCGGCATAGTGGTAGATCGAGAATTTGTTGTCGGGCAGGTCGCCCAGCACGACATGGCTATCGCCGCCGGCGGTCAAGCCGACCATCTGCAGCTTAATGTCGCCGATGTCGGACCAGAACCATGGCACCGCCGAATAAGCGTCGACGTGGCCGGTGACGGTGCGTGCGGCAAGCCGCGCCTGGTCGGTGGCGTTCTGTACCGATTCCAGCCGCACGTCGCCGCCGGTGAACCAGTGTCGGTAGGAGGCGGCGTCGCCAATGGCCAGAATCTCAGGCAACGAGCTGCGCATCTGATGATCGACGCGGATGCCGTTGGCGACAGCGAGGCCGGCTTCCTGCGCCAGTTCGACATTCGGCACGGCGCCGATGCCGACGATGACCATGCGTGCCGGCAGAATTTCGCCTGACGAGGTGACCGCGGCCACGACATGGCCGATTTCGCCTTCGAGCCGGGCAATGCTGGTGCCGGTGAGGATGCGTACGCCGATCGCTTCCAGCCGTTGGCGGACATGGCTCGCCACGACCGGCGCCACGGCTCGGCCGAGCAGCCGGTCAACCGCTTCCACAACCGTCACCGTACGGCCGGCCGCCCGCAGCGTCGCGGCGATCTCCAGTCCGATGAAGCCGCCGCCGAGGATGACGACCTCGTCGCTCTTCGCGCTCAGCTCGCGGATCAGCCGCGCATCGGCCAGCGAGCGCAACGACACCACGCCTGACAGATCAGAACCGGGCAACGGCAGGATGCGTGGCCGCGAGCCGGTCGCCAGGATCAGGTGATCGAAGGCAAGTGTCGCGCCGCCGGCGATATCCAGGCTGCGGCGTCCGGCATCGATACGCTCGATCCTGATGCCCGGCCGGTAGTCGATGGCGCTGCCGGTGTAGAAGGCCTCGCCACGCAAGGGTTGCGGCTTGGCCTCGGCATCCTTGATGAAGGTCTTCGACAGCGGCGGCTTGTGGTAGGGCAGCTCGTTTTCGTCGCCAACGAGGATCACCGGTCCGTCATAGCCCTCCTCGCGCAGACTGGCGGCCGCTTGCACGCCCGCATGACCCGCGCCGATAATGACGACACCGTTCTTCATCGGATTCCAATCCCCGTTCAATTCTAGGACGTCTCGCCAAGTGGCGATTGTCTGGCGCCGCCGCAAGAGCGCTTTTGCGGGTCGCACCCGGAATGGCGGCTGTCAATCGCACGGTTCGGCAGCGAGATCGATGCAGGCAAGTGCATAAAGTTGACTATCGTAGTTTAGAATTATTCTAAACTATTGTTTCAATTGGCTTTTCCTGTCGATTTTCGTTGACTTCCATCAATGTCGAAGCTTTATGGAAGCTCGCGCGTTGGCGCATCCCTTTGATGTCTGGGCCTTGAACCCGTTCGATTGGAGGCAATTCGGTGTCTTTCTTCCGTGACCCACGCCTTGTCGTGGCCATTTTTTTGCCGGATGGCGTTGCCTGCCTGACTTGGTGCGGGCCGCTCGTTGCCGCGCCCATATTTCAGTGAATTCCTGAGGAGATGACAGTCATGAGAGCGATGATAACGGCGCGGTATGGCCGTAGGGTTGCGGCGATCGGCGCCACGGCCCTGCTGACGGCGGCGGTGTTCGTGCTGCCGGCCAAGGCCGAAACCGATGCGAAGGCGGTCATCAAGACCTATGCCGACATCGCGCTCGCCAAATATGAGGATTCGCTGACCACGGCGCAGGCGCTCGACAAGGCGGTCGACGCCCTGCTCGCCAACCCGTCGGCGGAAACGCTCAACGCCGCCCGCGACGCCTGGAAGGCAGCGCGCGTCCCCTACCAGCAGACCGAAGTCTACCGGTTCGGCAACAAGATCGTCGACGACTGGGAAGGCGAGGTGAATTCCTGGCCGCTGGACGAAGGGCTGATCGACTACGTCGCCAAGAGCTACGGCACCGAATCGGATGCGAATTCGCTCTATACGGCCAATGTGATTGCCAACAAGGAGATCGAGATCAACGGCAAGAAGGTCGATGCCACCAAGCTGACGCCGGAATTCCTCTCCGGCACGCTGCAGCAAGCCGGCGGCATCGAGGCCAATGTCGCCACCGGCTATCACGCCATCGAGTTCCTGCTCTGGGGCCAGGACCTGCACGGCACCGGCCCGGGCGCCGGTGAGCGCCCGTATACCGATTATGACCTCAAGAACTGCACCGGCGGCAATTGCGACCGCCGCGCCCAATACCTGAAGTCGGCGAGCGACCTTCTGGTTTCCGACCTGCAGAAGATGGTCGGCGACTGGAAGGAAGACGGTGCTGCCCGCAAGAACCTCGTCGACGGCGAGCCGAACACCGCCATCTCGATCATCTTCACCGGCATGGGCTCGCTGTCCTACGGCGAACTCGCCGGCGAACGGATGAAGCTCGGCCTGCTGCTGCACGATCCGGAAGAGGAGCATGACTGCTTCTCCGACAACACCTACAACTCGCATCTCTACGACGCCATCGGCACTCGCGCCGCCTATCACGCCAGCTATACCAGGCTCGACGGCACCGTCGTTTCGGGTCCCTCGGTGGCCGATATGGTGAAGGCAGCCGATCCGGCGGTCGACAGGGAGCTGTCGGGCAAACTCGATGTCACGGTCGCCAAGATGGAGGCGATCAAGGCGCGGGCACTGGCCGGCGAGGCCTATGACCAGCAGATCGCCGAGGGCAACACGGAAGGCAACGCCACCGTGCAGGCGGCGATCGACGCCTTGATCGACCAGACCAAGTCTATCGGACGCGCCGTCGGCACCCTGAAGCTCAACGCCATCGCCTTCGAAGGCTCCGACAGCCTCGACGCGCCGGACAAGGTGTTCAAGTAAGCATCGACAGGCTGGGGCCTGATCCGGAGCCGGGCAATCGGCTTCGGATCAGGCCCCGGTAAGAAATCAAGCCACACGGCGCGGGAGGCGCCGTCAGCCATCCGGGCCACGTAATGCTGATCTGCCATTGCAACATCATCACCGAACAGGAAATCGAGCAGACGATCGTCGGGCTGCTGGAGCAGGATCCCTGGCAACTGATCGTGCCGGCGAAGGTTTATCACACCATGCAAAAGCGCGGTCGCTGTTGCGGCTGCTTCCCAAATGTGGTCGAAACGATCATTCGGGTCACCGAAAACTACCACGCCCGTTCGGAGGCGATCGGCGTCGATATCGTTTCACACCTGGACCGCGTCAGAGGCCTGCGCGTCCAATATGGGAGCAGAATCCATGAAAGGCGAACCGCAGATCATCGAGCGGCTTAACGGGGCTCTGTTTCTGGAGCTGGGAGCCGTCAACCAGTATTGGGTGCATTTCCGCCTTCTGGAAGATTGGGGATATGCCAAGCTGGCGAAAAAGGAACGGGCGGAATCGATCGAGGAAATGCACCACGCCGACCGGCTCGTGGCCCGCATCATCTTCCTTGAAGGCCATCCTAACCTGCAATCCGTGGCGCCGCTGCGCATCGGGCAGAATGTCAAGGAAGTGCTCGAATCCGACCTTGCCGGCGAATATGACGCGCGTACCGCCTACAAGCGCTCGCGTGAGATCTGCGAGGAAGCGGGCGATTACGTGTCGATGAAGCTGTTTGAGGAATTGCTGTCCGACGAGGAAAGTCACATCGACTTCCTCGAGACGCAGCTCGACCTGCTTGCCTCGATCGGCGAGGAAAAATACGGCCAGCTCAACGCCGCATCGGCGGACGAGGCGGACTAAGGACATGCGGGAATGCGGCGCCTGCTAGAATTCGTGCGCCGCTTGCGGCGGGCCAATGGCTCGCCGCCCCGTCACAAAACGCCAGCCGGATCGGCGCGCGGGCGTTGCGCAATCCTCGTGGTGGCACTCACCTCTTCGGCGATTGCCGGCGACCTTCAGCCGGCCGGCCTCGCCACCACGCGCACCGACCTCAATCCAAAGGACCAGGCGCGCGTCACGGCCATCACCAGGCCGACGTCGGATTTTTCCAGACCCGAGCAGTTCGAACTGATGCAAGGTGGCGCCGGCACGTCCAGAAAGGACGTCAGCCGCGATTCCTTCTCTCAATCCTCGGCCAACCTCACCTTCGAGGAAGAGGGCACCTTCAAGCTCGGCAACGCTCTTTTCCGCAAGAACTGGGTGTCGTCGCCATCCTCGACGCAGGCTTCGGACGGGCTTGGTCCGCTGTTCAACGAACGCGCCTGCCAGAACTGCCATCTGAAGGATGGCCGCGGCCGTCCGCCGCAAGGCGATGCCGGCACCACGTCGATGTTCCTGCGACTGGCCCGCGAGGCAAACAGCGCCGAGGAGAAAGCAGCGCTTGCCGACCACAGGCTGCTCAATGTCCCCGACCCGGTCTACGGCACGCAACTGCAGGAGCTGGCCGTGCCCGGCCTGCGCGGCGAAGGCAGGATGCATGTCGATTACCAGGAACGGCCGGTGGCGCTGGCGGACGGCACCGTGATTTCCTTGCGCAAACCCAGCTATTCGGTTGTCGATCCTGGCTATGGGCCGCTAGATCCACGCACCACGCTGTCGCCGCGCCTGACGCCGCCGATGATCGGCCTTGGCCTGATCGAGCAGATTGCCCCGGCCGATATCCTCGCCCATGCCGACCCGGATGACCGGAACGGTGACGGCATTTCCGGCAGGCCGAACATCGTGCGCGACGGCCAGGGCGGAGAGCTGACGCTTGGGCGTTTCGGCTGGAAAGCACAGACCGCCTCGATCCGCCAGCAGGCGGCGGATGCCTTTGCCGGCGACATCGGCATCTCGACGCCGGAAGCGCCGAAACACTGGGGCGACTGCACCGCCGCGCAGGAAAAATGCCTCGCCATGCCGAACGGCGTGCAGCAGCGTCTCGGCCCGGTCGAGGCGCCACCACCGGTGATGGATCTCGTCACCTTCTATTCGCAGAACCTGGCCGTGCCGGCGCGCCGCGACCTTGATCGGCCGGACGTGCTCGCCGGCAAGAAAATCTTCTACGAGGCCGGCTGCATTGCCTGTCACACGCCGAAATTCGTCACCCGTCGCGGCACGCCGAACACGGCGCAGGCCTTCCAGTTGATCTGGCCGTATTCCGACTTCCTGCTGCACGACATGGGGCCGGATCTGGCCGATGGCCAGGCCGTGGGCGAAGCGACGGGCAATGAGTGGCGTACCCCTCCACTGTGGGGCATCGGCCTCACCGAAACGGTTAACGGCAATTCTTTCTTCCTGCATGATGGCCGCGCGCGCAGCCTGACTGAGGCGATCCTGTGGCATGGTGGCGAGGCGCAGAAGGCGCGCGACCGCTTTGCCGCCGCCGACGCGGCAGACCGCGATGCGCTGCTCAAATTCCTGGAGTCACTCTGATGCTCAAGCGCTCTGCACTGGTCCTCGTTCTGCCGCTGGCCCTGCTGGGCGTCCCGGCGTCGGCGGCTGTGGAAGCCTCCGAAATCATCCAGCGGGCGATCGACGGCTTTATCCGCCCGGCCTATGCCAGCCTCGAGGACCATGCCGGCCATTTGACCAAGGCGATGCACACGCTCTGCACCGCGCCCTCGCAAAAAGACCTCGATGCGGCGCGGGCCCAGTTTTCGGCGACGGTCGATGCCTGGTCGTCGGCCGAGATCATCGGCTTCGGGCCGATCAAGGAGAACAACCGGCTGGAACGCATGCTGTTCTGGCCGGATCGCAAGGGCATCGGCCTGAAGCAGGTGCAGGCGGCGCTGTCCGACAAGGATCCGACCGCCACCGATCCGGCACAGCTGGCCGGCAAGAGTGTCGCCATGCAAGGGCTGGGCGCGCTGGAATTCATCCTTTACGGCGATGGCGCCGATGCGCTGACGGGCCAAGCCGATCCCTATCGCTGCGCCTATGGCGCGGCGGTTGCCGGCAACATCGAAACCATGGCCGGCGAGGTCAGCGCCGCCTGGAACAAGCCGGATGGTTTTGCGGCCCTTTGGGCCAATCCGGGGCCGCAGAACGCGCTTTATCGCGACGGCAACGAAGCGGTGACCGAACTGGTCGGCGTCTTCATCAACGAGCTGGAAATGGTGCGCGACGTGCGCCTGAAGGGCTTTTTCGGCGGCAAACCGGATGCGGACAAGCCCAGGCAGGCAATCTACTGGCGGTCGCACAACACCACCAATTCGCTGGCCGCCAATCTGTCGGGAATCGACGATTTGTTCCAGTCCTCGAAGCTCGGCGATGCACTGCCGCCCGATGCGCGCTGGATGGCGGAATCGATCCACATCCAGCTGGTCAATGGCGTCGCCACCGCCAGGGCTGTCGGCGGTCCGATCGACAAGGCGCTTGCCGATCCGGCGTTGCGCGAAAAGCTCGATCATTTCGCACTGATCACCTCCAGCCTGTCGACCCTGATCGGCACCAGGCTGACCGCCGAATTCGGCCTGACCGCCGGCTTCTCATCGCTGGACGGGGACTGAGCATGGCTACGCCGCTGATCGACCGCCGTGACTTTCTGAGGGCTGCAGGTGTTGGTTTTGCGGCAGCGATGGCGCCTTCGGCCTGGGCGAAGACGCTTGCGGCCGACGCCGTCTTCGCCACCGCCTTCGTCAAGCGCGACGGCAGCTATGGCGCGGCCGTCCTGTCCGAGGCAGGCAAGCTCCTGCATGCGATCGACCTGCCCGACCGCGGCCATGACGTCACTTTCGATCCGATGTCGAAGCGTTCTGTGGTCTTCGCCCGCCAGCCCGGCACTTTCGCCGTCGTCTTCGATCACTCGGGCCGCGAGGAGCCGCTGACCATCGCCAGCATCACCGGTCGGCATTTCTTCGGCCACGGCGTGTTCTCCCCCGACGGGGCGCTGCTCTACGCCACCGAAAACGACTTCGACAATGCCGCCGGCGTGGTCGGTATCTACGATGCGCGGGCGAAATTCAGCCGCATCGGCGAATTCCCGACCTATGGCATAGGCCCGCACGAGCTTCTGCTCCTGGGCGACGGCAGGACGATTGCGGTTGCCAATGGCGGCATCGAGACCCATCCGGACTATGGCCGCGCCGAGCTCAACATCGCCACCATGAAGCCGTCCTATGTGCTGATCGACCGCGTCACCGGCGACCTGGTCGAGAAGCACGAACTGCCGGCGGCACTGCACCAGCTGTCGATCCGCCACATGGACAGCGATCGATCCGGCACGGTCTGGTTCGGCTGCCAGTACCGGGGGCCGGGCACCGATCGTCCGCTGCTGGTCGGCCGCGCGGCGCGTGGCAAGGATTTGCAGCTGCTCGATATGCCACAGGACGTGCTCTCCGGTTTCCGCAACTACATCGGTTCGGTCGCCGCCAATCCGCTTGCCCGCACCGTCGCTGTCTCGTCACCGGAAGGCAATTCGCTTGTTGTGATCGACGCGCCGAGCGGCCGGATCGTCTCGAACAGCACGCTGGCCGAGGTCTGCGGCGTGGCGCCTGACGGAACCGGTTTCATGGCGACCACAGGCGCTGGCGAAATCATCGAGGGCAGCGGTGCGACCCGCTCCGAACCGGACTATGTCTGGGACAACCACATGCTGCGCATCGAACAGGCAGCGTAGATATTTTTTTCCGCCGGGCCGAAACGAACCCGCTTAACAAAATATACACTATCCCCTTGCGGTGGCGGGCCGTGGCGGGCACAGGGAATTGTTTTTTCGAACCGGTCGTTTCATGAAATTGCTTGCCATCGACTGTGCCGCCAATCTCTGCGCCGCTTGTGTCTATGACGCGGCGGCGAAGCAGGAGCTTGGCCGCTCTGTGCTCGCTCTCGGCAAGGGCCATGCCGAGCACCTGATGGCGGTCATCGCCGAAGCGCTGAAGGCGGCCGCGACCGGCTATGCCGGTCTCGGCGCCATCGCCGTCTCCGTCGGCCCCGGTTCCTTCACCGGTCTGCGCGTCGGCGTGTCGACCGCGCGTGGCCTGGCGCTGGCGCTGAAGGTTCCGGCGATCGGGGTAACGACGCTGGAGGCGCTTGCCACCGAGGCAGCAGAGACATTTCCCGGCCGCGCCGTGCTGGCGGCGCTCGATGCAGGGCGCGAGGAAATCCATGCCGCCCTTTTCGATGAAATGTCGGTTTTGACTTACGGTCCGGCGGTGACTACGCTGGCGGATGCCACCGCCATGGCGACGAAAAGCTCTTCCGTGCTTGCCGGGACCGCGGCAATGCAAATCGCCGCATCGGCCGGCCGCGCCTTCGATATCGGCCCTCAGACGGCGACCGCCGACATTGTCACCTACGCCCGGCTGGCTGCCGGTAAAGGCGAGGGCCAGAAGCCGAAACCGCTTTATCTGCGCGGCGCGGACGCCAAGCCGCAGGCTGGTTTCATACTATCAAGGCAACAAAACTGATGCGCATACCTTTTCTCCAACCACGCCGCCGGGACTACGCGCTCGAGCCGCTGAAGATCGCCGACAGCCCGGCGGTCTCGCTGCTGCATCGCGAGGATTTTGTCCGCCCGTGGACCGATGGCGAATTCGCCGCCTTGCTCGAACAGGACACCGTGTTCGGCTATGCCGCGCGCGAAACCGGGCAGGGCGCCAAGCCGCCGGTCGGCTTCGTGCTGGCCAGGCTGGCCGCCGGCGAGGGCGAGATCCTGACCGTCGCGGTGGCGCGCTCCCACCGCCGGCAGGGATTGGGCTGGCAGTTGATGGACGCGGTGCTGCGCGAATTGCACGCGCAGCGCGCCGAGGCGCTGTTCCTCGAGGTCGACGAGACCAATGTCGCGGCGATCGCCCTTTACCGGCGGCTGGGCTTCCGCGAGGTCGGCAAACGCCCCAACTACTACAAGTCGTCTGAACATGGCCCGACCGGCGCGCTTGTCATGCGCCGCGATCTTCGCTAGCCAGAGCGCCAAATCCAAGTGTTACAGCGTCCTTTGCGCGTCCAGAAGGGACGCGCGGCGCTGTAGCGGCAGGGCCAGGACTGTATGATCGGAAAAATCAGGATTTTCCTGGCGCTGGGCCTCGTCATTGCCGGCTCACTGATCCTCGTGCCGTTGCAGATTCTGTCGATGAAGACCGGCTGGTGGCCGGAAACCTACATCCTCAAGATATGGCACAGGCTGATCATCCGGGCGCTGGGCATGCGCATCCACGTCAAGGGTGCGCTGTCGACCACGCGTCCCTTGCTGGTCGCTTCCAACCACATTTCGTGGACCGACATCATGGTGCTGGGCTCCATGGTCGATGTGAAGTTCATCGCCAGGGCAGATATGGAAGGCTGGCCACTGATCGGCATGCTGTCGAAGCTGCAGCGCACCGTCTTCATCGAGCGCGAGCGCAAGCGTTCCTCGGGCGACCAGGCAAGCGAGATCGCCAGCCGCATGGCCAAGGGCGACGCCATGGTGCTGTTCGCCGAAGGCTCGACCGGCGACGGCAACATCGTCCTGCCTTTCAAGAGCACGTTGTTCGGCGCCGCCTCGATGGCGATTTCGGAAGGCGCGGCCGAGCAGGTCTTCATCCAGCCGGTGGCAATCGCTTATACGCGCCTGCACGGCGTGCCGCTCGGCCGCCGGCACCGGCCGCTCGCCGCCTGGATCGGCGATGAGGACCTGATGCCGCATCTCAAGGTGTTGCTGGCGGAAGGCGCCCTCGACGTCGAGGTGCATTTCGGCGAACCGATCGCCTTTTCCAAGGGCTCGAGCCGCAAGGAAACGTCGAAGCTGATGGAAAGCCAGGTGCGTGCGATGATGCAGGCGGCACTCGCTGATCCGCGCCCGAGCCGGTAGGGCTATTCCAGGAAAAGCGCATAGCGCTTTCCCTTGGAATTGCGTCAAAACACAAAGAGATGGAGCATCCACCGGCGCGCATGACAGCGGCAACGGAGAATCGTCTGTTTTTTGTCATCGAAAGGCGTTAGAAGCCGCCTGATGGACTTGAACACGATAGAGCATGACGGCATCGACGCCGCGGCCGAAGCAATTGCCGCGCCGGCGGCAGTGACCAGGAAGGTCTTCATCAAGACCTATGGCTGCCAGATGAACGTCTATGATTCACAGCGCATGGCCGATGCGCTGGCCGCCGACGGCTATACGGCGACCGATGCCATCGGCGAGGCTGATCTGGTGCTGCTCAACACCTGCCATATCAGGGAGAAGGCGGCCGAAAAGGTTTATTCCGAGCTCGGCCGCATCCGCGAGATGAAGGCGGAGCGCGCCGGCGCCGGGCGTGAGATGCTGGTCGGCGTCGCCGGCTGCGTGGCGCAGGCCGAAGGGGCCGAGATCCTTCGCCGTTCGCCGGCCGTCGATCTGGTCATCGGCCCGCAGACCTATCACCGGCTGCCCGACGTATTGGCGCGGGTGCGCGGCGGCGAGAAGATCGTCGAGACCGACTACGCCATCGAGGACAAGTTCGAACACCTGCCGCAGCCGAAGCGCGCCGAGGTCATCAAGCGCGGCGTCACCGCGTTCCTCACCGTGCAGGAAGGTTGCGACAAGTTCTGCACCTTCTGCGTCGTGCCCTATACCAGAGGCTCGGAAGTGTCGCGGCCGGTGGCGCAGATCGTCGCAGAGGCACAGCGTCTGGCGGAAGCCGGCGTGCGCGAGGTGACGCTGCTCGGCCAGAACGTCAATGCCTGGCACGGCCAGGGCGAAAATGGCGAGGAATGGGGCCTTGGCCGGCTGCTGTTCAGGCTGGCCGAAATCCCCGGACTGGCGCGGCTGCGCTACACCACCAGCCACCCGCGCGACATGGACGATGAACTCATCGCCGCCCACCGTGACCTGCCGGCGTTGATGCCCTATCTGCATCTGCCGGTGCAATCAGGGTCCGACCGCATCCTCAAGGCGATGAACCGCAGGCATTCAGCGAAGGACTATCTGGCGCTGCTCGACCGCATTCGCGCCGCCCGGCCGGATATCGCGCTTTCCGGCGACTTCATCGTCGGCTTCCCCGGCGAGACCGAGGCGGATTTCGAAGCGACGATGCAACTGGTCCGGCAGGTCGGCTATGCCTCGGCCTTCTCGTTCAAATATTCGCCGCGTCCCGGCACGCCGGGCGCCGAGATGGCCGGCCATGTGCCGGAAACGGTCAAGGACGAGCGCTTGCAGCGGCTGCAGGCATTGCTTCTGAAGCAGCAGCAGGATTTCGGCACGAGCCTCGTCGGCAGCACCATCGACACGCTGATCGAGAAGCCCGGCCGTCAGGCCGGCCAGAAGGTCGGACGCTCGCCCTGGCTGCAGCCGGTTATTGTTGATGAAAAGGCCGGCGAAATCGGTGACATTATCCAGGTGCGAATCACGAAGACGGGCTACAACAGCCTGTTCGCCGAATTGGCCTGAGGGTCTCGGCAGATGAGGAGAGACGGTTGAGCGCAGCAGAGCTGAAGAACCTGCCCCCGGCACCGGCATCTGGGGCTTCTGACATGGCGCACATCGTTCTGACTTTCGACAACAACAAGCTTGCCAGCGCCCTCTATGGCCAGTTCGATGAAAACCTGGCCAGGCTCGAGCAGAAGCTCGGCGTCGACATCCGCTCGCGCGGCAACCAGCTGACCATCAAGGGGTCGGCATCAGCCGCCGAGCAGGCGCGGCGAGCATTGGACAATCTTTACGGCATTCTCCAGAAGGGCGTCGATATCGGCCAGTCCGACGTCGACGGCGCCGTGCGCATGGCGATCGCCGCCGACGACCAGCTGACCTTGCCGACGCTGGAACGCAAGGGCAAGGTCTCCGCCGCCCAGATCGCCACGCGCAAGAAGACGATCTATGCCCGCTCGCTCAACCAGGACGCCTATATGCGGGCGCTGGAGCGGTCGGAACTGGTATTCGGCATCGGCCCGGCAGGCACCGGCAAGACCTATCTGGCGGTGGCACATGCGGCGATGCTGCTCGAGCGCGGCATGGTCGAGCGCATCATCCTGTCGCGACCGGCGGTCGAGGCTGGCGAACGGCTGGGCTTCCTGCCGGGCGACATGAAGGAGAAGGTCGATCCGTATCTGCGCCCGCTCTATGACGCGCTCTACGACATGATGCCCGCCGACAAGGTCGAGCGCGCCATTGCCGCCGAGGTGATCGAGATCGCGCCGCTCGCCTTCATGCGCGGCCGCACACTGGCGCATGCCGCCGTCATCCTCGACGAAGCGCAGAACACCACGCCGATGCAGATGAAGATGTTCCTGACCCGTCTCGGCGAGAACTCGCGCATGATCGTCACCGGCGATCCGACCCAGATCGATCTTCCCTCGAACACCAAATCCGGCCTGGTCGAAGCCTTGCGTGTGCTGGACGGTGTGGCCGGCGCGGTCATCGTGCGCTTCAATGACGGCGACGTCGTCCGCCACCCGCTGGTGGCGGAAATCGTCAGGGCCTATGACCGGGACGCCAAGCTGGCGCGCGGCCTCGGCGCCGAGAATTGATTTTGACGATGCGGCTTCATGCCTGAGGACAAAAAATCCGGCGGCGGGGACCTTCCGATCTCCGTCGAGATTGATATATCAGTTGAAGCGGGCAATTGGCCCGATGAGGCAAGCCTGACGCGGCTGGTCGATCGCGCAGTCGCGGCCGCTTTTGCCGAGACCGGCGTGGCGGGCCGTTCCGAACTCAGCCTCGTTTTTTCCGACGACGCCCATATCCGGACCCTAAACGCCGGCTGGCGCGGCAAGGACAAACCGACCAACGTCTTGTCTTTCCCGGCTTTTCCGCTTGTGAAGGGCGATCCATTGCCGCCGATGCTGGGCGACATCGTGCTCGCCGCCGAGACGGTCGCGCGTGAAGCGGCACTGGAAGACAAGCCTGTCGAGAACCATATTACCCATCTCGTCATCCATGGCCTGCTGCACCTTTTGGGCTATGACCACGAGACCGACGCCGAGGCCGAGGTGATGGAGGCCATCGAACGCGCAGCGCTAGCAAGGCTTGCCATTCCCGATCCCTACGCGTAACTAAAAAGACCAATTGACCGGAAGACGATGAACGACAAACCAGAGACTGCCGCCCGCCCCGACGCCGGCAGTGCGACCAAGGCTTCCGACACGTCGGAAGAGGGATCAAGTCCGAGTTCCGTTACCTCTGGTGCTGCCAGCGCCGGCAGCGTTGCCAGCGAAACATCGCCTGCCGGTCCCTCCCTGTTCGACCGCGTGCTGGGCTTGTTCCGGCAACGCAACGGAACCAGCCTGCGCGAGGAAATCGCCGGCGCGCTTGCCGAAACGGCGAGCGATGCAGGCGCCTTCTCGCCCGGCGAACGCGCCATGCTCAACAACATCCTGCGCTTGCGCGAGGTGCGCGTCGAGGACGTCATGGTGCCGCGCGCCGACATCCAGGCGGTCGAGATCACGACGACGCTCGGCGACCTCCTGGGCACCTTCGAGCAGTCCGGGCATTCGCGCATGCCGGTCTATTCCGAGACGCTCGATGATCCGCGCGGCATGGTGCATATTCGCGACGTGCTGGCCCACATCACCAAGATCGCGCGCGTCAAAAAGGGCCGCACGACAAGGAAAACCCCTGCTGCCACCGTCCTCGATCTTGCCCAGGTCGACCTCGCGCGCACCATTGGCGACCTCAGCCTGATCCGTCCGGTGCTATTCGTGCCGCCGTCGATGCTTGCCTCCGACCTGATGGGCCGCATGCAGACGACGCGCACGCAGATGGCGCTGGTCATCGATGAGTATGGCGGCACCGACGGACTTGCCTCGCTCGAAGACATCGTCGAGATGGTGGTCGGCGACATCGAGGACGAGCATGACGACGACGAGCCGATGATCACCCAGAGTGGCGACGGCGTCTTCATTGTCGACGGCAAGGCCGAGATCGACGACGTCGCCAAGATGATCGGCGGGGATTTCGCCGCCGGCGAACATGGCGAATATGTCGACACCATCGGCGGCATGATCTTCAACACGCTTGGCCGCGTACCGGCGCGCGGCGAGGTGGTTCAAGCCATTCCCGGCTTCGAATTCCATGTCCTCGATGCCGATCCGCGCCGCGTCAAGCGCGTGCGCATCGTGCAGAGCCAGAAGGGCGAGCGCCGCCGGCGCGCTACGGTCCGCGCCGAACAGGCGTGAGCGTTTCGCTCGCCCGATGACGGTCGACGACCCGTTCAAGCACTCAAGTCTGGGCTCCGGTGTATTCTACAAGGATCCTCGTGCCGCGCTGGACTGGCTTGAAGCGGCTTTCGGCTTCGAGCGCAGCATGGCGGTCAGCGATGCCGAGGGAAAGCTCGTCCACGCCGAGATGCGGTTCGGCGACAGCTACATCATCGTCGATTCCGAATGGACGGATCACGTCGCCAGCCCGGTTTCCGTCTCGGGCAGGAACACGCAGTCTGTCTATGTGCGGCTGAAGGACGGCCTGGACGCCCATTGCGAGCATGCCAGGGCAAAAGGTGCCGAAATCATCCAGGAGCCTGCGGATCAGTTCTACGGCGAACGCCAGTATCGGGCACGCGATCCCGAGGGCCATGTCTGGACCTTCACGCAGACCATCCGCTCCGTTTCCCGTGAAGAAGCCGAACGGCTGGGCGGACTGCGCATAGAAGGCTGGCACAGGTAGAGCGGTGGCCGGAGCTTGCATTGCAGCCAGCCATCCGGTGTTTGGAGCGCGGACCGCGGCCTGTTAAATCTTGCTTCCTGATTCTCGCGACTCGGAAGTATGCATGGAGCGCCTTACCGGCCGGATAATTCTGCTTTGGGGTTGGCGGCGCGCGCTGGTGGCGTTTCTCGCCGGGGCGTTTGCGGTGCTTGGCCAGGCGCCTTACGATTTCTTCGCTGCCTGTTTCATCTCATTTCCCCTGCTGGTCTGGCTGCTCGACGGCGCCACCGGCGAAGCCTCCGGCAGCCTGTTCCGTCGCCTGCGGCCGGCCTTCGCCGTCGGCTGGTGGTTCGGCTTCGGCTATTTCCTTGCCGGCCTCTGGTGGATCGGCTCTGCATTGCTGGTCGAGGCCGACAGCTTCGCCTGGGCGCTTCCATTCGCGGTGGTCGGCATTCCCTTCGCACTCGCCTTTTTCTACGGCTTCGCGGCAATGGTCGCCCGCCTGCTGTGGAGCAGCGATATCGGCCGCATCGCCGCGCTTGCCTTCGGTTTTGGACTGGCGGAGTGGCTGCGGGGCTTCCTGTTCACCGGTTTTCCCTGGAATGCGATCGGCTATGCGGCCATGCCCGTGCCCTTGTTGATGCAGAGCGTCTCGGTGACCGGCATGATCGGCATGAACGCGCTCGCGGTGTTCGTCTTCGCATTGCCGGCACTGGTGGCGGCGCGCCGGCATCTTCGCCTCGGCGCGGCGCTGTTTGTCGTCCTCGTCGCCGCCCATATCGGCTTCGGCTATGTCAGGCTTGCCGCTCCCGAAAAGCCGGCGACGCACAGCCTCGATGTCCGCATCGTCCAGCCGGCCGTGGATCTGTCGGAAAAGTGGGACGCTTCGGTGCGGGACCGCATCTTCGCCACCTTGATGGGCTTGTCGGCCGAGGCGCCGGACCCCGGTCATGAAAAGCCGCAATTGATCCTGTGGCCCGAAACCTCGGTGCCGTTCCTGTTCACCGAGCGTCCGGATGCGTTGACGGCGCTGGGCGACATGCTCGGACCCGGCCAGATGCTGATTGCCGGCGTCGTTCGCGAGGAAGGCGGCTTGGCCGCGAATGCCGACAGCCGCTACTACAACTCCGTGGTGGCGATCGACGACAAAGGTGAAATCGCTGACGCTGTCGACAAGGTTCATCTGGTGCCGTTCGGCGAATATCTGCCTTTTGCCGATCTGCTCGAGCGTTTCGGCATCGGGCAACTGGTTGCCGGGCCGATGAATTTTGCGGCCGGCAACGAGCGGCACGCCATCGCGCTGCCTGACGGCATCCGCGCGCTGCCATTTATCTGCTATGAGGTGATCTTTCCCGATCTGGTTGCGGTTGACGCAACGTCAGCGCAGCTTATTGTGAACGTTACCAATGACGCGTGGTTCGGCGACACGCCGGGTCCGTATCAGCATTTCAGGCAGGCCCAGATCCGTGCGGTGGAGAATGGATTGCCATTGCTGCGTGCTGCCAACAACGGCATCTCGGCCGTCGTTGATCCGCGCGGGCGCATCGTCGATGCGCTGGCGATCGACGCGCGCGGCGCCATCGATGTCCGCGTGCCGATTTCCGGACAAACGGTCATATCTCCCGGCCAGCGGCGCATTAACGGAATGCTGATCATGTTGCTGTTTGCCATCGCCGCCGGATTATTGAACGTAAGGCAAAGGCTACGGGTGAATTGACAGCCCACACATTAGAAACTCATACTGTAAGCGCCTGAAAATTTCTCGAAGTCGGTGGATCGTTCTGTTGGGGCAGTTGCCGCCGGCGTCGTTCGGGCAAGAAAAAATAGACAAAGCCGAAAAAATTCGGCGAGGAAAAAATGACAGAAGACAACAAGAAGAAACCGAATCCGATCGATATCCATGTTGGAAGTCGCATCCGGCTCCGTCGCAATATGCTGGGAATGAGCCAGGAGAAACTGGGCGAGAACCTCGGCATCACATTTCAACAGATTCAGAAATATGAAAAGGGCACCAACCGCGTCGGCGCCAGCCGCCTGCAGGCGATCGCGTCGATACTCGGCGTGCCTGTCGCCTTCTTTTTCGAGGATGCGCCCGGCCAGGAGGCCGCGCCCGGCCGTGGCTTTGCCGAGGATACATCGATGGCTTTCGCCGTCGAATTCTGCGGCAGCCCCGAAGGGCTTCAGCTCAACCGGGCCTTTGTCAAGATTGCCGACGCCAAGGTGCGCCGCAGGATCATAGATCTGGTCAAATCCCTCTCGAACGACGATCTCGACTGATCCGCAATCCGGTTTGGACCGGCGGCGGCCTGCCGCCGGTGGCACAAGACAACTGCATCGACATTCATGCCAGAACGGCAGCACGCCGCTTGACGAGCGGCGCTCCACCCCGCTAACACGTGGCGCGCCAAAATCGGCAGCCTGCCGATCGTTTTTTCAAGAGGGGACACCCGTGACGCGGCAGAATTACTTCTTTACCTCGGAATCCGTTGCCGAGGGCCATCCAGACAAAGTCTGCGACCGGATCTCCGACGAGATCGTCGATCTGGTCTATCGCGAAGCCAAGAAGACCGGCATGGACCCGTGGAAAGTCCGCGTCGCCTGCGAGACGCTGGCCACCACCAACCGCGTCGTCATCGCCGGCGAGGTGCGCGTCCCCGAGACGCTGCTGAAGAAGGACAAGGAAGGCAACATCCTCACGGATGCCGCCGGCCATCCGGTCGTCAATCCGGCGAAGTTCAAGTCGGTTGCCCGCAAGGCGATCCGTGAGATCGGCTACGAGCAGGCCGGCTTCCACTGGAAGACCGCAAAGATCGAGGTCCTGCTGCACGGCCAGTCGCCGGATATCGGCCAGGGTGTCGACAATGCCTCCGACCGTCAGGGCGAGGAAGGTGCCGGCGACCAGGGCATCATGTTTGGCTATGCCTGCCGCGAGACGCCGGATCTGATGCCGGCGCCGATCTACTACAGCCACAAGATCCTCGAACTGCTGGCCGCCGCCCGCCACGAAGGCAGCGGTGAAGCCGGCAAGCTCGGTCCGGATGCCAAGAGCCAGGTCACGGTCCGCTACATCGACGGCAAGGCCGCCGAGGCGACGCAGATCGTGCTGTCCACGCAGCATCTCGATGCGAGCTGGGATTCGAAGAAGGTCCGCAAGGTCGTCGAACCCTATATCCGCGAAGCACTGGGCGACCTCAAGATCGCCGACAACTGCATGTGGTACATCAACCCGACCGGCAAGTTCGTCATCGGCGGGCCGGATGGCGACGCCGGGCTGACCGGCCGCAAGATCATTGTCGACACCTATGGCGGTGCCGCACCCCATGGCGGCGGCGCTTTTTCGGGCAAGGACACCACCAAGGTCGATCGCTCGGCGGCCTATGCGGCGCGCTATCTGGCCAAGAACGTCGTGGCGGCGAAACTCGCCGACCGCTGCACCATCCAGCTTTCCTACGCCATCGGCGTTGCCCAGCCTCTGTCGGTCTATGTCGACCTGCACGGCACCGGCAAGGTTGACGAGGCCAGGCTTGAGGAGGCGCTGCGCAGCGTGATGGACCTGTCGCCGTCCGGCATCCGCCGCCATCTCGATCTCAACAAGCCGATCTACGCCAAGACGTCGTCCTACGGTCATTTCGGCCGCAAGGCTGGCCGCGACGGGTCTTTCTCCTGGGAAAAGACCGATATCGCCAAGGCGCTCAAGGATGCGGTCGCCGCCTGATTGCGGCGCTGCAAAGTCCGGCTCATGGACCCGAAAGACAGACCAAGCCGCGCGACCGAAGCATTCTTCGGTCGCCGGCGCGGCAAGACTATGCGTCCGCAGCAGGCGGCCGCACTGGAAAGCGGTTTCGGGATATATCGGCTCGATCTGACGGCTGAACCGCCCGTGGATTTGCGCACTTTGTTTGAAGCGGATGTTTCGGCGGTTCGCCTCGAAATCGGCTTTGGCGGCGGCGAGCATCTCCTGCATCGTGCCACGCAGGCGCCGACGGTCGGCTTCATCGGCGTCGAGCCTTTCGTCAACGGCATGGCCAAGATGATGATGGCGGTGAAGGAGAAGCCGCTCGCCAATCTCCGGGTCCATGACGACGACGCCACCCGGCTGCTCGACTGGCTGCAGCAAGGCTCGCTCGACGGCATCGATCTTCTCTATCCGGATCCCTGGCCGAAGAAGAAGCACTGGAAGCGCCGTTTCGTCAGCCCGATCAATCTCGACCGTTTCGCGCGCGTCCTGAAGCCGGGTTCAAAATTCCGCTTTGCGTCCGATATCGACACCTATGTGAACTGGACCTTGCTGCATTGCCGGGCGCATCGCGCATTCGCGTGGCAGGCTTCGGAGGCGGCCGATTGGCATCGGTCCTACGATGGCTGGCCCGGCACGCGTTACGAGGCGAAGGCCATTCGTGAAGGGCGGCGGCCGGCCTATCTTACCTTCATCAGGACGTAAGCGCGCCCGGCGTTCGCCGGCGGCAAAGGCGGGCGTCATCAGCCTGCCAAATTTTCAGAAACGGCCGATCCTGTTGAAGACGGCCGGATCCATGCCGAGCTTGCGCAGGTCGTCCGCGCGCGGCTTGCGGCCGGCTTCCACGGCACGTGAGGCGGCGACTGCGCTGCCGAATGTCGTGAAGAGATCGCCGATGGCGGATAGAATCTTGCGGTTGGTCATGGTCATGTCCTTTCGCTGCTATGACGTGTAGTCATCTTTGTGCGATGCAACATAGATGGTGATGCAACGTTTAGGCGCACAGGGGCACCGCCGCATGGAGGTCATGCGTCTGGCGCAATGCTGGCGTTGCCACGGCTTTTGTCCGCGCGGGTACGTCGGGCTTGAAACAACGGCCATGATCGTTTATATCAGGCTCAAATTCTTGGTCGGTATGACGAAGAGTGGGTCCACCCGGTCCCGCTCTTTTTTATTACCTGCCGATAGCTTCGGGTAGAACGACAGGGATCGAATGACTGCAACGGCAAGCGAGGGCGACGACCGCATCATCCGCGAAAGCGGCATCGATGCGCGCATCGCGCTGATCGTCCAGCCGGTTCTGCGCGGCATAGGCTTCCGCCTTGTGCGGGTGCATCTGTCGGGCCAGAACGGGCTGACGCTGCAGATCATGGCCGAGCGCGAGGACGGCACCATGACCGTCGAGGATTGCGAAGAGGTCAGCCGCGCCGTGTCGCCGGCCCTCGACGTCGATGACCCGATCGAAAAGGCCTATCACCTCGAAGTCTCTTCGCCCGGCATCGACCGGCCGCTGGTCCGCAAATCGGATTTCGCGACCTGGACCGGTCATCTGGTCAAGATGGAGACATCGATCATCGTCGCCGACCGCAAGCGGTTCAAGGGTAAGATCGTTGAGGCCGGTGACAGCGATGTGCTGATCGAGCGCGAAAAGGCCGCCTATGGCGAGGAGCCCACGGTGCGGGTCCCCTATGACGCGATTTCCGAAACGCGCCTGATCCTGACCGACGATCTTATTCGTGATGCCCTGTCGAAAGACAACAGGGCGCGCAAGGAAGCCAAGAAACGCCGCGGCGAACCCGAAGACGAGGCGCCCGAGGGTGCCGAAGCGGGCGCGGAAGACGAAACCGAACAGGAACTATGATTGAGCTGCCGGGCGCAAAGGTCCGGCAAACAGGCTCGGGAGAAAAACGATGGTTGTAAGCGCCAACAGGCTTGAACTGCTGCAGATCGCCGATGCGGTCGCGCGTGAAAAGTCGATCGACAAGTCGATCGTCATCGCCGCCATGGCCGATGCGATCCAGAAGGCGGCGCGCTCGCGTTACGGTCAGGAGACCAACATCCGCGCCGACATCAACCCGAACACCGGCGAGATGAAGCTGCAGCGGCTGATGGAAGTGGTCGAGAAGGTCGATGACTACGCCACCCAGATCGCCATTTCCTCGGCGCGCGAGCGCAATCCCGACGCCCAGCTCGGCGACTTCATCGCCGAACAGCTGCCGCCGATGGATTTCGGCCGCATCGCCGCCCAGTCGGCCAAGCAGGTTATCGTGCAGAAGGTGCGTGAGGCCGAGCGCGACCGCCAGTATGACGAATACAAGGACCGCATCGGCGAGATCGTCAACGGCACCGTCAAGCGTGTCGAATACGGCAACGTCATCGTCGATCTCGGCCGCGGCGAGGCGATCATCCGTCGCGACGAACTGATCCCGCGCGAGAACTACAAATATGGCGACCGCGTCCGCGCTTACGTTTACGACGTGCGCCGCGAGCAGCGCGGCCCGCAGATCTTCCTGTCGCGCACCCATCCGCAGTTCATGGCCAAGCTCTTCACCATGGAAGTGCCGGAAATCTACGACGGCATCATCGAGATCAAGTCGGTCGCCCGCGACCCCGGCTCGCGCGCCAAGATCGCCGTCATCTCGCGTGATTCTTCGATCGATCCGGTCGGCGCCTGCGTCGGTATGCGCGGCAGCCGCGTCCAGGCCGTCGTCGGCGAATTGCAGGGCGAGAAGATCGACATCATTCCGTGGTCGCCTTCGGCCGCGTCCTTCATCGTCAACGCGCTGCAGCCGGCGGAAGTCGCCAAGGTCGTGCTCGACGAGGATGCCGAACGCATCGAAGTCGTGGTTCCCGACGACCAGCTGTCGCTGGCCATCGGCCGCCGCGGCCAGAATGTGCGGCTGGCTTCGCAGCTCACCGGCTGGGATATCGACATCCTGACCGAGGCCGAAGAATCCGAACGTCGCCAGAAGGAATTCGTCGAGCGTTCGTCGCTGTTCATGGAAGCCCTCGACGTCGACGAGATGGTCGGCCAGGTGCTGGCCTCCGAAGGCTTCACCAGCGTCGAGGAAGTCGCCTATGTCGATTCCGGCGAGATCGCCTCGATCGACGGTTTCGACGAGGACACCGCTTCGGAAATCCAGACCCGTGCCCGCGAATACCTGGAGAAGATCGAGGCCGAGCATGACGACAAGCGCAAGGCGCTCGGCGTCTCGGACGAACTGCGCGAAATCCCCGGCATCACCACCGCCATGATGGTGACGCTCGGCGAGGACGGCGTGAAGACGATCGAGGATTTCGCTGGCTATGCCGCCGACGACCTGACCGGCTGGAAGGAACGCAAGGACGGCGAGACCAAGGTCTATCCGGGCGTGCTGGCCAATCATGGCGTGACACGCGCCGATGCCGAGCAGATGGTTCTGGCCGCTCGCCTCAAGGCTGGCTGGATCACCGAAGACGAGCTTGCAGCCGAAGAAGAACCGGCTGACGAAGCCGTTGGTGCGTGAGGTGAAACCGCATCGCACCGAACCCGCCCTTGGACGAGATGAACGATCGCACCTGCATCGTCACCCGCAGGCAGGCCGAACCGGATGAATTGATCCGGTTCGTCGTCGGCCCGGATTCGGCCGTCGTTCCCGACATCAAGAGAAATCTGCCCGGCCGTGGTTGCTGGGTGAGCGCCGACCGCCTACATATCGAGAAGGCTGCGGCGAAGAACCTTTTTGCCCGCGCCTTCAAGGCACAGGTGGTCGTGCCGCCCGATCTTGGCGGCATGGTCGACGGGCTGCTCTCCAGATCCGCTCTGGGCATGCTTGGGCTTGCTCGCAAGGCAGGCGCGATTTCTCTTGGAGCCACCAAGGTCGAGAGCGCGGTGCGCGGCGGATTGGCGCTTTTCGTGCTCCATGCGACCGAGGCGTCCAACGACGGCGTGCGCAAGATCAGCCAGGCGCGACGGGCGACAGTCCATCTCGGCGGGCCTGCTATCCTTGCCTACAAACTTTTCTCCGAGGCCGAGTTGAGCTTGGCATTGGGGGGTACAAATGTGATACATGCTGCCGTTCTCGCGGGAGACGCGGGCAGGGCGGTCCAGAAGCGCATGGTTGCGCTCGACCGGTATCGGGGCGGTTCCCCGGACGATCTGGCAATGCTTGCGGCTGTTGCTGACGAAGATGATGCCGCAGAGGATATGGAATGAGCGATACGAAATCGGGTGACGACAATACGCTGAGTGTGACGCCGAAGAAGACCTTGACGCTGAAGCGCCCCGGTATGGAACAGGGCACCGTGCGCCAGAACTTCTCGCACGGCCGCACCAAGCAGGTCGTCGTCGAAACCAAGAAGCGCAAGTTCTCGATGCCCGGCGACAAGCCGGAGCCGGTTGCCGCCCCCGTCTTCACGCCGAAGCCGGCGGTTGTGGCAGCCCCCGTCGTGCAGGAAGCGCCAAAGGCACCGCCACCGCCGCCGCCTCCGGTCGAACGCAGCGGCATGGTGCTGAACGAACTGTCGCGCAGTGAAATGGAAGCGCGCCGCAGGGCGCTTGAAGGCTCCAAGGTGCGCGAGGTCGAGGACCGTCAGCGCGCCGCCGAGGAGGCCAAGCGCCGCGCCGAGGATGAAGAGCGCCGTCGCCGCGAACGCGAGGAATCCGCGCGCCGCCAGGCCGAGGAAGAGGCGCGGTTGCAGACCGAAGCCGAGTCCCGCCGTCGCGCCGAGGAAGAGGCACGCCGCCGCGCGCCGCTGGCCGCCGAACTGGCAACGGTCGACGACGAGGAAGAAGTCAAGCGGAAGCGGATTGGCGCCGGCGCGCCGGTGCGCCGTCCGGTCACGCCTGAAGTGGCGCGTCCGGCCAAGCCGACCAAGGCCGAGGAAGATCGCCGTCGTGGCAAGCTGACGCTGAATTCCGCATTGTCCGATGAGGACGCGCGGGCCCGTTCGCTGTCGTCGATGCGCCGCCGCCAGGAAAAATTCAAGCGCGCGATGCACAATGAGCCGCGCGAGAAAGTCATGCGCGAAGTGATCTTGCCAGAGACCATCACCATCCAGGAGCTTGCGCAACGCATGTCCGAGCGTGCGGTCGACCTGGTCAAGTTCTTCATGAAACAGGGCCAGATCCTGAAGCCGGGCGACGTCATCGACGCCGATACGGCGGAGCTGGTTGCCACCGAATTCGGCCACACGGTCCGCCGCGTCGCCGAGTCCGACATCGAGGAAGGCCTGTTCAACATCGCCGACAATGCCGAGGACCTGGTGACGCGTCCGCCCGTCGTGACGATCATGGGCCATGTCGATCACGGCAAGACCTCGCTGCTCGACGCCATCCGCAATGCCAATGTCGTCTCCGGCGAAGCCGGTGGCATCACCCAGCATATCGGCGCCTACCAGGTCGAGAAGAACGGTCACAAGATCACCTTCATCGACACGCCCGGCCACGCCGCCTTCACGGCAATGCGTGCTCGCGGTGCCCAGGCAACCGACATCGCCATCCTGGTGGTGGCGGCCGACGACAGCGTTATGCCGCAGACGATCGAATCGATCAGCCATGCCAAGGCGGCCGGCGTTCCGATCATCGTGGCGATCAACAAGATCGACAAGCATGATGCCGATCCCCAGAAGGTGCGCTCCGAATTGCTGCGCCACGAGGTCTTCGTCGAATCCATGGGCGGTGAAGTGCTGGACGTCGAAGTGTCGGCGACCAAGGGAACCAATCTCGACAAGCTGCTCGAGGCGATCCTGCTGCAGGCCGAAATCCTCGACCTGAAGGCCAATCCGGACCGTACCGCCGAGGGTGTCGTCATCGAAGCCCAGCTCGACAAGGGCCGTGGCCCCGTCGCCACCGTGCTGGTGCAGACCGGCACGCTGATGCCGGGCGACATCCTTGTTGCCGGCAACGAATGGGGCCGGGTGCGCGCGCTGGTCAACGACCGTGGCGGACAGATCAAGGAAGCTCCGCCTGCGATGCCGGTCGAAGTGCTTGGCCTGCAGGGTACTCCGCAGGCCGGCGACCGCTTCGCCGTGGTCAACAACGAGGCCCGTGCCCGCGAGATCACCGAATACCGCCAGCGTCTGGCGCGCGAGAAGGCGGTTGCCAAGCATGCCGGCCAGCGCGGTTCGCTCGAGCAGATGATGTCGCAGTTGCAGACGAGCGGGCTGAAGGAATTCCCGCTGGTCATCAAGGGCGACGTGCAGGGCTCGATCGAGGCGATCAACGCGGCGCTGGACAAACTCGGCACAGACGAAGTGCGTGCGCGCATCGTCCATGCCGGCGCCGGCGCCATCACCGAAAGCGACGTGTCGCTGGCGGAGACTTCGGGTGCGGCGATCATCGGCTTCAATGTCCGCGCCAACGTCCAGGCACGCGCCGCTGCCGCTGCCGCGGGCATCGAGATCCGCTACTACTCGATCATCTACAATCTCGTGGATGACGTGAAGGCGGCTCTGTCGGGCCTGCTGTCGCCGGAGCGTCGCGAAACCTTCATCGGTAATGCGCAGATCCTCGAAATCTTCGACATCACCAAGGTCGGCAAGATCGCCGGCTGCCGTGTCACCGAAGGCAAGGTCGAGCGTGGTGCGGGCGTGCGCCTGATCCGCGACAACGTCGTCATCCACGAAGGCACGCTGAAGACCCTGAAGCGCTTCAAGGACGAAGTTTCGGAAGTTCCAGGCGGCCAGGAATGCGGCATGGCCTTCCAGAACTACGAGGACATGCGTGTCGGTGACATCATCGAGTGCTTCCGCGTCGAGATGGTGACCCGGACGCTCTGAGTTCGAGTGACTTGTCCATATCGGGCGGTGGTCGAAAGACCGCCGCCCCAAGTCTGTTGGACAGGTCTGTTGAGAACGACCCATATGAGACATGCGGCACGGTCCCATCCCGCGCCTCACGCTTTCAGGATTGAGAAAAATGCCCCGTCCAACCACATCCAGCCCATCCCAGCGCATGCTGCGCGTCGCCGAACAGGTCCGCCATGCGCTGTCCGAAACCCTGCAGCGCGGTGAGATCATCGACCCGCTGATCGAGAATACCGTGGTTTCGGTCTCCGAAGTGCGCATGTCGCCCGACCTGAAGGTCGCCACCGCTTTCGTCTCGCCACTCGGTGCCAAGGATACCGATGCGGTGGTCGAGGCGCTGAACAAGCATGCGAAATTCGTCCGCGGCCGCGTTTCCGGCGCGCTCCGGCAAATGAAGTTCATGCCGGAGTTCCGCTTCAAGCTCGACACCTCCTTCGACAATTTCGCCAGGATCAACGATCTGTTGAAATCGCCTGAAGTGGCGCGCGATCTGGGCCCAGAGGACCAAAACAAAGTCGACCAGGACAAAGACGATAACAAGGACACCGAATAGTGGCGCGTCGCGGCAAGAAGAAGGGCCGGCCGATCTCGGGCTGGCTGGTCCTGGACAAGCCCGTCGGCATGGGTTCGACCGAAGCTGTCTCCAAGATCAAATGGCTGTTCCAGGCAGAAAAAGCTGGCCATGCCGGGACGCTCGACCCGCTCGCCTCCGGCATGCTGCCGATCGCGCTCGGCGAAGCCACCAAGACCGTGCCTTACGTGCAGGACGGCGCCAAGATCTATCGCTTCACCGTTGCCTGGGGGCAGGAGCGTTCCACTGATGACCTCGAAGGTCCGGTGACGAAGAGCGCCGATCTGCGTCCGTCGGAAGCCGAGGTGCTGGCGCTGCTGCCGAAATACACCGGCGTCATCATGCAGACGCCGCCGCAATTCTCCGCCATCAAGATATCAGGCGAGCGCGCTTATGACCTGGCACGCGACGGCGCGACGGTCGACATACCCGCGCGCGAGGTCGAGATCGGCCGGCTCGATATTATCGAGCACGACGCCGACCATACGGTTTTTGAGGTCGAATGCGGCAAGGGCACCTATGTGCGCTCGCTGGCCCGCGACATGGGCCGCGACCTCGGCTGTTTCGGCCATATTTCCGAACTGCGCCGGGTCGAGGTCGAGCCGTTCACGCCGGACGATTTCGTCACCATCGCCGAATTGGAAGCCGCCCGTTTCGGCGCGCAAGATGAAGACAACTCGGACTCGACGGACGTCGCTGATACGACAGAAGCCGCTGACGCGGTGGACGTGCCAATCGACTTCGGCGCCATCGATGCGCTTCTGGTGGACACGGCGGCGGCCCTCGACTGCCTGCCGCAGATCGCCATCAGCGACGATGCGGCGACGAAGATCCGCCTCGGCAATCCGGTCATCATCCGCGGCCGCGACGCACCGGTGGAAGCCGAGGAAGCCTGCGCCACGGCGCGCGGCAAGCTGGTCGCCATCGGCGCCATCGAGCAAGGCATGTTCAAGCCCAAGCGGGTCTTTGCCGGGTGATGCCCCTCATCTAATGTCGCTCGGACGTTGAATCGGGGGGTCAAATGGCTAAGGCTGAGGCGGTGAAGAAGCGGGAGCCGGTGAAAACGCGGCGGCCACCGGTCGGCGCGTCGCCCGGTACGCTGATTGCCGACCCGTCGGCTCGCCGGTCCGAACTCAGGCTGACGCTGATTTCGCCGCAGAAATTCAAGACCATCGAGAATGCCAGCATCGACGACCTCAACACCCATTGCGACAAATGGCCGGTCATCTGGCTCGATTGCACCGGCCTCGCCAACATTCCGCTGATCGAGGAGATCGGCCGCATTTTCAGCCTGCATCCGCTGGCGCTGGAGGACGTCGTCAACACCGGCCAGCGGCCGAAGGTCGATTTCTTCGAGGACCATGCCTTCGTCGTCGTCAGGATGATCGACGACGTCACGTCGCACCGCTATGAGCAGATCGCCGTCTTCTTCGGCAGGAACTTCGTCGTCACCTTCCAGGAGCGTGAAGGCGATCCGTTCAATCCGGTGCGCAAGCGTATCGAGAGCTCGGCGCCCAACCGGCTGCGCGCGCGCGGCGCCGACTACCTCGCCTACGCGCTGATCGACGCCATCGTCGACAGTTATTTCCCGCCGATCGAGGCCGCCGGCGACATGGTCGACGGCATCGAGGACGAGATGTTGCATTCGACGCACAAGCAGCAGATGCGGCAGCTGCATGAATTGCGGCGCGACGCCAATGTGCTGAAGGGCGTGCTGTGGCCGATGCGCGATGCGCTGGCAACGCTGATCCGCAACGACGTGCCCTACGTGAAGGCCGAAACCAAGATCTTCCTCAACGACACGCTCGACCATTCGCTCAGGCTGATCGAACTGGTCGAGACCCAGCGCGACATGCTGACCGGCCTGATCGAAATGCATCTGTCGCTGAGCCAGGCCCGCACCAACGACGTCATCAGCTACCTCACCATCGTCTCGGTCATCTTCATGCCCCTTACCTTCCTGGTCGGTGTGTGGGGCATGAATTTCGATCCGGAGTCTTCGCCCTGGAACATGCCGGAGCTGAAAGCCTATTACGGCTATCCGGAAGCGTTGCTGTTCATGGCGCTTGTCGCATTTGGGCTGATTGGCTTCTTCAAATGGAAGAAATGGCTTTAACAGGGATAAAACCTGCCATTTCGACCTGAAAAGCCGGCTTGTGAATTGGGCTGGTGTTTTCCGGGGAATTGCACTATACGCGCCGCAGCATAGCGCTGAGACGCTTTGCTTGCACCGGCCCCTGCTGGACGACATCCCGGCTGAGGGCGACCCGTTTCCTCAAACAGATAAGGAAAAACACGATGTCGATTACTGCCGAGCGCAAACAGGAATTGATGGGTGAATTCGCAACCGCCAAGGGCGATACCGGGTCTCCGGAAGTCCAGGTGGCCATCCTTTCCGAGCGCATCAAGAACCTGACCGACCATTTCAAGGACCACAAGAAGGATAACCATTCCCGCCGTGGTCTGCTCGCTCTCGTCTCCCAGCGCCGCAGCCTGCTTGATTATCTCAAGCGCAAGGACGACGCGCGCTACCAGACGCTGATCGAGAAGCTCGGTCTGCGCCGTTGACGAATTGACCGGCGGGCTTTCTTCGGAAGGCCCGCCGGTCGCGCATTCTGCCAGTCGTATCGACTGGCCAGACCCGGTTTCGAGCGTGCAGAGGGCCACTCGAAACCACCCATGGACGGTCATGGGGCAGGATTGCAGGACGCTCGCGCGCTCGCCGCGCTGAAATCACCCGAGCTTCCCGTTGTCTTGCCCGTGGCTGCCCGAGAAAGGAAGCCAGGAAAAGGGCATCCGCGCACCGTGAAACGGCGCGGCCCTTTCCGCTTATTAAGGACAAGATATGTTCAATCACCACAAAGTGGAAATCGAATGGGGCGGTCGTCCGCTCATCCTCGAAACCGGCAAGATCGCGCGCCAGGCTGACGGCGCCGTGCTCGCGACCTACGGCGAGACCAAGGTTCTCGCTACCGTCGTTTCGATGAAGGAGCCGAAGCCCGGCCTCGATTTCTTCCCGCTGACCGTCAACTACCAGGAAAAGACCTACGCCGCCGGCAAGATCCCGGGTGGCTATTTCAAGCGTGAAGGCCGTCCGAGCGAGAAGGAAACGCTGGTTTCCCGCCTCATCGACCGCCCGATCCGCCCGCTTTTCGCCGAAGGCTACAAGAACGACACGCAGATCGTCGTCACCGTCGTCCAGCACGATCTCGAGAACGATCCGGACATCCTGTCGATCGTCGCTACCTCGGCCGCTTTGACCCTGTCGGGCGTGCCCTTCATGGGCCCGATCGGCGGCGCCCGCGTCGGCTACATCAACGGCGAATACGTTCTCAACCCGCATGTCGATGAGATGCAGGAATCCAAGCTCGACCTGGTCGTTGCCGGCACCACCGACGCCGTGCTGATGGTCGAATCGGAAGCCAAGGAACTCGACGAAGAGCTGATGCTCGGCGCCGTCATGTTCGGTCACAAGGGCTTCCAGCCGGTCATCGACGCCATCATCAAGCTGGCCGAAGTTGCCGCCAAGGAGCCGCGCGACTTCACCGCGCCGGACAATTCCGCGCTCGAAGCCGAGATGCTAAAGATCGTCGAAGGCGAGCTTCGCGATGCCTACAAGAACACCGACAAGCAGAAGCGCTACGCCGCCGTCGACGCCGTCAAGGCGAAGGTCAAGGCCGCGTTTGCTCCGGCTGAAGGCGAAGACGCCAAGTACACGTCCGAGCAGATCGGCGCCGTGTTCAAGGAACTCCAGGCCAAGGTCGTGCGCTGGAACATCCTCGACACCGGCTCGCGCATCGATGGTCGCGACCTCAAGACGGTCCGCAAGATCGTCTCGGAAGTCGGCGTCCTGCCGCGCACCCATGGTTCGGCGCTGTTCACCCGCGGCGAGACCCAGGCGCTGGTCGTTGCCACGCTCGGCACCGGCGAGGACGAGCAGTATGTCGATTCGCTGACCGGCATGTACAAGGAGAAGTTCCTCCTTCACTACAACTTCCCTCCCTACTCCGTCGGTGAGACCGGCCGCATGGGTTCGCCGGGCCGCCGCGAAATCGGCCATGGCAAGCTCGCCTGGCGCGCTATCCGCCCGATGCTGCCGAGCGCTGACCAGTTCCCCTACACGCTGCGCGTCGTCTCGGAGATCACCGAGTCCAACGGTTCGTCGTCGATGGCGACCGTCTGCGGCACCTCGCTGGCGCTGATGGATGCTGGCGTGCCGCTGGCCAAGCCCGTCGCCGGTATCGCCATGGGCCTGATCAAGGAAGGCGAGCGCTTCGCCGTGCTCTCCGACATCCTTGGCGACGAGGATCACCTCGGCGACATGGACTTCAAGGTCGCAGGCACTGCCAACGGCATCACCTCGCTGCAGATGGACATCAAGATCGATGGCATCACCGAGGAGATCATGCAGATCGCGCTCGGCCAGGCCAAGGACGGCCGCCTGCATATCCTCGGCGAGATGTCGAATGCGCTCTCCGGCGCGCGTTCGGAGCTCGGTGAGTTCGCACCGCGCATCGAGGTCATGCACATCCCGACCGACAAGATCCGTGACGTCATCGGCTCGGGCGGCAAGGTCATCCGCGAGATCGTCGAAAAGACCGGCGCCAAGATCAACATCGAGGACGACGGCACGGTCAAGATCGCTTCGTCCAACGCCAAGGAGATCGAGGCGGCGAAGAAGTGGATCCACACCATCGTCGCCGAGCCGGAAGTCGGCGAGATCTACGAAGGCACGGTCGTCAAGACCGCCGACTTCGGCGCTTTCGTCAACTTCTTCGGCCCGCGTGACGGCCTCGTCCACATCTCGCAGCTTGCCAACGACCGGGTCGCCAAGACCTCGGACGTCGTCAAGGAAGGCGACAAGGTCTGGGTCAAGCTGATGGGCTTCGACGAGCGCGGCAAGGTCCGCCTGTCGATGAAGGTCGTCGACCAGACCACCGGCAAGGAACTCGCCCGCGACAAGAAGACCGAAGGCGAAGAAAACGCCGCCTGATCGGCCTGGGATTGTAAATCGAAGCGGGCGCGGCGTATGTCGCGCCCGTTTTCATTTTCAGCCCGGTTTTCATTTCTAGTCTGTGACCACAGGCCTCGTTTCGAGATCGAACAATGTCCGCCGAGCCGCTGAAGACGCTTTTTCATCCCTTTGAGGCCGAGGCCGTTCCTTTGCCTGGAAAGGGCGATCGAGCCCTGTTTCTCGGCGCCGAACCGGGCTTCAGGTTGCCAGAAGGCTTCGAGGCCGCGCTTCACCTCGTACAAGGCTTCCGGCCGCATTTTCGAGTACTGCAGGCGTCTGGCTTCACCGTCACCGCACAAGCGGAGGGCGACGGCTTTGACATGGCACTCGTGCTTGCCGGTCGGCACCGCGGCCTGAACGAATTGCGCCTCGCCGAGGCGCTCGAGCGGGTGGCACCGGGCGGATTGGTCGTCGTTGCCGGCGGCAAGGACGATGGTATCGCCAGCCTGCGCAGGCGCGTTGACGAACTTGTGCCGCTTGAGGCGCATCTGCCGAAATATCACGGCATCGCCTTCTGGGTTCGCCGGCCTGCCGATCTGGCCGCTGCGCAAAACCTGCGCGCCGCCAATCCCGCTCTGCTGGTTGAAGGCCGGTTCCGCACCGCGCCCGGCATGTTCTCCTTCGACCGGATCGACACCGGTTCGAAATTGCTGGTCGAGAACCTGCCCAATGATCTGCGGGGCAGCGTTGCCGATTTCTGCGCCGGCTGGGGCTATGTGGCCGCCGAGATCGCCGCCCGTTCACCGGGCCTGTCGGCGCTCGATCTCTACGAGGCCGAATTCGACGCACTGGAAGCGGCGAGGGGCAATATCGGCACTGTCACGGCCGAGCCGCGCTTCTTCTGGATCGACCTGCTGAAGGAACCGGTCGAGAAGCGCTACGACGCGATCGCCATGAACCCGCCCTTTCATCGCAGCCGCGCGGCCGAGCCGGAGATCGGCGCCGGCATGATCCGCGCGGCAGCCAAGGCCCTTAAGCCCGGCGGGCGGCTGCTCATGGTCGCCAATCGTCAGCTTCCCTACGAGCCGGTGCTGTCGGCGGCCTTCTCGAGCCATGCCGAACTCGCCCGCGACGGCATGTTCAAGGTGCTTGTCGCGCGCCGCTAGTCTGAAGCATGATCCCGAAAAGTGGGAACCGGTTTGCGCAAGTGAGCAGATGCGGCGCCGCCTTCAATGCAGATTGGCGACGCGCCGCGTCTCGTCGGTGGCATGCGTGTCGCCAACCCTGAACTTGAGTGGCGCCGGCCTGCCGAACAGGTAGCCCTGCACCACTTCGCAGCCCGCTGCCCTAAGCAGCGTCGCCTGGCTTTCGGTCTCGACGCCTTCGGCGATGATGCTGACCCCGAGCGCGCGCGAAAGCCCGACGATGGTCGAGACGACCGCGCCGGAGCTGGAGTCCGTATCGAGCCGGCTGACGAAGGACCGGTCGATCTTCAATTTGCCGAACGAGAAGTCGATCAGGTAGCTCAGATTGGAATAGCCGGTGCCGAAATCGTCGACGGCAACCGAGATGCCCAACTCTGCAAGCTGCTTCAGGATTGTTGCGGCGCGGTCGCGGTCCTGCATCATCGCCGTCTCGGTCACTTCCAGTTCCAGCCGCGACGGCTTGATGCCGGTGCTCGTCATGGTGTCGCGCACGATACCGACGAAGTCCTTGGTCATGAACTGCACGGGCGAGATATTGACCGCGACGAAGCAGTCGTCGGGCAGATGACGCGCGTCGCTGCAAGCCTTGCGCAGCACCCATTCGCCGATCGGACCGATCATGCCGGTTTCCTCGGCGATCGGAATGAACTCCATCGGCGGGATCATGCCGCGTTCGGGATGCCGCCAGCGGATCAGCGCTTCATAGCCGACGATGCGGCCGGTCGGGAGATCGAGCTGCGGCTGGTAGTGAAGGTCGAAGTCGCCGCGCTCGAAGGCAATGTGCAGCTCGGACTCGACCCACTGGCGATGGTCGGCGACCCTGCCCATTTCGGCGTGGAAGACCGACCAGTTGCCGACGCCGCTGGCGCGCGCATTCTGCAGCGCCAGATTGGAGCGGCGCAGGATGAGGACGGGATCGAAACCGTCCTTGGGCATCGCCACGATGCCCACCGACAGGCTGACCGATTGCAGGTGCGTGCTGAGCTCATAGGGCTCCATCATCTCGTCGATGAGCCTCTCGATGGCGCTTTCCAGCGACCCTGACACCTGATTGTCGGGGAGCAGAACCGCGAATTCACCGGCGCCGATGCGTCCGATCACCGCGCGTTGCGGCACGCATGTCTTCAATCGCTTGGTGAAGGCACGGATCAATTCGTCGCCCTGGCTGTAGCCGATGGCATCGTTGATCTGCTTGAACCGATCGATGTCGATGTCGATGAGGAATACCGGCTCGCCGGTCCGGCTTGTCGCGCATGCCGCCTCGGCAATCTTGCCGACCATCGCCGGACGCGCCAGCAGTCCGGTCAGCTTGTCGAACTGGGTTTCCGTGAAGACGAAATCCACCGATTCATCCACGCCGGCGAAGAAGGACATCGCGGCTACCGACGCCGCCAGTGCGCAAAGCGCGGCCATCATCGCGACCATCATGTCGGCCGGTATGCCGGCAAAACCATCGCCGAGACCGTGCTTCAGACCCCAGAGGCCGAGAACGAAACTGCCAATGCCCGAGCTTGCTATGGTGAGCAGCCGGAACACCGGTGTTCGCTTCGGGTTGCTGACGGCGGGCATTGCAAGGTCCCCAGAGTACGGGCCCTTCTAGCGGAAATCTCCTTAAAATGAGTTTCCGCGAATGCGTCCAATTTTATTGGACCGGAAGTATTTCTTGTGCGGATTAAAAGCGCGTCGGGTTGAAACAGATTCGGTCGATGCACTTTAAGCTTTCGTTTTATGCATGTCGTCGTCCCAAAACCGACGAGCGATTTTGGGCGACAGACATTAGTCTCGCCCGCCATCGGTCTGCTTCAATTCATCAAGCGTCGGCATGGAAACAATGTGATAGCCGGAATCGACATAATGGATTTCGCCGGTAACGCCCGAAGACAGATCGGACAACAGATAAAGCGCGGAACCGCCAACCTCGTCGATGGTCACGGTGCGGCGCAGCGGCGAGTTGCGCTGCTGATAGGAGAACATATGGCGCGCGTCGGAAATGCCGGCGCCGGCGAGCGTACGCACCGGTCCAGCCGATATGCCGTTCACCCGGATGCCGCGCGGACCGTAGTCGTTGGCGAGGTAACGCACGCTGGCCTCCAGCCCGGCCTTGGCGACGCCCATGACATTGTAGTTCGGCATGACGCGGACCGAACCCGCGTAGGTCAGCGTGATCATCGATCCGCCGTCCTGCATCAAGGCGGCCGCGTGGCGGGCGATCTCGGTGAAGGAATAGCAGGAAATCACCATGGTGCGGACGAAATTGTCCCGGCTGGTGTCGGCGTAGAGGCCCTTCAGCTCGTTCTTGTCGGAAAAGCCGATGGCGTGGACGACGAAATCAAGCCCGCCCCAGGCATTGCCCAGCGTCTCGAACGTGGCGGCGACCGAAGCGCTGTCCTCGACGTCGCATGGCACGACCAGCGAAGCGCCGAGCTTGTCGGCGAGCGGCTTGACCCGGCGCCCGAAGGCATCGCCCTGATAGGTGAAGGCAAGCTCCGCCCCATGTTCGGACAATTTCCGGGCGATGCCCCAGGCGATCGAATGGTCGTTGGCGACACCCATGACAAGCCCGCGCTTGCCCTTCATCAATCCGTCCATGACTGGCAGTCCTTATGCGGAATAGCGCTGGAAAATGAGCGTTGCGTTGGTGCCACCGAAGCCGAACGAATTTGACAAAACAGTGTCGATCTTGGCGTTGTCGATGCGCTTTCGCACGATCGGCATGCCCTCGAATTCGGGATCGAGGGCCTCGATATGGGCGCTTTCGCCGATGAAGCCGCCCTGCATCATCAGGATCGAGTAGATGGATTCCTGCACGCCGGCCGCGCCCAGCGAATGGCCGGTCAGCGATTTCGTCGACGTGATGTACGGCATCTTTTCGCCGAACACCTCGCGGATCGCGCCCATTTCCTTGGAATCTCCCACCGGCGTCGACGTCCCGTGGGTGTTGATGTAGTCGACCGGTGTGGAAACCGTCGCCAGCGCCTGGCGCATGCAGCGAACCGCGCCTTCGCCGGATGGCGCCACCATATCGAAGCCGTCCGAGGTCGCGCCGTAGCCGACGATCTCGGCGTAGATCTTGGCGCCGCGCGCCTTGGCATGCTCCAGTTCTTCCAGCACCAGCACACCGGCGCCGCCGGCGATGACAAAGCCATCGCGATCGGCGTCATAGGCGCGCGAGGCGGCGGATGCCCGGTCGTTGAATTTCGACGACATGGCGCCCATGGCGTCGAACAGGTCCGACATCGTCCAGTCGAGGTCTTCGTGGCCGCCGGCAAAGACCATGTCCTGCTTGCCCCACTGGATCAGTTCGTAGCCATTGCCGATGCAATGCGCCGAGGTCGAGCAGGCCGACGAGATCGAGTAGTTGACGCCGTGGATCTTGAACCAGGTGGCAAGCGTTGCCGATGCCGTCGACGACATCGCCTTCGGCACCGCGAACGGACCGATGCGCTTGGGACTGCCGTTCTTCAGCGTGACCTCGGCCGCTTCGACGATGGTGCGGGTGGATGGTCCGCCCGACCCCATGACGATGCCGGTGCGCTCATTGGTGATGTCGTTCTCGCCGAGGCCCGCATCCGCGATCGCCTGATCCATGGCGACGTGGTTCCAGGCGGCGCCTTTCGACAGGAAGCGCATCGCACGGCGGTCGATCATGGCGGATGGATCGAGCGTCGGCGCTCCCCAGACCTGGCAGCGGAAGCCATGTTCGGCGAAGGAATCGGAGAAGCTGATGCCGGATCTGGCGTCATGCAGCGAGGCCTGCACCTCGTTGGCATTGTTGCCGATCGACGACACGATGCCGAGGCCTGTGACTACGACACGTCTCATTCGCAACTCCTTCCAGGGGGACCGGCCGGGATGCCGGTCAGCCGACCGCCGACTGCTTGGACAGACCGACCTTCAAATCCGTTGCCGCGTATATGGGCTCGCCATCCGCCTTCAGCCAGCCATCGGCGATGCCGAGCACCAGCCGGCCACGCATCACGCGCTTGAAGTCGATCCCATACTCGACCTTCTTCACCGAGGGCGTCACCATGCCCTTGAATTTTACCTCACCGGTCGACAGCGCCATTCCCTTGCCGGGTTCGCCGAGCCAGCCGAGAAAGAAGCCCGTCAATTGCCACATGGCGTCGAGGCCGAGGCATCCCGGCATGATCGGATTGCCGATGAAATGGCAGGCAAAGAACCACAGGTCCGGCTTGATGTCGAATTCCGCGCGGATGAAGCCCTTGTCGAAGGCGCCGCCCGTCTCGTTGATCTCGGTGATGCGGTCGAACATCAGCATGGGCGGATAGGGAAGCTGGGCATTGCCCGGTCCGAACAGTTCGCCGCGGGCGCAGGCCAGCAATTCGTCGTAGTCGTAGCTGGATTTCGAACCCGCCATCAATTTCGTCCCCATATCGTTCCGGGCTATCGGGCGCCCTTGTCGTTGGTTTCCTAACACAATCTGTTTCAGGCCGGAAACCGGCGTTTGCGCTTAACCTGCTCGCCTGCCTGGGTCAATGCGCGCTATTGATCGCATTCGGGCGACAGAATATATGTCAGCACAGGTCCGGTTTCGGCAGACGTTCATTTTTTTGCCATTCTGGGCGTGTCTTGGGGCGGAACTGTGGGGTTCGACGAGAAGATGGACCTGGGCGGTCGGAAGGAAAATGTCGCTGTGGACAAGCGGGTCCGTGAAGCCGGCCTGAGGCCGACGCGTCAGCGCATTGCGCTGGCCGACCTGCTTTTCGCCAAGGGCGACCGTCATCTGTCGGCCGAGGAACTGCACGAGGAGGCGGTCGCGGCCGGCGTGCCGGTGTCGCTGGCCACCGTCTACAATGCCCTTCACCAGTTCACCCAGGCTGGCCTGTTGCGCATCCTCGCCGTCGAGGGCGCGAAGACCTATTTCGACACCAACACCTCCGACCATCACCATTTCTACATCGAAGGCGAAAACCGCATATTCGACATTGATAGCGGTCCGGTGACGGTTGCCAACCTGCCGGAGCCGCCGGAGGGGATGGAGATCGCCAATGTCGACATCGTGGTGAGGCTGCGCCCCAAACGCCAGGAATGACCCGCGAGGGATGAAACCCTCAATCTGGATCGCCCCCATCGCCATCGGCCGTGCGCCGGGTTACGGCCTGAAGCTGTCAACCGACTTTCCGGACACCCATATCGGGCGCTAAACAGCGACCGCGAATCTCTGGTCCGGAACGATCGTGGCCAAAGGCTCAAAATCAGTCCTTGACCCGTTCACCGGGATAGGCGCCCCAGACGAGCGACTGGGCGAGCCAGCCGGTGTGGCCATCGAACGTCATTTCGCACCACTGGCCGTCGCAGGACTTGATCGTGCCCATGACGCCCGGCTCGACCATCGCGACCACCCTTGCGTCCTTTTCAGGGCTGTTGAGAAGGTTGACCTCGGCGCCCTTGCCGCGCTGCCACGGGGCGACGATTGCCGTGCGCCGGCCGGAAAGCAGCGACTGGTTGATCCACCCCTCCGAACCGTCGGCATCGCGCACGCGACGCCATGTATCGAATTCCTGGATGATCTCCATCGGCAGGCCGGCCTTCATATACATCCAGTCGACCGAGTAGTTGGCGCCGGGGCCGACGCGCGAGTTGACGCGGCCGGATTTCAGGCTGACGAATCGCGGCAGCGGCAGACCGCTCGGGCCGAGCGTGACGACGCTTTGGGCAGGTGCTGCCGCACTCTGCGCCGCGGCAAGCGGGGAATAAAGCAGAGCGCCGAGAAATGCTGCACTGAGGGTCAGGCGAAGCGACGCGAAACCAGACACTTTCATTCCTTTCGGCGCTTGCCTCTCGGCCTCGGCGCCCCTTTTTCTTTGTCTTCGGCGGCACCGCTTGTTACATGGGGTAATCGGCACCGCGACCGGCTTTCAGTTTCGCCGGTCTTGGTTAAAGAGGTCTCAACGAGATCGGGGTACGAGGAAACAATGGCAGGCAAAAAGAAGCCTCTCGTCGTCATCACGCGAAAGCTGCCCGACCCGGTCGAGACCCGCATGCGCGAGCTGTTCGATGCCCGGCTGAATGTCGAGGACAGGCCGATGACGCAGCCGGAACTGGTTGCGGCGGTCAAGGAAGCCGACGTGCTGGTGCCGACGGTGACCGACCAGATCGATGCGGCGCTGATCGCCCAGGCCGGCGACAATCTCAAGCTGATCGCCAATTTCGGCAATGGCGTCGACAAGATAGATGTCGAGGCGGCGGCCAAGAAGGGCATCACCGTCACCAACACGCCCAATGTGCTGACCGAAGACACCGCCGACATGACCATGGCGCTGATGCTGGCGGTGCCGCGGCGGCTGGTGGAAGGCGCCAATGTGCTTATTGGCGACAAGAAATGGGCCGGCTGGTCGCCGACCTGGATGCTTGGCCGGCGCATCTGGGGCAAGCGGCTCGGCATTGTCGGCATGGGGCGCATCGGCACCGCGGTCGCCAGGCGGGCCAAGGCCTTCGGCCTGTCGATCCACTACCACAACCGCCATCGCGTGCTGCCGGCCGTGGAAGACGAGTTGGAGGCGACCTATTGGGAAAGCCTCGACCAGATGCTGGCCCGGATGGACATCATCTCGGTCAATTGCCCGTCGACGCCGGCAACCTTCCATCTGCTTTCGGCGCGGCGGCTGGCGCTGCTGCAGCCCACGGCCTATGTCGTCAACACCGCGCGTGGCGACATCATCGACGAAGAGGCATTGGTCAAGCTGATCCACGAGGGCAAGCTCGCCGGAGCCAGCCTCGACGTCTACGAGCACGAGCCGGCATTGAACAGCAAGCTGCTGAAGCTCGCCGCCAAGGGCAAGGTCGTGCTTCTGCCGCATATGGGCTCGGCGACACTCGAAGGCCGCATCGACATGGGCGAAAAGGTCATCATCAACATCCGCGCATTCGTCGACGGCCACCGCCCGCCGGATCGCGTGCTGCCGCTTAGAGTCTGATCCCGAAAAGCGAGGCCGGATCTCGGAAAAGATGCTCCATCCCAATCCATTGCGATGGAGCAGGCTTTAAGACCTGACGCGATCGAAGCGCGGCGTTTCGAATGAAGGACCAGACTTACGCAAGCACTTTGCGCATGGTGATCGAGGTCGGCCTGGTGTAGCCTTCATGCGCCGTCCGTTCGGTCTCGCGGAAGCCGAAACGGGCAAAGGCCGCATGGTTTCCGGTCAGCTCGATCCGCGTCTGAAGCTCGATGGCGGCCTTGCCGCGGCTACGGGCTAGATCTTCCACCGCCTGCATCAGCCGCCGGCCAATGCCTTGTCCCTGGCAATCCGGCGCGACGGCGAGCTTGCCGACATAAAACTCCGCCGCCCTTTGAAGGGGAAAAACGCAGCCGACGATCCTGTCTTTCTCGAATGCAACGAAACCGGTCTCCCGCCTCGCCTTGTCGCGCAGAGTGTCGGCGGTCAGCAAATGCGCCGAGGAGGGTGGGTCGATGACGCCGTCCATGGCGGCGAAGGCATCCATGATCAGTGCGAGCACATCGTTCCAACGATCGAAATCGGCCGGGATCCGCGTGATGGAGACAGCCTCGGTCCGGCTCACGGGTCAGCTTCTCTTGTAGCGGATGGTGTCAAAGCGGGCGGCCAGCGCATCATAGAGCAGCAGCCGGCCGACCAGCGGCTCGCCGATGCCGGTGATCAGCTTGATCGCCTCCATCGCCTGCAGCGTGCCGACGACGCCGGTCAGCGCTCCCAGCACCCCGGCCTCGGCACAGGACGGCACCAGGCCAGATGGCGGCGGTTCCGGAAACAGATCGCGGTAGCCCGGGTTGGGCTTGCCGTCCTTGCCGTCTTCGAATGGCTTCAGCACGGTCACCGAGCCGTCGAAACGTCCGACTGCGGCATGCACCAGCGGTCTCCTTTCGCTAGCGCAGGCGTCGGCCACGACATAGCGGGTTTCGAAATTGTCGGAACCGTCGACGACGATGTCATAGCGGGCGACGAGGTCAGGGGCGTTGTCCGCGGTCAGCCGGAACGTATGCGTCTCGACAGTGGTGTTGGGATTGATGCGCGCAATCGCCGCCTTGGCGCTATGGGTTTTCAACATGCCGACAGTATCGGTGCCGTGAATGACCTGACGCTGCAGGTTGGAAAGCGAGACGGTGTCGTCGTCGACCACGCCGAGCGTGCCGACGCCGGCCGCGGCAAGATATTCGAGCACCGGCGCGCCCAGCCCGCCGGCGCCGATGACCAGAACCCGCGCCTGCTTCAGTCTCTGCTGGCCGGCGCCGCCGACCTCGGGCAGCACGATGTGGCGGGCATAGCGTTCGATCTCGTCGGCGGTCAGGGCGGCAGCGGTCATTGCCGGACCATACAGTGACTGAAAAACCTTGTCAGGAGCCAATGCATGTCACCCAAAATTGTGAAACGGTTTTGGGGCAACGACATGCATAAACCCAATGCATGTCACCCAAAAGTGTGAAGCGGTTTTGGGACACGACATGCATAGACAAAGATTTAGATCGTTGGCCCAACCGTGCCGTGGTCGACGGTCAGGAATTGCGCACGTCCTTTGAGGCTGGAAAACAGCGCCGCATCGGTTCCGGTCATGAACGCCTGGCAGTTCAAGTCCTCGAGGATGGAAAACAGCGCCGCCCGCCGCCCGCCATCGAGATGCGCGGCGATTTCGTCAAGCAGCAGGATCGGTGTCATGCCGGACATCTCGCCGGTCAGCCGGGCGTGCGACAGGACGATGCCGACCAGCAGCGCCTTCTGCTCGCCTGTCGAGCAGAGTTCTGCCGGCATCGCCTTGGGACGGTGCCGAACCACAAGATCCGAACGGTGTGGGCCATCGAGCGTGCGCCCGGCGGCACGGTCGCGGTCGCGGCCCTCGGCAAGCGTTCGGCGGAACCGCTCCTCGACATCGACCGCCGGTGCGGTGGCAATCTCGGCTTCCAGGTCACCCGAAAGGCCGATATCGGCTTGCGGAAACGGCCCGGTGTCGGGCAGCCTGTCGATCATCGCGGCCAGCAGGCGCACCATCTCGGCGCGCGCGGCGGCGATCGCCACCCCGGTTTCGGCCATTTGCGTTTCGATCGCGTCGAACCAGCGGTCGTCCCGGGAGCCTTCAGTAAGCAACCGGTTACGGCCGCGCATCGCCTTTTCGTAGTCGATCGCGCGCTGGCCGTGCCCGGGGTCGATCGCCAGCACCAACCGATCGAGAAAGCGCCGGCGATCCGCGGCCGGTCCGGTGAACAACGCGTCCATCGCCGGTGTCAGCCATACCACGCGCAGCCATTCCAGCATATCCTCGGCCGAACGCGCCGAAGCGCCGTTGATACGAACCCGCCTGCCGCCTTCGCCGGCGCTGTCGCCACCTGAAATGCCCGTACCGATCTCGACCTGACCGTCGGGCCCGTCGAGCCGGGCGTGCAGGGCAAAGCCGCCGTCGCCACCCTCGCGCGCGACATCCGCATAAGGGGCGCGGCGCAAGCCTCGCCCCGGCGTCAGCAGGGAGATCGCTTCGAGAAGGTTGGTCTTGCCGGCACCGTTGTCGCCGGAAAAAACCACGGCACCCGGCGCCAGGTCGATCGCCAGTTCCGCGTAGTTGCGAAAATTAGTAAGTGTAAGCTTACTTATGTGAGTCTGTGCCGGCAACCGCTATCCGCCTATAGAGCGGTTCATCGTTTCACGGAAACGCATAACCGCTCTATCTCTTTGTGTTGGCGCAATTCCGGTCGGAAAACTGCTTCACACTTTTCCGGGAATTGCTCTGGAAGTCGCCGCAACCATCGTTCTCGTTGCCGGTCTTGTCGCGCAGTGATGACGCAGCGTCGGCTACACCCGCATCGGCATCAGCACGTAGAGCGCGGTCTCGTCGGCCATGTCGTGGATCAGCGTCGGCGAACCGGCATCGGCCAGCATGAATTTGGCCTCCGTGCCGGTCAGCTGCGCGGCAACGTCGAGCAGGTACTTGGCGTTGAAGCCGATCTCGATCGGATCGGAGGAATAGTCGGCGGCCAGCTCCTCGGTGGCGCTGCCTGAATCCGGATTGTTGACCGCAAGCGTGACTTGACCCTCGCTGATCGAAAGCTTCACCGCGCGGCCGCGTTCGGAGGAGATGGTCGAGACGCGATCGACCGCAGCGGCGAAACTCTGGCGGTCGACGATCAGCTTCTTGTCGTTGCCGGTCGGAATGACCCGCTGGTAGTCCGGGAAGGTTCCGTCGATCAGCTTGGAGGTCAAGACGACGCTGCCGATGGTGAAGCGGATCTTGGTGTCCGACAGTTCGGTGGTGACAGCGACATCGGGATCGTCGACCAGCTTCTGCAGCTCGCTCACCGTCTTACGCGGAATGATGATGCCCGGCATGCCCTCGGAACCCGCCGGAGCGTCGATCTCGGCGCGCGCCAGGCGATGGCCGTCGGTCGCCACCGAGCGCAGCTTCAGCTTGCCGCCGACCTCATGCGTGTGCAGGTAGATGCCGTTCAGATAATAGCGTGTCTCTTCGGTGGAGATGGCGAACTGGGTCTTCTCGATCAGGCCCTTCAGGGCAACCGAGTCGAGACGGAAGATATGCGAGAAGGATCCGGCCGAAAGTTCGGGAAAGTCGGATTGCGGCAGGCACTGGAGGCGGAAGCTCGAACGGCCGGACGTCACCGTCATCGCGTTGCCGTCCTCGTCCGTCTTCAGCATCACCTCGGCGCCATCGGCGAGCTTGCGCACGATGTCATAGAGCAGATGTGCCGGAACCGTCGTTGCCCCGCCGCGCTCCACCTTGGCGGGCGTTGCTTCCGTCACCTCGAGGTCGAGATCGGTCGCCTTCATTTCGAGGCTGGCGCCCTCGGCGCTGAGCAGCACGTTGGACAGGATCGGTATGGTGTTGCGTCGCTCGACCACACGGTGGACGTGGTTGAGTGACTTCAGGAGATTTGACCGTTCCAGGATAACACGCATGACGAAACAGGCTCGCTTGAATGAATGACGGGTCACCAGAGAGCGGCGCCCCGCGAAAGGTCTGAACAGGCTCAGAATCTGCGTAAACTGACAGGAAAAAGCCAGCAAACGCAAGCCCGCGCCACCGGTTCGGGCCGGCTACGCGGGCTTTCTGGGGATAAAGGCCACGAAGTCCGCGAACCGGTGTCGTAAAACCGAAATCCGGACAGCCCCCCGGCGGCGCCACGAGCCCATTCCAGGTTCGGTGCCGCACCGGCAAGCCCTTGAATTCCGGTGTTGTTCCGGCTCGGCCTTCCCGAGCCTCAAGCCTGGTCGTTGATCAGCCGCCTCAACAGCTCGAGTTCCTGCGCCAGCGTGTTGTCGTTGCCGGAAAGGTCCTCGATCTTGCGCACGGCGTGCAGCACCGTGGTGTGATCGCGGCCGCCGAAACGGCGTCCGATCTCGGGCAGCGAGCGCGGCGTCATCACCTTCGACAGATACATGGCGACCTGCCGCGGCTTGACGATGGTGCGCGTGCGCCGGTTGGACAGCAACTCGGTCTTCGACACGTTGTAGTGGCGCGCGACGATGCGCTGGATGTCCTCGATACGGACCCGTTTCGGCTCGCCGGTGCGATAGATGTGGCCGAGGATCTCGTCGATCCGGTCGATGGTGATCTGCGGTTCGAAGGATTGGCGAAACAGCAGCTGATTGAACGCACCTTCCAGCTCGCGTCCGCTGCCGGTCACGGTGCGGGCGACGTGATTGAGGATCTCCTCCGAAATATCGAGCGATGCGTCATCGACCCTGGCGGTGGCAAGGCGCAGTTTAAGCATGCCAAGGCGCATCGCGAAATCGGGCGCCGACATTTCAAGCGCGACGCCGCCATTGAGGCGCGACCGCACCCGCGGTTCGAGCGATTCCAGTTCCGAAGGCGGCCGGTCGGCGGCAACGACGACTTGCTTGGCGCTGTCGAGCAACATGTTGATCAGATGGCAGAATTCATGCTGAATCGACTTGCCCTGCAGGAACTGCATGTCGTCGATGATCAGCAGGTCGATGTCGCGCAGCTGTTCCTTGAGCGTCAGCGCATTGTTGTCGCGGATCGCGGTGGCAAAGCGCCACATGAAATACTCGGCCGTCAGATAGACGACGCGCGACTTGGGGTTCTGCTTCAGCGATTCCGCGGCGATTGCCTGCAACAGATGTGTCTTGCCGAGCCCGACGGTTGCGTGAAGGAAAAGCGGATTGAAGCGCACCGCGCTCGATTGCGATTCCGCTACTGCCTTGGCGGCGGCGAAGGCCACCCGGTTCGACGGTCCCTCGATGAAGGAGCCGAATGTGTAGCGCGGGTCAAGCGGCGAGCCGAGCACATTGTGTCGGAATTCGCTCTCGACCTGTGTGCCCGGACGCGGAGCCGGTGCACGCTCTGCCCGGCCGGGGCTGACGGTGCCGGCGGCGAGCGCCGTTTGCGTCTGCCGGGTCATCTTGGCTCGCGCGGGGACCATTTCCGGCTCGGCCTGGCTGCGCCCCTGGCGCGTCGCCGTGCGCACGACGATCTCGATCTTGAGGAGATCGGCATCCTCCTGTTTCCACAGTTCGGAGATGAGGTCGAGATAGTGACCGTTGATCCATGAGCGCAGGAAGGCTGTGGGCACCGAGATGCGGACAATGCCCTTGGAAGCCTCCGCGACCTTCATGCGGCCGAACCAGCTCGAATAGACTTCGGTTCCCAGGCGCGCCTTCAACTGGGCCTTGACCCGGTCGAACTTCTGTTCCGCGTCGCTGGAGACAGCCATGTCGTTTGCTCCGACCAAAGTTCCGGGAAATGGGAGGTCGCCCGTAAGCTCCCTTTCGATGCCGCTCTGCATGGTCTTTTCCTTGTCTTTCCGTACCTGTTTCCACCGGGGGATGCGCCTCCTGCATCCGTGTTCCGGCAACTGCGCCTTCGCTGCGATGCCTGCTGCCGCCGCTGGCAGATGACATCGCCAATATCCGGGGGAAACCGGTGCCGGCCCATGGAAGCCAGTCCGCGTTGGGTATGTCAGGGCAATACAACACCGTCCGGCGAAAAGAGCGCCGGCGCGCCGTCTACCTGCCATGTCTAGTTACGCCAGTCCCCTACCGTATCGAAAAAGACAAACCAAACCCGTCCACGGACTTGATCCGCGTCACAAATCCCGCCAATTTAAGCTGGCCGTCTCATCTGGGTTAAGGGCCGGAGCCCGTCCCTTTCGATAGACCGACAATACCGAAATCGCTGTGGATAGGGCAAGGCCGGTACTAACCGATTTTTAAGGAATCTGGTTACTGGAAGCCGGTTCGAGTGGGGTGCCGCAACGGCACAATTTAACAAAGCCATTGGGATTCAAACTCTTTTCCGGCGAATATGAAAAAGCCGGCGTGGCACGAAATTTTCTGAAATAATTCGCTTGACAGCTACTTGTCCCCCATCGCCCCGGCTCGATGTGAACAAGCTGTGGACGACTATCGGCAACTATCTGAAAAATATAGGTTATTTCTGTGGGCCGGGAATTTCTCGGCGAACCCTTTTCAAGCATGCCGACCAGCAACGGGCATGCATGTGCCGGCAAAGCATTTCGAACCGTGAAATCTGCGTTGGTCACCGTTTCGGAGTATTCTTTTTAAGTACTTGCCGGCAAACGAAAAAACCCGGCGCAATCGGCCGGGCTCGAAGAACGTCAGTCTAGGAAAGTAATGTCAGGCAGACAGAACCTTGACCCGCTGGGCCAGTCGCGACACCTTGCGGGAAGCCGTGTTCTTGTGGATCACGCCCTTGGTTGCGGCACGCATCAATTCCGGCTCCGCGATTTTGAAGGCAGCCTGAGCGGCAGCCTTGTCACCGGAGGCAAGTGCCTCTTCGACCTGGCGGATATAGGTGCGGACGCGCGAGCGGCGGTTCTTGTTGATCGCTGCACGGCGTGCAATCTTGCGCGTTGCCTTTTTGGCCGAGGATGTATTGGCCATGATGCCTCTCTTCTGGTCTGGTGGGCGCATGCGGGATGCCGCAGGGCGCAAAAAACAAACGGGCAGCCACGGGGCCGCCTCGGTTGGTCCGGCTTATAGTTCAGCTTTTCGGGCGCGTCAACGCTGCCCGGCCTTCTTTTTGGCGGCAATAGGCCATCTTCTTCGCGGCTTAAAGCGCGTCGCGCTAAAACGGATTCATGCGACGCGCTTTAAGTTGTCGCTTTGTGCATGTCGTTGTCCCAAAACCGGGGCCACTTTGGGGCGACATGCAGTAAGGATTGGCGTCAACGGTTGGTGAAATTCGGCTTCCGCTTCTCGGCGAAGGCCGCCATGCCTTCCTTCTGGTCCTCGAGTGCGAACAGCGAGTGAAAAAGTCGGCGCTCGAACCGCAATCCCTCGGCGAGGGTCGTCTCGAAGGCGCGGTTGACAGCCTCCTTTGCCATCATCACCGACGGCAGCGAGAAGTCGGCGATCTTGGCTGCAGCCTTCAGCGCCTCCTCGACGAGTTCGCCGGCAGGCACGACCCGTGAAACCAGGCCCGAACGCTCGGCTTCGGCCGCATCCATCATCCGCCCGGTCAGACACATGTCCATCGCCTTCGACTTGCCGACGAAGCGGGTCAGCCGTTGCGATCCACCCATGCCTGGAATGACGCCGAGCGTGATTTCGGGTTGGCCGAACTTGGCGGTGTCGGCGGCAATGATGAAATCGCACATCATCGCCAGCTCGCAGCCGCCGCCAAGCGCATAGCCGGCCACCGCCGCGATAACAGGCTTTCGCGTCCGCGTAAGCTCTTCCCAGCCGACGAAGTAATCCTGCAGATAGGCGTCGGCATAGGAGATCGCCTGCATCTCCTTGATGTCGGCGCCGGCGGCGAAAGCCTTTTCGGAACCGGTGATGACCATGGCGCCAATACCGGCATCGGCGCTGAAGCCGTTCACGGCTGCGACGATTTCGGCCAGAATCTGGGAGTTCAGCGCATTGAGCGCCTGCGGCCTGTTCAGTGTGATCAGCCCGACCTTGCCGCGCGTCTCGGTGATGATCGTTTCATAGGCCATGACTTGCTTCTCCTCGCTCCATCGTCGTCCAGAGCGGTTCATCGTTTCACGAAAACGCAGAACCGCTCATCTCCTTGTTTCGACACAATTCCCCCAGGGAAAGCGCTACGCGCTTTTCCCGGGAAAACCGTTGCACCGGAATTGCCCAACTCACCGCTGGCACGTCCGGCAATAGAAGGTCGATCGGCCGCTCTGCACGATCCGCTCGATATGCCCGCTACAGCCGGGTTTCGAGCAAGGCTCGCCCTCGCGGTCGTAGACGGCGAAGGAATGCTGGAAGTAGCCCAGCGACCCATCGGTCTGCATGTAGTCCCTGAGCGAGGACCCGCCGGCCGCGATCGCATCTGATATCACCGAGCGAATGGCTTCGGCGAGGCGTTCGCTTTGGGCCTGGGCCTTCTTTCCGGGCCTGGCGATCGTGCCCGCCTCGCGCAGCGGCGACAGGCCGGCGCGCCACAGCGCCTCCGACACATAGATGTTGCCGAGCCCGGCGATCAGTCTCTGGTCGAGAAGCGCTGCCTTCAGCGGTGATCGCCGCCCTTTCATCAATGAGGCCAGCAGCGCGCCGTCCAAAGTATTGCCGGTTGGCTCGACGCCGAGCCCGGCCAGCATCGGATGGACGTCCGGCAGTCCTTCGGCAAACAACATGAAGCCGAAGCGGCGCGGATCATTGAAGATCACGCGGGAGCTGGCGCCGGCCGGGGATACGACATGGAAGACGACGTGGTCGTGAGTGGAGCTCTTCGAGCGGTCGTGGTGGAAGATATCAGGCATGTCGCTGCCATCGGCCGTCTCGACGCGGAACGAACCCGACATGCCGAGATGGCAGATCAGCACTGGACCGCCTTCAATGTCCATTGTCAGATACTTGGCCCGGCGGCCGAGCGCGATGATCGTCTTGCCGGCCAGCCGCTGCGAGAATTTTTCGGGAAATGGAAAGCGCAGATCCGGTCGGCGCGCCTCGACACGGGTGATGGTGGCGCCTTCCAGAACCGGCTGCAGCCCACGCCGGACCGTCTCGACCTCCGGCAATTCAGGCATGGCCGCCAATCGCCGCATAGAAAGACGTGCCGCACCGGCCCTGCGCCAGCCCGAGATGCTCGGCCACGGTTTCACCGATGTCGGCGAATGTCGTTCTCAGCCCGATGTCGCCGCCCTTGAAACCCGGTCCGGTGCCGATCACCGGAACGCGCTCACGCGTATGGTCGGTACCGCGCCAGGTCGGATCGTTGCCGTGATCGGCGGTCAGGATGAGAAGATCGCCCTGCCGCAGCCTTGCAAATGCCTCCGGCAGGCGCTGGTCGAAGGCCTCGAGCGCGGCAGCATAACCTGCAACGTCGCGGCGATGCCCGAATTCGGTGTCGAAGTCGACGAAATTGGCGAAGACGAGGTCGCCGTCGCCGGCATCATCCATCGCGCCCAGCGCCTCGTCGAACATGGCCATGTTGCCCGCCCCCTTGCGCACCTGCGAAATTCCGCGATGGGCGAAGATGTCGCCGATCTTGCCAACGGCGATGACGCGGCTGCCGCGCGCCGTCAGCCGGTCGAGCAGGGTCGGCTCCGGCGGCGGCACGGCGTAGTCATGGCGGTTGTAGGTTCGCTCGAAGGTAGCGGTGGTTTCCCCGACGAACGGCCGCGCAATCACTCGTCCGATCCTCAGCGGGTCAACCAGCCTGCGCACCACCTTGCAGAATTCATAAAGCCGCTCGAGGCCGAAATGGACTTCATGCGCGGCAATTTGCAGGACCGAGTCGACCGACGTGTAGCAGATCGGCTTGCCGGTACGGATGTGCTCCTCGCCGAACCGCTCGATGATCTCGGTGCCCGGCGCATGACAGTTGCCGAGAATGCCCGGCACCTTGCCCTCGCGGATGATCGCCTCGGTCAGATCCGCCGGAAAGGCAGGAACCGTATCCGGGAAATAGCCCCAGTCGAAAAGCACCGGCAGGCCGGCGATTTCCCAATGGCCCGACGGCGTGTCCTTGCCGCTCGAAACCTCTTGCGCCGCGCCGTGGAAGGCCGTGGCGAGCAGTTCCGTTCCGCTGCTTGCGAAGCCCAGTCCAGTGGCGGTTTCGGCAGCCTTGCCAAGCCCGAGCGAGGCCATGTAGGGGACAAACAGCGGTCCGCTGCGAAGTCCTTCGCGATCCGCGCGGCCTTCGGCGCAGGCTTCCGCGATGTGCGCGAATGTGTTGGCGCCGGCGTCGCCGTAACGGTCGGCGTCGGCCGCGCCGCCGATGCCGAAGGAGTCCAGGACGAAGAGGAAAGCGCGCGCCATCGAGTTGTTGCCAGTTTGAACGACCAGACATAGGGTTCCGCGACTTCATTGGCAATTCGGAAACCAAACGGCAACGGCCACGCGGGATAGTCTGCTGCATGTCGCCCAAAAGTGCGCGGCGGTTTTGGGGCAACGACATGCACAAACACAGAATGCATGTCGCCCAAGGCGCGGCGGTTTTGGGGCAACGACATGCGCCGACAAAGAATGCATGTCGCAACGATGCGCCGGGCATGGGCATGGATCGAAGAAAGCGGACGGCGGTTCTGTCATGAGGGTTGCCCTGAAGGCATGTGCCGCTCTTGCTCTGATGCAGGGCGCGCTCTGGTCCAATCCGGCGCATGCCGACTGGCGCGATGACATCGGCACGTTTCGCATCGGCATCGTTGCCGAGCCAGGCGCCGGCAACACCGTTCCGGGGCTGGCACGGTTGACCGATGCCTACTCCAAGGCCCTGGGCATGAAGGTCGAGTTTGCCGTTGCCCGCGACTATGCCGCGCTGATCGATGCGCAGGCCAATGCCCGCATCGAATACGCAATCTATTCGGCGACCGCTTATGCAACGGCGTCGCAACGCTGCGGATGCATCGAGCCGCTTGTGGCTCCGGTCGATTTTGACGGCGCGATCGGCATCCGCTCCGTTCTGCTGACGCGGGACGGCAAGCTGCCTGACCTGGCGGCGATGGAAAGCCATCGCATCGCCATGGCGCCTTCGGACAGCGTCGGCGGTTCTCTCTTGCCATTGGCGGCGTTGAACGCGGAGGGTCGCAAGGTTACGGAAGATGCACCATTTCTGATCCACGCCGATTCCACCGCGGCGGCGGAAACGATGCTGGTCAATGGCAAGGCCGATGGCCTGTTCGGCTGGGTGACGGCCGCTGCCGACGGCCAGCCGGAAGCATCGGGCACGCAGGCAAGGTTAGAGGCGGCAGGGCTTTCGGCGTCGGCACTTCAGGTCGTATGGACCTCGGGGCTGCTGAGATATGGCCCCCACGCCGTCCGCAGCGATCTCGACCCGGAAGCCAAGCGCCGGCTCACCGTGTTCCTCACCAACCTCAAGTCGATGACGCCAGACGTCTACGACCTCCTGGAATCGAAGCATTCCGGTGGCTTCGCTATCGTGGCGCCAAAGGATTACGAGATGGCCGCTTCCGTCGTGCGCTTCATCTCGGGCAGTGGGTCGCAGCAGTAACGCGACGTGCTTTGGAGCAATTCCAAGAAAAGTGCGAAACGGTTTTCCTGGGAAAAACGCGCAGAGCGGTTCTGCGGGCCGCCTAGCGGTCTCGGTTCAGCAGTCGCCGCAAGGGATCGCCACGCTTCGGCGGGGACGCAGATAATAGGTTTCGCCCATCGATATGTTGTTGAAAGCCGAGGTCAATCCAAGTTTCTGTTGGCTGCCCGCCGACCAGGTGATGACAGGCTTGTAGCCAAGATTGCTGTCGACGCGGATGAGGAAGGTGCCGGCGACCTTGAGTGTTGATGGAACCGTGGTGGTGGTAGGGCCGGCGCTGGCGACGCCATTGACCAGCTTACGCGACCAGACCACTTGCACCAGCGGCGTTGCATCGGTCGTGACCTGTATTGCCGTGACTGTGATGCTCGGGGCCGAGCGGTTGTAGGGCTGAAGGGTGATGGTGCCGATTTGCATGATAGCGTCGATATCCGCCTTGACGACGGTTGGCTGCTGCGTGACCAGATCAGCCACCATGCTGCCGATACGACTGACCTTCTTGCTGGTCTCGATGGCCTGCGACGCCTCCATGGTCACGAAATACATGATCAGCAGAATGGGCATGATCAAGGCGAATTCGACTGCCGCGATGCCACGGCGATCGGACCAGAACCGGATTGCCTTCCGCCAAATTCCTGTAGTCCTGAGATGTGCCCCCGCACGCATCATGCCCATTGCCCTTTTTTCTTTTACTGCTCGTGCATCCGCCTCGAACTCAATTGTCGAACGGCTCGTTCTGCCAGGTCACCGACGCGAAATGCAGGGTCTTGTTGCCGCCCATCGACTGCGCCAACAGATCGGTCATGATCGGCCATTTGTAAAAGACCCGCAGCATGTTCCGCGATTCCGCGGGACCCGGCGCAACGGTAAAGGACTGGTCGGTGCCGCCGTTCGTCAGGATGACGGTGCCGCCCTGAATCCTGAAGCCGGCCGAGGCCGCGGCGGCGAACGTCGCATATTGGCGAAGATCCACCATCAGCAGATTGGGACAATCCTGGGAGACGATGATCTCCAGTTTGTCGCAGATCTTGTCCCTCAAATTGGTTCCGGCGACGTCGGCCGGCTTCAACTGGCCGGTGCGCAGCTGGCGCGCGATATCGTCGGTGATGTTGGCCATCACCTCCTGGCCGGCAAATGAGATGCAGCTTTCCAGAATGGCAAAGACAAGCAGCGCGAATGGGACTGCAAGGATTGCGAATTCCATTGCCGTGCTGCCGCGCCGGTCGCGAAGGAAGCGGGCGAAAAACCTTGGGCGTTTCGCCTCGTTCTCGTCCGCGGAGCCGAATTCCTTGCTCATGTCTGATCCTGCCGATCTCTATGCGGTCTCGGAAGGAGCATTAGCGCAAACCAATTGAGGCCCGGTTTGAATGATCGTTAAAGTCGGCGTCGTCGACTTAACCAGCCGATAACCTGAACCGCATTCCACTGCGCCATCCTATCGGCTGACGCTCATCTCGGCCTCGGAGGTCTTCTCCGCATCGCTCTTGTAGGAGCTTTCGCAATAGGGTGTGCAGGACATGGTCTGTATTTCGGCTCGCCGATAGATACGCACGGACGAGGCGGCCTGTCGCACGACGGTAACCTGCTCGTCGACGATCGGGCTGCCGTCCGTATCGAGCACGACCAGATTGGTGACACCGAAGCCCTTGCCGGTCAGCACGATCGTCGAGGCGTCCTGTACGGAAGCGTCGGCGATTGCCGGATTGCCGACCACGATCGTATCGGCGGGACGCGACAGTTTGACGATCTTGGCCTGGTTCATCGTGACCTCGATGCCGGCGCCGGCCATGGCGGGCGCGACGAAGGTCGTGGCGGCAAGAAGCGCGGCAATCAGGATTGACGATCTCGGCTGGGCCATTGAGGCGCTCCACGCAAGCAGACTGATCAACGGAATATGAACGAGATTGGTGAACCAACGGTTAAGCGGACACCTTGGCCGACGGTGCGGGGAGCCGACATGATTGCCGGCGAAGTGCGGGTCCACCCCCATCGACTCGGGAAACGGAAGGGCCGGCCCGCACTTAGTCCGAGGTTAACCACGCAATATGTTCGAACCGGGAAAGGAATCGGTAAGGCTGTTTATTAAGCCGATCGAAAGAGCTTCTCCCTAGATTGGCAGCATCCGATCAACCATCACAGAAGTTGACGGAAGTGCTGTAACACGTGGAGTAGGAGCTCTCGAATGTCTAATCTCATCGCACGTTTTGTGAAGGACGAATCTGGCGCGACCGCTATCGAATATGGTCTGATCGCCGCTCTGATCGCGCTCGCCATCATCACTGGCGCCGGCGCCCTCGGCAATGCAATCAACGGCAAGTTCACCCTCATCGGCAACACCTTGAACAGCTCCGGCAGCTAATCTGCCGTATTGCTGGGCGCTCGGATTGCGTTCTCGAAAGGGCCGCCACGTGGCGGCCCTTTTTCTTTGCCGCTTTTCCATGCCGTCGCCAGTATCAGTCGTCTTTTCATTCCGGGTCTCATCAATCGTTAATCGAACATGCCTAGATTGAGACCCGTGAAATCGGACAATAGGCATAGCGCCGATGCTTGAAGCCCTGATCTTCGTCGTCTTTCCGTTCTGCATGCTGTTTGCCGCGATCTCCGATATGCTGTCGATGACGATCGCCAATCGCGTGCCGGTGCTGCTTGTCGTCGTTTTCGCGCTGGTCGCGCCCCTGACAGGTATGGAATGGTCGGCCTATGGCGGACATTTCGCCGCCGGCGCCCTGGTCCTGGCCGTGACGTTCGGCCTGTTCGCAATGGGTGGCATGGGTGGCGGCGACGCCAAGCTGTTGGCCGCCACCGCGATGTGGATGGGTCTCAATGTACATCTCGTCGAGTATCTTGTGGCCTCGACGATCATCGGCGGCCTGCTGACGCTCGCAATCATCCTCTACCGGAAGTCGATGCTCGCGGCCGTTACCGGCCGAAATCCGTTTCTGCGCCATTTCGCCGATGAGGCAAACGGCGTTCCCTACGGCATCGCGCTTGGCCTTGGCGGGCTGCTGACCTATCCGGATTCGCCCTTGATGGTGTGGGCGCTGACAAGGCTGGCGACCTGAGCACGATCCGATTTTATTTTCCTGATTTGCGTCGTGGGCTCGGCCTTGGAAAAGGGGCAAGCTGGCGGCATTGCTGGGTTCCGGCACGATCCGGCTAATTTATGTAAACCTTAAATTAATCACGATCGTAAGCATTGCATTAACCTTGTTTTGACGATTGCCGCTGCAAAGTCCGGCCTGGCTACGTGGTTTGCCAGGGCAAGGGTTCGGACAGATGCCAGCATCGCGATTGATAATTCTGAGCGTGGCGGTGGCCGCGGCCGGGGGTGCCGGCTATGTCGCGAAAAACATGGTGGCACCGCCGCCCCAGATCGTCGTCGATTCCGGGCCCCAGGCGCCGGCGGTGTCCCTGCAGGATGTGCTTGTGCTTTCGGGCGACGTTCCGATGGGCAGCCCGCTCGAAAACAACATCGCCTGGCAATCATGGCCAGCCGACGGCATCAACGCGAATTTCATCACCCGCACCGCCGAGCCCGAGGCGTTGGACAAGCTGAAGAGTTCCGTTGCCCGTGTGGCGATGTACGCCGGAGAGCCTTTGCGGCGTTCCAAGCTGATCGGCGAAGGGCAGAGCTTCATGTCGTCGATCCTGCCTTCCGGCATGCGGGCGGTCGCCACGGCCATCTCGGCCGACACGTCGGCCGGCGGCTTCATTCTTCCCAACGACTTCGTCGATGTCATCATGACCCGCAGGGGCGATGCCAGCAGCGGCGCCGCCAATTTCAACACCGAAACCATCCTCAAGAACATCCGCGTCCTGGCAATCGACCAGACCATTCAGGAAGACGAGGAAGGCAAGAAGACCAGGGTGGGCCAGACCGCCACGCTGGAACTGACACCGCGTCAGGCGGAGATCATCACGGTTGCCCAGCAGATGGCGGATCGCCTGACCCTGGCGCTGCGCGCGGTCGCGGACACCCAGGAAAAGAATCTGGGTGAGGCCGACTATCTCGTTTCCGGCAATGGCCGCAGGGGAACGGTGAGGCTGATCAAGTCGGGCGAAGTGTCCGAAGTAGGGGCAAGGAAATGAGGCTAAGTGGCAAACTGCCGGCAATCGTAGCCGCGGCATTCGGCCTGCTGCTCGTCGGAACGAATGTGCAAGGCGTTGTCGAGGCAAAGAACGCGCAGGTCACGGCATCGACGGCCACCCAGCGCATCAAGCTCGGTCTCAACAAGTCGGTGGTCATCGACCTGCCGAGCGATGCCTACGACATTCTCGTCGCCAACCCGGCGGTTGCCGACGCGGTGACCCGCACCGCAAGGCGCATCTATCTGTTCGGCAAGGCGGTTGGCGAGACGAACATCTTCGTCTTCGGTCCGAATGGCGAGCAGATCGTCAGCATGGATCTGGCCGTCGAACGCGACGTTGCCGGCCTCGAGGACTATATCAAGCGCTTCCTCCCGACGTCGACCATCAAGGTGGAACTGCTGAATGACAACGTCGTCCTGACCGGAACGGTCGACACGCCGCTGGATGCAAAACGCGCGGTCGACCTGGCGACGATCTTCGTTTCGGGCGGTGAAGCGACGACGGGACAATATTCGCAGACCGCGGCCGGCGGTTCGGCCCAGGGCGGCGTCGACATCAACAACCCGGACCAGGAGCGCCGCACCAGCAAGATCGTCAACCTGCTGCAGATCATCGGCGACGATCAGGTCACGCTGAAGGTGACGGTCGCCGAAGTCAACCGCTCGGTGATGAAGCAGCTCGGCGTCAACATGGTCGGCAGTGGCGGCAGCAACGGCATCAGCTACGGCGCGATCAGCGACAATTTCACCGGCCTCGGCAAGAAGCTGTCGAATTCGGGCTTCAATATCGGCGCTTCTGGCCTGCAGGCCTATATCAACGCCATGGAACAGTCCGGGGTCATGAAGACACTGGCCGAGCCAACCTTGACCGCCGTGTCCGGCGAGAAGGCGACCTTCAAGGTCGGTGGTGAATACAACATGGTGAGCGGCGTCACCGCGAACGTATCCACCGACAACCAGACTGGCCTGACGAACTATACCCTCGACAAGATCGAGTACGGCATCGGCCTGGAATTCCAGCCGGTGGTGTTGTCTCCCGGCCGCATAAGCCTGAAAGTCAGAACCTCGGTTTCCGAGCCGACAACCGAGGGATCTGTATCGCTCTCGGCAGGCGTGACAAGTCCCGGCACGAACATCCTGTCGCTGCGCAAGCGTCTTGCCGACACGACGGTGGAATTGCCCTCAGGCGGCTCGATGATGATCGCCGGCCTGGTTCGCGACGACGTCAGGCAAGCCGTCAACGGGCTGCCCGGACTGACAAAGATTCCGGTGCTCGGCGCGCTCTTCCGCAGCAGGGATTTCGTGCGCAACGAGACCGAACTCGTCGTCATCATCACCCCCTATCTGGTGAAGCCGGTGGCCCGCAACGACCTCGCCAAGCCGGATGACAATTTCAACGCCGCCAGCGACGGCGCGGCCATGTTCCTTGGCCGGGTCAATCGCGTCTACGGCACCATGCAGACCGACAAGCCCAACGGCCGCTACCACGGCGTTGTCGGCTTCATCTACAAGTAAGCGGGGAAGCGGACATGTCTCAGTCAGCATTGAAGGCAAGCACCGTCGCCACAACGATGCGCTTTGGCCCTTCGCGGATCCGCGGGCGAGCCGTTCCGCTCCTGGCGGTTGCGGTGGCGGCGCTGCTGGCCGGCTGCGCCCAGCGCGACAGCATCACCGTCGGCGCCATTCCGGACGACTATCGCACCAACCATCCGATCGTGATCGCGGAGAAGAACCAGAAGATCGACCTGCCTGTCGGTGCCGGCGATCGCGGCATGACCGGCTCCCAGCGCGACACACTACTTGGCTTCCTCGACGGCTATGACAAGAGTGCCGCCCCTACGCTGACGATCCAGGTGCCGAGCGGGTCGGCCAATGAAGTCGCGGCGACGGCCGCCGCCCGCGATTTCGCCCGGCTGGCGGCCGCCGCCGGGGTCAAGCGCAACCGGATCGTCCTCACCTCCTATCAGGCCGCCTCGAGCGAGATATCCTCGCCGGTTCGCGTCGCCTATGTCTCGGTGAAAGCCCAGACCGACAAATGCGGACGCTGGCCAGATGACCTGGTCGATACCGCGGAAAACAAGCACTATGCCGATTTCGGCTGCTCCTATCAGAACAATCTAGCCGCCCAGATGGCCAATCCGGCCGATCTGCTCGGGCCGCGCAAGTCTACGACCATCGATGCTGAAAATCGCGGCAAGGTGATCGATGTCTACCGTCAGAGGGGCATTTCGGAAGAGCTCCTCGGCAATTCGGAAGTGACGTACTGAGCCGCCAGTCTCGGATAGAACAGGCCACGGGAAAGAGTATGACGATGAGCAACCTTGCCTACGACGCCCCGGTGGATGGCAGCGATACCTCGCAGCAGGACATCGCCGCGATGCAGGCATTGCGGCCGATTCCACGCATCTCGATCCAGGCATTCTGCGAGACCGAGGGCGTTGCCAATCCGGTCGAGCGCGCCGGCGAGGACCGCCGCATGACGAAGGCCCATCTCAAGGTCCATATGGGCGGCGTCCCCACCGCCATCGAATTCTACCAGTCGGCGCCAACGCCCAACCTGATCCTGCTGGAATCGCGCAGCGAGCCGAAGCAACTGCTGGAGCAACTCGCCCAGCTCTCGGAATACTGCGATCCGACCTCCAAGGTGGTGGTGATCGGCCACTACAATGATGTCGGTCTCTACCGCGAGCTTATCCGCTCCGGCATTTCCGAATATGTGATCGCACCGGTGTCAATGGCCGACGTCGTCAGCGTGGTGTCGTCGATTTTCATTGATCCGGAAGCCGAGCCGCTCGGCCGCTCGATCGCCTTTATCGGTGCCAAGGGTGGCGTCGGCTCCTCGACGATAGCCCACAATGTGGCCTGGGCGATGTCCTCCCTGTTCAAATCCGAGGTGGTCGTCGCCGATCTCGATCTCGCTTTCGGCACGGCCAACATCAATTTCGACCAGGATCCGGCGCAAGGCATCGCCGAAGCGGTGTTCTCGCCGGAGCGCATCGATGAAGTCTATCTCGACCGGCTGCTGACCCAGTGCGCCGAACACCTGTCGCTGCTGGCAGCACCGTCGACGCTCGAACGGGTCTATGACTTCGATCCCGAAGCCTTCGCGCAGCTCATCGATACCGCCCAGCGCAGCGTGCCGCTGCTGGTGCTCGATGTTCCCCATGCCTGGACTGGCTGGAGCAAGAACACCCTGGTCAAGGCCGACGAGATCGTCATCACGGCGACGCCGGAGCTGGCCAACCTGCGCAACACCAAGAACCTGGTCGACATGTTAAGGCGGCTTCGTCCTAACGACCCGCCGCCGAAGCTGATCATCAACCAGGCCGGCGTTCCCAAGCGCCCGGAGATTTCACCATCCGATTTCGCCGAACCGCTCGGCCTGTCGCCCATGTCGGTCATTGGCTTTGATCCATTGCTGTTCGGCAACGCCGCCAACAACGGCCGCATGCTTGGCGAAATGGATGCCAAGAACTCGGTCGTCGCAATGATCAATGAAATCGCGCATGTGCTGACCGGTCGTAGTGAAATCAAGACGAAGAAGAAGGCAGGGCTTGGCAATCTGCTTGGCAAGCTTTCGCGCAACAAGAAGTGACGTTTCATGTTTGGTAAAAGAGGCAGCGACGACGGAAACCGGTTCACGCCGGAATTTCGCCCGCCGGCACCGGCTCCCGTGGCGCCGGCGGCCGCAAGTTCTGCGAATACCGCGGTGCTTGCTCGCCCCGTCGCGTCTCCGTCAAGCGCACCAGTCGCGCCGCCGGCGCGCCGCACTATCGAGGCACCGCCATCGGCGCCGGAACTGAAGCGGGTCCAGCGCGAAAAGAGCGAAACCTACTACGACACCAAGAGCCAGGTCTTCTCCGCACTCATCGACACGATCGATCTGTCGCAGCTCTCCAAGCTTGATCCCGAAAGCGCGCGCGAGGAAATCCGCGACATCGTCAACGACATCATCGCGATCAAGAATTTCGCGATGACGATCGCCGAGCAGGAAGAACTGCTCGAGGATATCTGCAACGATGTGCTCGGCTATGGGCCGCTCGAGCCCTTGCTCGCACGCGACGACATCGCCGACATCATGGTCAACGGCTCCAGGAACGTCTACATCGAAGTCAACGGCAAGGTCGAACAGACCGGCATCCGCTTTCGTGACAACCAGCAGCTCCTCAACATCTGCCAGCGCATCGTCAGCCAGGTTGGTCGCCGTGTCGACGAATCCAGCCCGATCTGCGACGCGCGTCTTCCCGACGGCTCCCGCGTCAACGTCATCGCGCCGCCGCTCTCAATCGATGGCGCCACGCTCACCATCCGCAAATTCAAGAAGGACAAGCTGACCCTCGATCAGCTGGTCAAGTTCGGCGCCATTTCACCGCAGGGAGCCGAAGTTCTCAAGATCATCAGTCGTGTTCGCTGCAACATCGTCATCTCGGGCGGCACCGGCTCGGGCAAGACGACGCTGCTCAACTGCCTGACCAACTATATCGACCGCGAGGAACGCGTCATCACCTGCGAGGACTCGGCCGAGCTGCAATTGCAGCAGCCGCATGTCGTGCGCCTCGAAACCCGCCCACCCAATCTGGAGGGCGAGGGCGAGGTGACGATGCGCGACCTGGTCAAGAACTGCCTGCGCATGCGGCCCGAGCGCATCATCGTCGGCGAAGTGCGCGGACCCGAAGTGTTCGATCTTCTGCAGGCGATGAACACCGGCCATGACGGCTCGATGGGAACGATCCACTCGAACAGCCCGCGCGAATGCCTGAACCGTATCGAATCCATGATTGCCATGGGCGGTTATTCGCTGCCGCAGAAGACCGTGCGCGAAATCGTTGTCGGCTCCATCGACGTGATTATCCAGGCGGCGCGCCTGCGCGATGGATCGCGTCGCATCACCCACATCACCGAGGTGATCGGAATGGAGGGCGACGTCGTCATCACGCAGGATATCGTCCTCTATAACATCAAGGGCGAGGACGCCAATGGCAGGCTGCTGGGCGAGCATGTATCGACCGGCATCGGTCGTCCGCATTTCTGGGACCGGGCTCGCTACTATGGCGAGGAGCAGCGCCTCGCCGCCGCGCTCGAGGCGATGGAGAAACGTGCTGACTGACGGCGTGAGGGTTCTGGCCAATGTTTGGAATTGACGGCACAGTACTGGCGTTTGTCGTGCTCGCCGGCTTCAGCGCCGGTGCGGTCGCCTATGCGTTTCTGTTCACCCAGATCAGCAACGAGAAACAAGTCGGCAAGCGGCTTGAAACGATCAAGAGCGCGGAGACGGATCGCTCTGTCGTCAAGGCCTCGCGCGACCGCGTGGCGGAAGCCGCCAAACGGCGCAAATCGGTTCAGGATTCGCTGAACGAACTCGACGCAAAGCAGAAAACCAAGGACAGCGCGGTCAAGAAACCACCGCTGAAAGCCCAACTCCGTCAGGCCGGCCTGAAAACCACCATCGAGCGCTTCTATGTATACTCCGCCATATGCGGTCTCGCTTTGACAATGGCTGCCTTTGTGGCCGGAGCGCCGCTGATCGTCTTGCCAGGCGTGCTGCTGGCCGGCGCTCTCGGCCTGCCACGCTGGTTCGTCTCGTTTCGTCGCGCCCGCCGGGTCAAGGCATTCCTCAACGAATTTCCAAACGCGCTCGATATCATCGTGCGCGCCGTCAAATCCGGCCTGCCGCTGAACGACGCCGTGCGCCTGATCGCCAACGAATCTCCCGAACCGGTGAAGACCGAGTTTCGCCGTATTGTCGATTCCCAGCAGATGGGCCTGTCGATCCCCGATGCGACCTTGCGCATGCCCGAAACCATGCCTTGCACGGAGGCAAGCTTCTTTGGCATCGTCATCCAGATTCAGTCGCAGGCTGGCGGCAATCTCTCCGAGGCGCTGGGCAATCTTTCGCGCGTGCTTCGCGATCGCAAGAAGATGAAAGCCAAGGTCCAGGCACTGTCGATGGAAGCCAAAGCGTCCGCCGCCATCATCGGCGCGCTGCCTTTCATCGTTGCGTTTCTCGTCTACCTGTCGAGCCCAAGCTACCTGATGCCGCTGTTCGTCACCAGTGTTGGACACCTGATCCTTGGCTGCTCGGCAGTCTGGATGTCGATCGGCATCTTTGTGATGCGCAAGATGATGAACTTTGAAGTCTAGGACCGCGCCATGACCGACCAAGTCATCAAATCCCTGACGGACCCCAGCTTCCTGATCGCGCTGCTGGTCGCCATAGCGGTGTTTGCGACCGTTTTCACCTTGCTGCCGGCGTTTGGCGGAAACCAGCTCAAGTCGCGCATGAAAACCGTCGCGCTGGAACGCGACGAACTGCGTGCCAAGCAGCGCGCCCGGCTTGCCGTCGAGGCGGATCGCCGTCGCAAGGGCCTGCGCGAGGAACAGTCGATTGGCATGCGCAACATTGTCGACCGGCTGGATCTGCGGCGCGCGCTCGCCGATGAGGGCACATTGCAGAAGCTCAAGGTGGCCGGGTTTCGCGGGCAGAACCCGCTGACGCGGTTTCTTTTCTTCCGTCTCGTGCTTCCTTTTGTCGGCTTCGCGCTGGCCGCAATCTACATCTTCGTGCTCGGAGGATTGCCCGACAAGCCATTGGTCATCAGGCTGTTCGTTTGCATCCTCGTTGCCTATGCCGGCTTCTACGCACCGGTCGTTTACGTCAACAACCGTGCCACCAAGCGCAAGCAATCGATCCAGATGGCATGGCCGGATGCGCTCGATCTGATGCTGATCTGCGTCGAATCGGGCATGTCGGTTGAAGCGGCCCTGCGCAAGGTCGCCGACGAGATCGGCGCGCAATCGGTAGCGCTGGCGGAAGAATTCATCCTCACCAACGCCGAGCTTTCGTATCTGCAGGAACGCAAGCAGGCCTACGAGAACCTGGCAAGCCGCACCGGCCTGGAATCGGTCAAGTCGGTGTCGCAGGCACTCGTCCAGGCCGAGCGCTACGGCACGCCGGTGGCGCATGCACTGCGCGTGCTGGCCGCCGAAAGCCGCGACATGCGGATGAACGCGGCCGAGAAGAAGGCCGCCGCCTTGCCGCCGAAGCTCACCGTGCCGATGATCCTGTTCTTCCTGCCGGTGCTTTTCGCCATCATCCTGGGTCCCGCCGGCATTCAGGTCAGCCAGCGCGGCATCTTCGGCGATCATTCGGGATCAACATCAACCGCCCAGTAGCGACGACCATGTCCGTGCACGACATATAAAGAAGCCGCGCTGAACGCAGCGCGGGTTTTTCATTCGGGGCGTTTGCGGATTATCGTCCAATGCATGTCGCCCAAAAGTGCGCAGCGGTTTTGGGACAACGACATGCATAAAGCAAAGCCTTAAAGCGCGTCGACTGAATCCGTTTTCAACGCGACGAGCTTTAGTTGGTCGCGGACTTTGGCTTGTCCTGGTCCTTGAGCTGGCTCCAGGCATTTTGCTGGGCCAGCATCTGGCGCAGATAGGCGACGTTTGCCTGCGCCTGGTCGGGCGAGAGTTCCTGCGAGGCGATCTTCTCGGCTTCGTCGAAACGGCCCTGCAGGCCGACGACCAGCGCAAGGTTCTGGCGCACCCGGCTGTCCGCGTTCGGCTGCTGCGCGGCGGAGCGCATATAGGTTTCGGCGGTGCGCAGGTCGCCTTCGAGCACGTAGGACATGCCGAGATTGGAGAGCACCGAAGGCTCGTTCGGCTTGAGCTCGAGCGCCTTGCGGTAAAGCTGGCGCGCGTCGTCCTTCTGGCCGATCTGGTCGAGAATGGCCGCTTCGGCCGATACCAGCCTCCAGTCGGGATATTCCGGTGTCTGGGCGCGGCGCACAGCGTCCAGCGCAGCCTCGAACTGGCCATTGGCGGCCAGCGCCTTGCCATAGGCGGCAAGCACGTCACGATCCTTCGGCAGCGCGATCGCCAGCTTGCGCATCACGGCGAGCGACTGGTCGGCGTCGCCATCCATCTGCAGTGCCGCGGCATAATTTGTCGCGATCCGCTTGTCGTTGGGGTTCCTGGCGTAGGATTGCCCAAGTGAGGCGGTTGCGCCGTGCAGTTCTCCCGCCGACATGGTTTCCAGCGGCTTGCCGCTGGTGCGTCCGATCGAGCCGGTGGTGATTTTGCTGGTTCCGCAACCGGCGACACCGGCCGCGAGCGCCAGCACGAGGGCCGTGGTGATGAGCCGTTTTCCCCTGACGTTGATCGTGCGGTTGGTCGGCATCGGCACCGGGCCTCCATTCATGCGCGGCCATTGCGTGGCCGTCTTCCCTCCCGCAGAAATATTCTGTTAACCCTAACGGACGGTTAAGAACGGCGACTCAAGGGTCGCCGCATGGAGAACATCGAATGCCTGTCGAACTCGTCGAAAAGAAACTGCCGGGCGCGTTGCCGGTCCATCTGGTCGCCAGGGACGGTCTGGACGCAGCCGGCCTTGCGCCATCCGCCATTGCCTGGGCCAGGGCCAACGGCTTTTCCGGCGAGGCAGGCAGGACGCTGGTCGTGCCCGGCGAAAACGGAGCGCTCGGCGGCGCCTTGTTCGGTGTCGGCGACGGTGAGGAAGCGCTCGCTGTCGGCGCGTTGTCGAAAGCCCTGCCGGAAGGTGACTGGCATTTCGCCTCGGCGCCGGCCGAGCCGGAACTGGCGGCAACCGCGCTGGTGCTCGGCGGCTATGTCTTTACCCGTTATGGCAAGAAACCCGGCAAGGCACTGCGCTTCGACTTGCCGGCCGATGTCGATGCCAGGCGCGTTCGCCGCATTGCCGATGGCGTCTTCCTGGCGCGCGACCTGGTCAACACGCCGACCAGCGACATGGGCCCGGAAGAACTGGAGAAGGCGGTACGGACCCTGGCCGGAACGCACAATGCCGAAGTCTCGGTGGTGAAGGGCGACGATCTGCTCGACCGGAATTTCCCTATGATCCATGCCGTCGGCCGTGCGTCGACCGGCGCGCCGCGCCTGATCGACATGAGATGGGGGCCGCAAGGCGCGCCCAAGGTGACGCTGGTCGGCAAGGGCGTCTGTTTCGACACGGGTGGTCTCGACATCAAGCCATCGTCCGGCATGCTGTTGATGAAGAAGGACATGGGCGGCGCGGCCAATGTGCTTGGTCTGGCCTCGATGATCATGGCCGCCGGGCTGAATGTGCGTCTGCGCATGCTCATTCCCGCGGTCGAGAATTCGATCGCCGGCAACGCCTTCCGGCCCGGCGACGTGCTGACCAGCCGCAAGGGCATCACCGTCGAGATCGGCAACACCGACGCCGAGGGGCGGCTGGTGCTGGCCGACGCCCTGGCGCTGGCCGACGAGGAGGAACCGCGGCTTCTGGTCGACATGGCGACGCTGACCGGGGCTGCCCGTGTCGCGCTCGGCCCCGACCTGCCGCCGTTCTATACCGGCGACGAAGCGTTGGCGTCCGACCTGGCGGCGGCTTCCGTCGCGGCCGAAGATCCGCTGTGGCGCATGCCGTTGTGGCGGCCTTACGATGCGAAACTGTCGTCGAAGATCGCCGACATCAACAACGTCACCACGGACGGTTTCGCCGGCTCGATCACGGCGGCCCTGTTCCTCAAGCGCTTCGTCGAAAAGACCGCGGGCTGGGCGCATTTCGACATCTTCGCCTGGAACCCCGCCGACCGTCCGCATGGCCCCGCCGGCGGCGAGGCGCAAGGCATTCGCGCGCTGGAGCGGATCATCTCGAAGCGCTTTGGCTGATGGCGACAAGCAGAGCCGGCAAATTGCGGAGACTGAAACGGAACCGAAACAATTTGCCGTCATGCTGCTCGGATGTCGATTGCGATGCGCCAGAGCCAGGCCTTGCGACTGTGGCAGCAAGTGATGCTGTCGCAGGTGCGCGACGACGCGCCCGATCTGACCATGCGCCAGACCGCGATCCTGTTCACCATCTATCTCGATCCGCCGCCGCACACGGTGCGCGGGCTCGCCGCCCGCCTCAATGTCACCAAGCCGGTGATCACCCGCGCGCTCGACACGATGGGCGCGTTGAAGCTGGTGTCGCGCCATCGCGACGAGCTCGACAAGCGCAACGTCCTGATCAGACGCACCGTCGAGGGCGCGCTCTTTGTCGAGCGCTTCGGCGATGGTATCATCGCCAAGGCCCACGAGCTGCCGATTTGAAGCCTGATCCCAAGAGCGGAGACGGGTTTTCGGATAGGATGCTGAAACAAAACAAAGCAGAGTTGCCGATTTGACCGCCAGGGATGCCCGCCTGCACGCTTTCCGTTCCGACCTTGCCGATGCACGGCTGAAGGGGGAGATCGCCGCCGACCGCTTCGTCGCCGGGCGGCCGGCGCGGATCACCGCGTCCGTGGCCGATGTGCGCAAGGCGCCGCGCCCCGATGCCGGCATCAATACGCAGCTTCTGTTCGGTGATGATGTCCTCGTTTTCGAGGTCGCCGAAGGCTGGGCCTGGATCCAGGCCGAACGCGACGGCTATGTCGGCTATGTCGCCGATACAATGATCGGCGGGCGGGACCATGCGGCGACCCATATCGTGTCGGTGCCGCGCACCTTCCTCTATCCCGGTCCGGATCTGCGGTTTCCGATCGCAGGACAATTGTCGATGGGATCGACCGTGACGGTGACGGATGCTGCCGAAACGCGCGGCACGCATTATGCGGTCCTGCCCTCCGGCGAGGCGATCATCGCTGGTCATCTGCGGCCACTCAATGATGTGGCCGCCGACTATGTTTCGGTGGCCGAGATGTTTCTCGGCACCCCCTATCTCTGGGGCGGCACTTCGGGTTTCGGCATCGACTGTTCGGGCCTCGTGCAACTGGCGATGCGCATGGCCGGCAGCGACGTGCTGCGCGATTCCGACATGCAGGCGGCGACCCTCGGCGAGGCGCTCGATCCGGGCCCGGATTACGGCGGATTGCAGCGCGGCGACCTCGTCTTCTGGAAAGGCCATGTCGCCGTCATGACCGACGCCGACACCATGATCCACGCCAATGGCCACACCATGCTGGTGTCACGCGAAGGGCTGAAGGACGCGATCGCCCGCATCGGCTACCTCTATGGCGGCCCGACCGGTTTTCGGCGACCGTGAAGTGAGAGCCTGTCCCTTCCCCCACAAGGGGAAGGGAAAGAACGATCCCCTTTTGTTCCGATTCTACTTGGCGATTGACCGCCGTCGCGCTACCTCTGGCGCGTGACCGAGCAGCCGCGCCTTGCCGAACAGAATGCCACCGTGGCCCTGCCCGAACCATTCATCAGGTGGTTCGGCGAGAAAGGCTGGTCGCCGCGCGCCCACCAGATCGAATTGCTGGCAAGGGCCCAGGGCGGGCAATCGGTGCTGCTAATCGCCCCGACCGGCGCCGGCAAGACGTTGGCCGGGTTCCTGCCCTCGCTGACCGAATTGGCCAACCGGCCAAGGCGAAAACCGGGGCAGGCGCATCGCGGCATCCATACCCTCTACATCTCGCCGCTGAAGGCGCTGGCGGTCGACATCGAGCGCAATCTCGGCAAGCCGGTGGAAGAAATCGGCCTGCCTGTCACCATCGAGACACGCACCGGCGACACGCCGGCACACAAGCGTCAGCGCCAGAAGCTGGTGCCGCCCGACATTCTGCTGACCACGCCCGAGCAATTGGCGCTGCTGATCGCGGCGCCCGACGCCCGGCGCTTCTTCGAGGATCTGCGCTATGTCGTGCTCGACGAGTTGCACTCTTTGGTGACGTCGAAGCGCGGGCATCTGCTCGCGCTCGGCCTGGCGCGGCTGCGCAGTTACGTGCCTGGCCTGCAGACGATCGGCTTGTCGGCTACTGTCGCCGAGCCCGACGAATTGCGGCGTTGGCTGGTCGGCCAGAATCCGCCAGGCGCCATGGCCGGCCTGATCACCGTGGCGGGTGGGGCCAAGCCCGACATCTCCATTCTTGACTCTGAACAGCATGTGCCGTGGTCCGGCCATTCGGCCCGTTACGCCATTCCCGAAATCTATGAGGCGATCAAAAGGCACCGCACGACGCTGCTGTTCGTCAACACCCGCAGCCAGGCCGAACTGCTGTTCCAGGAGCTGTGGCGGGCAAACGAGGATTCGCTGCCGATCGCGTTGCATCATGGCTCGCTCGATGTCGGCCAGCGCCGGCGGGTCGAGAAGGCGATGGGCGAGAATGCGCTGCGCGCCATCGTCGCGACGTCGACGCTCGACCTCGGCATCGACTGGGGCGATGTCGACCTGGTCGTGCATGTCGGTGCGCCGAAGGGTGCGAGCCGGTTGGCGCAGCGCATCGGCCGCGCCAACCACCGCATGGACGAGCCGTCGAAGGCGATCCTCATTCCGGCCAACCGTTTCGAGGTGCTGGAGTGCCGGGCCGCGCTCGACGCCAACTATCTCGGCGCACAGGACACGCCGCCGCTGATCAATGGCGCGCTCGACGTGCTGTCGCAGCATGTGCTGGGCGTCGCCTGTGGCGCACCCTTCCATCCCGACCATCTGTTCGAAGAAGTGCGCAGTGCCGCGCCCTACGGCGGGCTGGCGCGCGAGACCTTCGACCGTGTCGTCGATTTCGTCGCCACAGGCGGCTACGCGCTGAAGAACTACGAGCGCTACGCCCGCATTCGCAAGACGGTCGGCGGGCTGTGGCGCGTCTCGCATCCGCGTGTCGCCCAGCAATATCGGCTGAACGTCGGCACCATCGTCGAAATGCCGGAACTCAATGTCCGCTATGTCAGGCAGGGCCGTGGCATGGCAGGGCGCGGTGGGCCGGTTCTGGGCAAGATCGAGGAGTATTTCGCCGAGACCTTGCGCCCCGGCGACAATTTCCTGTTTGCCGGCAAGGTGCTGCGCTTCGAGGGCATCCGCGAGAACGAATGCGTCGTCTCCAGCGGCGCCGGCGCCAACATCATCGTGCCGTCCTATGCCGGCGGCAAGTTTCCGCTGTCGACCTATCTGGCCGATCAGGTGCGCGGCATGCTGGCCGATAGCGACCGCTGGCAGGCGCTGCCCGAGCAGGTCGCCGACTGGCTGCGGCTGCAGAAGGAAAAGTCGGTGCTGCCGAAACGCGGCGACCTTTTGGTCGAGACCTTTCCGCGCGGCAATCGCCACTACATGGTCGCCTATCCCTTCGAGGGCCGGCTGGCGCACCAGACGCTCGGCATGCTTCTGACGCGGCGGCTGGAGCGCGCCAATGCCCGCCCGCTCGGCTTCGTTGCCACCGACTATTCGCTGGCCGTCTGGGCGCTGGACGACATGGCGGCGCTGTTCAAGGCCAGGAAGCCGTCATTGGCCGCCCTGTTCGACGAAGACATGCTCGGCGACGATCTCGAGGCCTGGCTGAACGACAGCTGGATGCTGAAGCGGACGTTTCGCACCTGCGCGGTCATCGCCGGACTGATCGAGAAGCGCTTTCCCGGGCAAGAGAAGAGCGGCCGCCAAGTGACCGTGTCGGCCGACCTGATCTACGACGTGCTGCGCAGCCACGAACCGGACCATATCCTGCTGCAGGCGACGCGCACCGATGCATCGGCGGGACTGCTCGATGTCAGCAGACTTGCCGAGATGCTCTCGCGTGTCCGAGGTCGAATCATGCATAAGCATCTTGAGCAGATATCGCCGCTGGCGGTGCCGATCATGCTGGAGATCGGCAAGGAATCGGTGAATGGCGGCGCCAACGAGTCCCTGCTCATGGAAGCCGCCGATCTGGTCGAGGAGGCCATGGGCCAAAGATGAGACTGGTATCGCGATGAATTTTTCGCTGGCGCGCACGTCGCTGATCGCCGAGGCCGACCTTGTCGGCATCGCCGGCGAGCGTGCCGTCTGCGACCCGCGCGGCGTGCTCTATTTTCCGGATCTGCGGCTTCTGGCCGTTTCCGACCTGCATCTCGAAAAGGGGTCGTCACTGGCCAGGCGCGGCGCGCTGATCCCGCCTTACGACACCGGCGCGACCTTGCTGAGACTGCAGGCCGTCATCGCCGACTACCAGCCGTCCATCGTCATCAGCCTTGGCGACAGTTTCCACGATGGCGGCGGCGCCGAGCGCATGCATGCGAGCTTCCGCGAACGGCTGGAAGCGCTGATATCAGGCCGTGACTGGTTCTGGGTTGCCGGCAATCACGATCCGGAAGCACCCGCCGACCTGCCCGGCGAGACCGTGCGTGAACTCGCCATTGGCTCGCTGCTGTTCCGGCATGAGCCGTCGAAGCAGCGTGTCGAAGGCGAGATAGCGGGCCATCTGCACCCGTGCGCGCGCATCGTGCAGCGGGGCCGTTCGGTGCGGCGGCGCTGTTTTGCCGGCGATGGTGGCCGGATGATCATGCCCGCCTTCGGTGCCTACACCGGCTCGCTCAACGTGCTCGACTGCGCCTATGCCGGGCTGTTCCGGCTGGACACGCTGATGGCTTACATGCTCGGCGCCGAGCGCATTTTTGCGATTTCACGGTCGATGCTGCGGCCTGGTTGAAGACACTCTTTCGTCAAGGGTTCTATCGGCCGTAGTAGAGCGTCACGGTGTGCTTTGCTTCGGCGAAGAACAACCAGCGCTCGACCAGCATGCCTGCGAACTGGATGATGGCCGCGAGCACCGACAGCAGCGCCGCGAAGGGCCGCGGCAAGGCGAATGCAGCGGCGAGCAGCAGGACGGGCAGGGCGAAGGCCAGACCCTGCGTGATCTGGCGCAGGCGTGCGCTGTGCTTGCGCGCGATGCGGAATCCCATCTCCTTGAGCAGATAGTTTTCCCCGGTGTGCGGCCATTCCAGCGAATGCACGGTACCGCCGGCCAACCCGGTCGCGGTGTTGGCGGTGGTCGGGATTTCCAGCGCGTCATTGTAGCGCCATGTCGCCAGCTTCCAGCCCCAGCCGAGCAAGCTCAACAGCACCGAAGCTGTCAGGATCATCGTCGAGCCCAGAGCAAAAGCTTGCAGCAGCGCGTTCAACAGCATACTGCCGGTCATCGCCGAAAAGATCAGGTAGCCGGGCAGCGTGAAGCGGCTGTGCCACTGGGCGATGGGTTTGAGCGAGGCATAGATCATGCCCGTGGTGCAGACGGTGACGACCGCGCCGATGGTCGCCAGCAATCCGGCCACAGTCACCCAGCCGCCAGTGCGGCCGAGCACAACCCAGCCGATGCCGAACAGGCCCGCCGGGATGAAGGTGATGATCGAGGCGACGCCTTCGCGCGACAGCCATGAACTGCGCCATTGTGAGAACGCCCGCCAGGCGCGTTCGGGTCTGCCGAGATGACCTGTCGAGGACAACAGCCCGGCCACGATCAGGCCGAGCGCCAGGCCCATGCCGATGAGGCCCAGCCAGAAATCGGGCGGAATGATCTGGAGCCCTCCGAGCACCCCAAGCAGCGCCAGCAGTCCATAGCCGGCACCGGTGGCGGTGGTGAAGAAGACGACGGAGAAGGCTGGATGCATGGATGTCAGTTCGAAAGCATGCGGTCGACCCAGCCGAGGAAGCCGCCTTCGGCCCGCACCGGTTCGAGTGCCGGCGCGGCCACCGATGCGGCGCGCTTGGTGTGGGCGCGCGGCGGCAAATATTTGTTGGTCGGGTGATAGCCGAGTTCCGGCATCAGGTCGACGCCGCCACGCTCCGCCACCAGCTGCGAGACCGCCGACGAGGGATCGCCGAGATCGCCGAAATGCCGGGCGCTGGTCGGGCAAGCGGCGACGCAGGCGGGCACGCGGTCGTCCTCGGCCAGATTGTCATTGTAGATGCGGTCGACGCACAGCGTGCACTTCTTCATCACGCCGACATCGGTGTCGAACTCGCGCGCCCCATAGGGGCAGGCCCAGCTGCAGAGTTTGCAGCCGATGCACTTGTCCTCGTCGATCAGCACGATGCCGTCCGAGGCCCGCTTGTAGGAGGCGCCGGTCGGACAGACGGTGACGCAGGCCGGCGTCTCGCAATGCAGGCAGGAGCGCGGAAAGTTGACCGTACGCCCACCCATCTCGCTGGTGTGCTCGTAGCTGTGCACGCGGTTGAACCAGACGCCGTCGACATGGCCGCCATAGGGATCGATATCGGTCAGCGGCGCCATGTGGCCGCCGGTGTTCCACTCCTTGCACGCGGTGACGCAGGCCTGGCAGCCGACGCAGGTGTCGAGATCGATGACAAGGCCGAGCTTCTTGCCGCTTTGACTTGGCAGACAGGTCATTCGGCCGCCTCCCTTGCCCTGCGGAATTCAGCGCCGAAGGTCAGTTTGTCGGGTGAGGGCTCGAAATGCGGCGGTTGCTGGAAACGCTCGAATTGCGGCTCGGTGAAGCCGGCTTCCTCGGCCGCGCATTTGACGATGCGCACACGCAAGTCGAACCACGCCGCCTGGCCGGTCACCGGGTCGGAATTCGAATAGCGCTTGCCGTTGGCGTCGGCCGAGGTCTGGTCGCCGATGATGTGGTTGAGCAGGAAGCCGCGATTGGATTCGGCCGCATCATCCTTCAGCCCCCAGCTGCCGCGCCGCTTGCCGATCGCGTTCCAGGTCCAGACCGTGCTTTCGTTGACCCCGTCGACCAGCTTGATCTGCCCCTTGACCTTGCCGTTGATGCTTTGGATCCACACCCAGTCGTCATCGACAAGGCCGAGATCCGCGGCGGTCCGATGATGCACGAACAGCCGGTTCTGGCTGGTGATCTGTCGCAGCCACGCGTTCTGCGCGCCCCAGGAATGATACATATGCATCGGCCGCTGCGTCAGCGCATGCAGCGGATATTTTTGCAAATCGACGGCCGCTTCCTCGAACGGCATGTACCAGAACGGCAGCGGGTCCATATAGGTCTCGATACGCTGGCGATCGCCCTCTGGCGGCACCACACGGCCATGCCCACGCGCGGCGAGGCGAAAGCGCTGCAGGGGCTCGCAATAGAGCTGAAAGACGATCGGCTCGGCTTTCGGGATAAAACCCATCTGCACCGCGAAGTCGAGATAGGAGCGGTTGGCCATCTTGTAGTAGCGCTGATCGTCCGTGAAATCGTGGTGCCAGAAGCCGCCATTGTCGATGTAGCGCTGCAATTGGTCCGGATTGGCCTCGCCCTTGCCGATCGATGTGCCATCCTTGCCGCGCCAGCCGGCGAGTGGGCCGATGCCGGGCGTGCGCTCATGGTTGACGATGTAGTCGGCATAATCGCGGTACCTGGTGGAGCCATCGTCATTGACGAAGCCCGGCAGGCCGAGCCGCGCGCCGAGTTCGATCAGCACCGACTGGAACGACCTGACGTCGCGGTCCGGCTCGACGACGGGATGGCGGATGGCGTCGCCCGGTCCATCAGCATGGCTGATCGGCCGGTCGAGCAGGCTGATGCAATCATGGCGTTCAAGATAGGTGGTGTCCGGCAGCACCAGATCGGCGAACGGCACCGTCTCGGAGTAGTAGGCGTCGGAATAGATGATGAAGGGGATCTTGTAGTTGCCCGCTTCGTCGCTGTCGGTCAGCATCGCCATGGTCTCGACGGTGTTCATCGAGGAATTCCAGGCCATGTTCGACATGTACATCAGCAACGTGTCGATCGGGTATGGGTCACCGGCCCAGGCATTGCGGATGACGGTGTGCATGAGACCGTGCACGGCGAGCGGCGCGTCCCAGGAATAGCCCTTGTCGATGCGAACAGGTGTGCCGGCCTCGTCGACCAAAAGGTCGTCCGGCCCGCAGACGAAACCGAGCGGCATGCCGTCGAGCGGTGTCATCGGCTTGACGGTCTTGCCTGAAGGCTTTGGGCCCGGCGGTGCCGATCTGGGGTAGGGCGGCTTGAAGCGGAATCCGCCCGGCACGTCGACTGTACCCAAGAGCACCTGAAGCAGGTGGATGGCGCGGCAGGTATGGAAACCGTTCGAATGAGCCGAGATGCCGCGCATGGCGTGCATCGAGACAGGCCGCCCCTCGATCGTCTCGTGCCGGCGCCCGGCCCAGTCGGTCCAGGCAACCGGCAATTCGATCGTCTGTTCGAAGGCGACATGAGCAAGGTCGGCCGCGATCCTGCGGATCGTGTCGGCGGGAATGCCGCAGCGCTCCGCGACCGCATCGGGTGCGTAGCTCTCGTCGAGGTAGCGGTCGGCAATAAGCTGGAACACTGGCACGCAGCGGCGGCCGTCGATGGTGAAGCTGCCGGTCAGTGCTGGTTTCGCGCCGGCATCGATGGCGCTGACCGGTTTCTTTGCAACCCTGTCCCAGGCCAGCGGATTGCCGTCGGCGTCGCGAACGAACAGCCCGTCATCGGCGGCATTCGGCTCCTGGATGACGAGGATGTGGGCATTGGTGTAGCGCAGGAGATAGTCGAGATCGACGCGCCCGGCCTTCAGCAGTTCGTGGATGAGGGCGAACACCAACAGGCCGTCGGTGCCGGGCCGGATGCCGATCCAGTCGTCGGCAATCGCATTGTAGCCGGTGCGGCACGGATTGATCGAAACCACCTTGGCGCCGCGCGCCTTAAGCTTGCCGAGGCCGATCTTGATCGGATTGGAATCGTGGTCCTCGGCGACGCCGAACAGCATGAAATATCGGGTATTGTCCCAGTCGGGTTCGCCGAACTCCCAGAACGAGCCGCCGATCGTATAGAGGCCCCCGGCGGCCATGTTGACCGAACAGAAGCCGCCATGGGCGGCGAAGTTCGGCGTGCCGAACTGGCTTGCCCACCAGCCGGTGAGCGACTGCGACTGGTCGCGGCCCGTGAAGAAGGCGAGCTTCTTCGGATCGGTCCGGCGGATGGCAGAGAGCCGTTCGGTCGCGATCGAGAAGGCTTCCTCCCACTCGATCTCGCGGAATTCTCCCGAGCCGCGTGGGCCTGTACGCAGCAGTGGCTTCTTCAGCCGGGCCGGGCTGTAGTGCTGCATGATGCCGGAACTGCCCTTGCCGCAGATCACGCCGCGATTGACCGGATGGTCCTTGTTGCCGTTGATGTAGCGGATCTTGCCGTCCTTGATGTGGACGTCGATGCCGCAACGGCAGGCGCACATGTAGCAGGTCGTCTTGGCGATGCTGTCGGAGATGTCAGGCGAAGTGTCGACGCCGTCGCCTTCATCGGGCGCGCGTGTGTCGGCAAGCGAACGTTGCGATGGTGCTGAATTTGCGCCGCGCGGCGGTCCGTGCATCATGATCCGGTGGGGTCCGCCCGGGCTGCGGATTTGGCTCGCGTCTTCGGTCCCGGGCCGCGCATGTAATGCTCTTCCGGGCGGTAGCGGTCGCCGGCGAGCCGCCGCCGGATGCCGCGGGTCCAATGGGCAAGCAGGGATCTGAACCGCCCGATCATTTTATTCTCTGCGATTCGATGGCGAATTTTTTCTAACTTCACTCGAAAACGTAGGATAAAGCTATCGATCTGTCTAATCAGTTGTTCTTGTAAATTCGATCGATATTGGTTCTTAATGCGCGCATGACCCTGGACCAATTGCGGATTTTCGTCGCCGTCGCCGAGCGCGGCCACATGACCAAGGCGGCGGAGCTTCTGGGCATTTCCCAGTCCGCGGCGTCGGCCGCCATCCGCGCGCTTGAAGAGCAGCACGGCGTCCATCTGTTCAACCGTGTCGGCCGCAACATCGAACTTGCCCAGACCGGCCACCGGTTCCTGCCGGAGGCAAAGGCTGTGCTGGAGCGGGCCGCCGCCGCGCGCAATGTGCTGGAACATGTCTCGCAGACGGTCGCCGGCAGCCTCTCCATCGCTGCCAGCCTGACCATCGCCAGCTACTGGCTGCCGCGCCGGCTAGCGTCCTTCCACGAGGCCTATCCCGCGGTGCGGCTGAGCGTCAGCATCGGCAACACAAGGCAGGTCGAGGCCAGCGTGCTGGATGGAACCGCCGATCTCGGCCTGGTCGAGGGGCGCACCGAATCCGACATATTGCGCCGCGCCAAGGTCGACACCGACCGGTTGATGCTGGTGGTCGCGACGTCACATCCCGAGATCGTCGAAACCGCACCGGGCCGTCCGGACATAAGGGGCCTGCGCTGGATCATCCGCGAGGGCGGTTCGGGCACGCGCGAGGTGCTGGAGGATCTGGCGCGGCGCGAGGGGATTTCGTTTGCCGATTTGCAGGTGTTCCTGGTGCTGCCCAGCAACGAGGCGGTTCGCCAGGCGGTCGAGGCGGGCGCCGGCGCCACCATCATTTCGGAGCTCGTCGTCGGACGCGCCGTTGCCGAGGGCAGTCTCAGGTCCGTGCCGCTCGAATTGCCGAAGCGCGACTTCGCCATGATCACGCACCGCGATCGCCAGGCAAGCCTGGCCCAGATGGCGCTCAAGGCGCATCTTGGCGCCGGAGTCGATGAAACGGTGCCCGCTCGCCCGTGAACGGGCCGCGTCAACCGAACTTTCGCTGGGCGTCCAGCGCCAGGCCAAGCCCGACCGAGCCGAACATGTCGCCGTCGATGACGGAAGCCTGCGGCACCAAGGAGAGTATCTCTCGTCTTGCCAGCGGGATCGCGGTCGATCCGCCGGTCAGGAACACGGCGGTGATGTCGGATGGCTTGACCTGGGCGTCGCGGATGGTCTGCCCGACCGTTGCGGTGACCCGCTCAATGTCCCTGGCAATCGTGGCCTCCAGCCCGTCGCGCGTGATGTCGGCGGCGAACGCCGCGCCCGGCAGCTTCACGGCCACCTGGGCCGACGACCTGTCGGTCAGCTCTATCTTGGTCTTTTCGACCAATGCCGCCAGCGCATGTCCATAGCGGTGCTCGACGATCTGGATGAAGCGGTCGACCAGGTCGGCGCGCACCGCCTCATAGCGGATCTGGCGCAGATGCGTCATCGCCTTGGCGGTGTAGACCAGATTGATGCGTTGCCATGTCGCGAGATCGATGAAGTAGCTGGCCGGCAGGTTGCGTTTGCCGTCCTTGGTCGGGGAGAGATAGCCGAGTTGCGGCATGACATGGGCGATGCTCAGCAGCCGGTCGAAATCCGTGCCGCCGATATGGATGCCGCGGCTGGCCAGGATGTCGTCCTTGCGGTCGAGCGAGCGGGAGCGCTGCGGTGAGACGCGCACGATCGAGAAGTCCGAGGTGCCGCCGCCCATGTCGATGATCAGCGCCAGTTCCTCACGCATCACCTTCTGCTCATAGTCGAGCGCCGCCGCGATCGGCTCGAACTGGAAGGCGATGTGTTTGAAGCCCTGCGCGCGCGCGGCCTTTTCGAGTTCGCCCTGGGCGTTTGCATCGGCCTCGGCATCGTCGTCGACGAACTGCACCGGGCGGCCGAGCACCACCGTCTCGACCACGCCGCCGGCATCTTCCTCCAGCTTTTTGCGGAGATGGCCAAGGAACAGGCCGACGATCTCCATGAAGCCGATGGCGCGTGCCTTGATGCGCGTCTTCTCGTGGGCAAGCGAACTTCCGAGCACGCTCTTCAGCGAGCGCATCAGCCGGCCTTCGATGCTGTCGGTGTAGTTGGCGATGGCGTGGCGGCCGAAACGGGTGCGGTTGTCCTCGAAATTGAAGAACACGGCACTGGGCAGCGTCACCTGGCCATCTTCAAGCACGACGAGGCGCGGCTGCCCGTTGCGGACCACGCCAACGGTGGAGTTTGAAGTGCCAAAGTCGATACCGCCGAATGCTGGTCGCATGGCAAGTTTCCTGATTTTGTCTTTTGGGGAGCGGCAGCTCGTGTCCGGTCGGGCCGGGGGCGTGCTCTAACGCAAGATGCCGGAAAGGGAAACCCTTTTTGGAAATCCGGCGGCTTAAAGTGCGTCGCGTCGAGATGGATTCATGCGACGCGCATTAAGTCTTTTTTGTCTCAAAAACGGGACCACTTTTGAGCGACATGCATCAATCCTTTCGGAAGATCACCCTTCCGAGCCAGCCCGTCAGCATGGCCAGCGATATCGCGAACACGCCATAGAAGAAGGAATAATTGTGTGCGACACGGAAGATCGACTGCTCGAAACCGGATTTGCGGATCTCGAGCTGGGCCGAGCTCTCCTTGATGAACACGCCGCTCTTGAACAGGAAGGCGCGCGCCTTGTGGGTGCCGACCGGAACATTCGGCGCCAGCCTGACGGTGGCGCGGAACAGGTTTTGCGACAGGAATTGCACGCCGCCGACATTCTCGCTGTAGAGGCCGGTCGCCGCCTTGCGTTCGCGCAGCGCCGCGGTGAATTCCTCGATGGTCGCCGGGTTGTCGCCGACGTCGGCCGGCTGCATGTAGAGGTTGGAGGCGCCGAGCGACAGCTGCCTGTAGCTGTTGGGTTCGGTGATGTCCTGCAGCGGCCGCGTCGTCGCCACCGAATAGGACATCGGCACGTTCTCGAAGGTTTCGGAGTCCAGATTGACCCAGACGCCGAGCACCCGGTCCTTGCGGCGCACCACCACCGATCGTGGCGGCCCTTCGAGCACGACGATGACATCGTATCTGCCTTGACGGGCAACCAGCGGGTCGGGATTTTCCAGCGAGCCGAAAATGGTCAGGTCGGCGCCGGAAAAGCCGGCGGTGATCGAGACATTGTCGGTGGAGAGCCCGATCTGGATGCCTTCCACCAATGGTGTCTGTGCCTTCGCCGGCACGGCGGCCGCGAGCAACGACAGGAGAATGGCGGTTGCGAACGCTTTCGGACCCGTCATCAGTTGAGGCCTGCGGCGGACAGCGAAAAGAGATTGGGCGGAGTGACGAAGAGATCGATGGCGAGCCGGATCGCCACCGCCAGCACCAGCAGCGCCAGCAACGCCCTGAGCTGCTCGCCGCGCAGCCTCTGGCCGGCCTTGGCGCCATACTGCGCCCCGGCAACGCCGCCCGCCATCAACAGGAAGGCCAGCACGACGTCGACCGTCTGGTTGGTGGTGGCGTGGACCAGCGTCGTGTAGGCGGAGGTGAAGATGATCTGGAACAGCGAAGTGCCGATGACGACGTTGGTCGGCACTTTCAGCAGATAGATCAGCGCCGGCACCATGATGAAGCCGCCGCCGACGCCCATGATCGACGACAGGAAGCCGATGCCGGCGCCAAGACCAAGCACCGGGATGACGCTGACGAACAGTTTCGAGGCCCTGAACCGCATCTTCAGCGGCAAGCGGTGGATCCAGTTGTGCTGGCCGGATTTCTTCAGCACCGGTGCCGCGCCACTGCGCGTGGCGCGCAGCGCATTGACGCTTTCGACCAGCATCAGCCCGCCGACGGTGCCGAGCAGCACGACGTAAAGCAGCGAGATGAACAGGTCGAGCTGGCCGAGGCTGCGCAGGAAGGCGAAAACGAAGATACCGCCGGTGGAGCCGACGATGCCGCCGGCCAGCAGGACGCCGCCGAGCTTGAAGTCGAGCGTACCTCGCTTCATGTGCGAAAGGACGCCCGAGAAGGAGGAGGCGATGACCTGGTTGGCGCCGGTGGCGACCGCGATTGCCGGCGGGATGTTGTAGAAGATCAGCAGCGGCGTGATGAGGAAGCCGCCGCCGACGCCGAACATGCCCGACAGGAAACCCACTGCCGCACCCATGGCCAGCAGCACGAAGACGTTGACGGAAATTTCCGCGATCGGGAGATAGATGCCCACCCGTCAGTCTCGATCAGTTTTGCCTGTCGGTGAATGCAACCGTTGCGGGCATCTTGACCCGACAAGCCAATTTGTTCTTGCGCTGGAGGTGCCACGAAGTCAAACCACGCCGCGCCGCCGAAACAAAAAACATCTCAATCAGTTAACAGGCAAATGTGTGGCAGGGCGTCGTGGAAGCGACGCATCTGCCGTTATTTCCGCGCCAGCAGCGCCTTGACCAGTTTTTCATCGACCGCGCCGGTCGCCGGCATCTTGTTGTCGGTCTGGAAAGCCATGATCGCGGTCTTCGTCTTCTGGCCCATCTTGCCGTCGGCGTCGCCCGCGTCGTAGCCATTCTTGTTGAGAATGCGCTGGATGTTCTGGACGGCCTTCTTCATGTCGATGCTGGCGGTCGTCTGCGGCGCGCCGTCCTGCCAGGATTCGGGAATGTCGGCCGAATTGGCTGCCGCATCCAGCGGCTTGGCCTTCCACAGTTCGGTTGCGGCGCGGGCACGTTCGAGCTGCTCGGGCCGCAGCGCGTTGGCGATCTCGTCGCGCTTGGCCGCCGCATCCTTGTCGCCGGTCTTGGCGACAAGCGCGAACCATTTGTAGGATTCTTCGAGGTTCTGCTTCATGCCGACGCCCTTGGCGGCGAGGATGCCGAGGTTGAACTGGCTGTCCTTGACGCCGACGTCTGCTGCCGCCTGGAACCAGTGCGCGGCCGATTCATTGTCGGTGACGCCATCCGCGGCCATGGCGAACAGCACGGCCAGATTGTGCATGGCGCTGGCGTTGCCCTGCTCGGCGCCGAGCTGATACCAGGTCTTCGCTTTCTTGATATCGCGCGCGACGCCGATGCCCTTCTCGTAGAAATTGCCGATGCGGTATTCGGCCGGCGCGAAGCCGAGCTCGGCCGACTTCTCGTACCATTTGGCGGCTGCCGCCATGTCTTCCTTGACGCCACGCGACTCGGCGTAGCGCGAACCGATCTCAAACAATGCCTTGGCGTCGCCACTGCCGGCGGCATCGCGCAAGGCGACCGGGCCGGCGTCGGCGGGAATGTCGATCTTGGCGGTGACCGCTGCCGGCGAAGCGCCCGCCGGCGGAACCGCGCCCGTCGTGTCCTTGGCGGTGATCGGCTCGGCCACGTCAGGCTGGGTGCTGGTGTCGGCATCGTTCGCTTGCGTGGCGGCCGCGGCGACCGGTGCCGCTGAAGCCGTCATGTCAGGCGCCGCCGCGCTCGCATCGGCGGGCGTGGCCGAAGCAACAGGCGCGGGAGCCGGCCCCGTTGTCGGCTTGGCATCCATCGACGGCGCGATGGATGGCGGCGTGGCCATCGTGCTTTGCGCGGCAATGTCATCCTTGGTTGCCGCTTCGGACGGCTCGGCCTGTCTGACCGGACGGGCCGGCGCGCTTTCCATGGCCGGGGGCTGAGCGTCCGTCTTCGGCTGGCTTGCGGCGTCTACCGAGGCGGTTTGCACCGGCTGCGAGGCGACGGTCGGCGCGGCGTCGTTGCTCGCCACCTGCGCCGGATCGGCGAAGAAGGCCTTGCCCAGTTGCAGGCCGGCAAGCGCCAGCATGATCGCGGCGGCCGCCATCAGGATCGGCTTGCGCCGCGCCTTGAGCAGATCGCCGATCCGCAGCGCCTTCACCGGTCCGGTCAACGTCGACTGGCGCTTCAGGGCATCGGCCTCGGCGGCCGCGGCCTGCGCTGCCCGCCGGGCTGCGGCGATGAAATCCGATTTGGCGGCATCGGTGTCGCTGGGCTTGGCCGGTTGGCCGCGCTCGTCGCGCACGCGCTTCATGATGGCATTGAGGTCAGGTGCGCCGGAGCCGGGCTCCAGCGGCCGGTTGGCCATTTTCGGATCGAGCGGCTCGTCGAGGTCGACGTTCGGTGTCGGGATACTCGGCGCCGAGCCGGCCAGCGGCGGAATGTCCGCCTCCTTCTTGCCCTTGAATGCACGTGCCAGCCCGCCGAACAACGATTTGCGGCCGCCTGCCGGTTCGCTTTTTTCGGCGCTCGTGTCGGAACTGAGAGCAGCCATGGCCGCGGCAGCGGCGGCCTCGGCCGGCGAGCGCGTGCCCAGGTCGCCACGCGTGCCCAGGTCGCCGCGCATGCCCGGTTCGCTGCGCACACCCGGCTCATTGCGCAGGATGGCGGCGGCACGGCCGTCGAGATCGGCCATGTCGCCGGTCAATGGCATCGGCTGATCGATATCCATCGACGGTGCATCGACGGCCATCTTGGATCGCCGCGCGCCGCGCCAGCTTTTCGCCTCGCCCGTCCCCGTTTCCAGGAGTTCGCTCACCGCCTCGACCGGCTCGCCGGGTTCCAGCGAACCCAGCCTGTCGACGATCTTGAGCAGCGTGTCGTGAATCGCCTCGAACGTTCTCGAATTGCGCTCGTCCGAGCGCCGCGTCAGCGTTTCGAGCGTTTTCAGGTCTTGGGCGAGACCGGAAACGGCCGTCGTGTTGGCGCTCGAACCGGCCAGCGAACGCACCGCGTTCTCGGCCGCTTCGCGCGCCGCGCCGAGGATGGAATCGCGGGTTCCGGCCAGCGACTTCTCGATCTCGTTGAGACGCGGGCTGATGTCCTCGAATTCCGGCAGCGGGGTGCTGGGTTTTGAAAGGTGGGCGGACAGGCCGGCGACCTGCGCCTCCAGGCTGCGGATCAGCGCCGGATCGATGCCGGCCACCTGCGCGGCCGACGCGTCCAGCCGGCTTGAAATGTCTTCGAGCCGGCTTTCCAGGCCCCGGATAGCCGCTTCGCCCGCGGGATCGGGAATACGCGTTTCCAGACGCTTGGCCAGCGCGGTGAAGCGGGCGTCGATGGCTTCCATGATGCCGGCGCTGTCGACGTGCGGCATGCGCTGGTCCAGCCTGTCGGCAACCTCGTCCAGTCGACGCTCGAGATCGCGGAACAGCATGTTGCCCTGTTCGATGGCGTCGCCCTGGCGGCGTTCCATCATGCCCGACAGCACGTCGAAGCGTTGCTCCAGCCCGTGGAAGATGTAGTCGGCGTCGGGCATGGCAGCCGCCTGGTCGATCTTGTCGGCGATGAGCGCGATCTGCTTGGCCAGGCGCTCCATCGCCTGTTCGGGCAGGTTGGCGCGGCCGGCGAGATCGTCGACGCGGGCCGACAGCGTGCTCAGCCGGTCCATGACCGCGTTGCCGGGACGGTCCTGTGCCACTTCCTCGATCTGCTGGGCAAGCGAGTCGATCCGCTTCTCGATGCGCTCGAAAGCCTCGTGGTCGAAAGAGTTGGCTTGCGCCGCGACCGTCGAGGCCACGATGGCGCGGGAAATCTCGTCCAGCCGCTCGTCGATCATGCCAAGCGTGTCGCTGCCGCGATTGTCCTGCTGGCTGGCGAAATGATCGACGGCGGCAGCAAGCGTGCGCACCTTTTCCTCGAGCGAGCGCAGCGACAGCGATTCCGGCAGGTTGTTGACGGCGTTGGAGATCTGCTCCAGCCGGTCGGTCAGAACAGACAGGCCGGGGTCGTCGGAGCGCCTGCGCTGGTCGGCGTCGACCCGATCCTCGAAGGCAGTCCAGCGGCGATCGAAATCGTCCCAGCGGCGGTCGACCTTCTGCACGCTCTCCTCGCGCGCCAGCGTGTCGAGCGCGGCTTTGACCTGCTCGAGCTCGAGCCGCAGCATGTTGACGCTTCTGTCGTCGCTCTTCTCGGCCAGTGTCTGGATAGCGCCGGAGAGCCGTTCGAACTCAAGGCCAAGCTCGGCGCTGCCCTTGGCCGATGCGCCAGGCTTGGCGCCCGACTGGAAAGCCCGCTCGATGTCCTTGCGCAGCGCTTCGAATTCCCGCTGCAGCCCGGCCGTCATCTGGTGGCGCAGTTCCTCGCGCATGCCGCGCAACTCGCCGGCGATCTTGCCGACCATGGCAACGCCGTCTTCCTGGCCGCGCACGCGATCGATGTCGCGGGCGATGGCCTGGTAATTCTGCTCGAAAGCGGCGGGCTGTGTCGGGCTCTTCGGGCGCGGCGCCGGCTGCGGATCCTCGTACCAGCGCTGTCGGCCGGACGGTTGGGCGGCGGGATAGCGCGCTTCGGTGCCGTATTGGCGCGGATCGGGGCGTCCCATCGGGTCCTCGCGCGTCCGCTCCAGCCGCTGCTCCAGCGTTTCGAGGGAACGGTTCAACTGCTCGAGCGTGGTCTGCGGCCTGCGCTGCCTGCCGGCGTTGAGTGTATCGAGATAGGACCGCTTGCTGTTCATCGGTGCGTCCGTCTTTCAGAATGGCTGGCTCGCGGCCAGTTCCCCCAAGTCCTGTCGGAACGAAGGCGACCTGCGGCTATGCCGCGGCGGAAGACGAGCCTCCCGGGTTCTCACCCGCGCTCCGAAAAACCGTGAAAAATTCGATACAGGATAACCACGGGTAGCCGACGCGCCCACATTTCGCCCAACGTGGTAAACAACGCGTTAACCAAACTTAAGAAGTTGCAAGGATGTTGGATGCCGGCCTGACGGTGCGGCATAAAGCTCGGCGCGCAGAACGCCCTTGCGTCATGAGGCGGCTATCGGTATAGAATTGACGTAAACGTAAAAGGCGCATCGAGCGTGCTGTTTGCGATTTGTTTGTTGAAACCACGACCGGAAGCAAGCCCCCGCTTCCAGTCAGGCGACGCACGGTCCAGGACCGCGACGCCACCAGACGGGGAAAGCCAGTGACCATGAAGCTTATCTCGGCCGGCGAGACCGCGGCCAATACCAACAATATGTCTGTCGAACCCGGCGAGGACCTTGTCCGCATCGGCGAGATGTCCAAGAAATATGGAGTGACGCTGCGCACGCTGCGTTTCTATGAAGACAAGGGCCTGCTCAACCCGCAGCGCGACGGTTCGACCCGTCTCTACACGCGCCGCGACAAGGCCCGGCTGAAGCTGATCCTGCTGGGCCGCAAGGTCGGGTTCTCGCTGCGCGACGTCAAGCAGATGATGGACCTCTACGATCCGACCGGCTCCAACACCAAGCAGCTGCGGCTGGCGCTGGACAAGTCGGAAAAGCAGCTTGCCCGCCTGCAGAAGCAGCGGGCGCTGATCGATGACGCCATCAACGAGCTGAGCGGCTCGATGTCGGCCGTTCGCCAGATGCTGGCCGAGCGTTCGGCGCCGCAGGCGAGCGTCGCCGGCTAATTCATCCGCTGACTGTCTGACTATCGAAGCCGCGTGGCCCTGCCGCGCGGCTTTTGGGCTATTTGGGAGGGCAGTGAACCGCCACCTCAGGACGGAACTTGTGCTTGTGAGGTGCTGATCCGCAAGCCGATTGCGCCCGCGCCCTCGAGAAGCGCGAGCAAACTCCAGAATGCCTCGGGGGAAGCGGTTCCGAAGTGCACGCTCAGCGCCTTGGGCCGGATGGAGAGAGAATGGATGACATTTCCGAGCTCGGCACCTTCCCGATAACGCTCGTCATCGGGGTCGAACCAGTGCCGGAACCAAGCGCCTATCTGGTCGAGCGGAGGAGCCACGAGCGTGTGATGAACTACGGGGTCGTTCCATTGAAGCTGCTCTATTAGGATGTCGGCGCGGCCGAGCCGACCTGATATCGGTTGGAATGTGACAATGTCGGACTGGAGCTCGACAACGTCAACCTCTCCGTCATTTTTGACAAAGTCGCAGCAGTCAGCTGTTGAAAAAGTCCACCTTCCTCGCCGAGCTGAAATTTTACTTCCGAAGATCCCTGGACGCAGCTCTGCTGCTGCTCTCTCACGAATGCCCGGAACTGGCCCACATAGTGGTCCTGGATGCTGATTATGAAAGCGGCTGGATCCATATGATGAAATTGCCTCGGCGGGAAAGCACAGGCAAGCGGCGACGCCCGAAAATTCCGGCCAAAGAGATTACGCCTTCGAAAATTTTCGAGGGGCGAGAAAATTGACGTTTACGCAAACGTCAATTTTTGCTATCCCGACCTCAACATGGGGTCCGCATGCCGTCCCTGGCTGACTTCGGGGACTTTCGGACCAGGTCTGCAGGGTGGAGAAAAAACATGCCGACATACAGGGCCCCGGTCCAGGACACGCTGTTCGTGCTGAACGAGGTGCTGGGTTACCAGCGCTATTCGAACCTTCCCGGATTTGCCGACGCCACGCCCGATGTGCTGGAGGCGATCCTCGCCGAAGGTGCCAAGCTCGCTGAAAACGTCATGCTCCCGCTGAACCGTGTCGGCGACATGGAAGGCTGCGTGCGTCATGACGATGGCTCGGTGACGACGCCGAAAGGCTTCAAGGAGGCCTTCGACCAGTATCGCGAGGGCGGCTGGATGGGGCTGGCCGCACCGGTCGAGTTCGGTGGCCAGGGCCTGCCCTACGCCGTGCACACCGCCGTCGCCGAATACATGGTGTCGGCCAACATGTCGCTGATGATGTATCCGGGCCTGACGCAGGGCGCGATCGCGGCGATCATCACCCACGGCACCGACGATCAGAAAGCCAAGTGGCTGCCGAGGATGGTCGAGGGCGCCTGGACCGGCACCATGAACCTGACCGAGCCGCATTGCGGCACCGATCTCGGCCTGCTGCGCACCAAGGCGGTGCCGAATGGCGATGGCACCTACAAGATTTCCGGCCAGAAGATCTTCATCTCGGCCGGTGAGCACGACATGTCGGACAACATAGTCCATCTGGTGCTGGCCCGCATCGAGGGCGCGCCCGAAGGCGTCAAGGGCATCTCGCTGTTCATCGTGCCGAAACTCAAGCTCAACGCATCGGGCAATCCGGGCACCAGGAACACCGTCTCCTGCGGCTCGATCGAGGAGAAGATGGGCATCCACGGCAATTCGACCTGCGTCATGAACTATGACGAGGCCGAAGGCACGCTGCTGGGCGAGGCCAATGGCGGCTTGAAGGCGATGTTCACGATGATGAACGAGGCGCGCCTTGGCGTCGGCCTGCAAGGGCTGTCGCTGTCGGAGATCGCCTATCAGAACGCCGTCGCCTACGCCAAGGACCGCTTGCAGGGCCGCTCGCTGTCGGGGCCGAAGGCGCCTGACAAGAAGGCCGACCCGATCATCGTCCATCCCGACATCCGCCGCAGCCTGATGACCATGAAGGCCTTCAACGAAGCCGGCCGCGCGCTGGCGTTGTGGACGGCGATCAAGTCCGACATCGCCCACCGCTCCGGCGACGACAAGGACCGCCAGGCCGCCGACGACTACACCGGCCTGATGACGCCGGTGGTCAAGGGCGTGCTCACCGACAAGGGGTTCGACCACGCCGTCATGGCGCAGCAGGTGTTCGGCGGTCACGGCTACATCGAAGAGCACGGCATGAGCCAGTTCGTTCGCGATGCCCGCATCGCCATGATCTATGAAGGCGCCAACGGCATCCAGGCGCTCGACCTCGTCGGCCGCAAGCTCGGTTTGAATGGCGGCCGCGCCATGCAGGCCTTCTTCAAGGAGGTCGGCGAATTCTGCGAGGAAAACCGTTCCGACGAGAAGATGGCGCCGTTCACCAAGGCCTTGAAGAAGGGCCTCAACGATCTGCAGGCCGCCACCATGTGGCTGCTGCAGAACGGCATGGCCAAGCCCGATAATGCGGGCGCCGCCTCGACCGACTTCATGCATCTCTTCGGCCTTGTGGCGCTGGGCTACATGTGGGCGCAGATGGCCAAGGCGGCACTTGGCAAGGCTGACGCCAACGGCTCCCAGTCCTTCTACGACAACAAGATCGTGACGGCGCGCTTCTTCATGGAGCGGATCATGCCGGAGACCGGCGCTCACCTCGCCCGCATTTCGAGCGGTGCCGATACGCTGATGGCCCTGCCGGCGGAAGCGTTCTAAGCTCGAATGCCGGCACCGCCGGCCTAGTCTGTCGATACGCGGAGGAAATCGTGGCGACAAATCCCGCCGAAGTGCTCTCTTTGCCGAAGCCCGCCTGGGCGGCGGATGAGGTCGGCATGCTCTACGAAATGGCGCACCGCTTCATGTCGGAGGAGATCGCGCCGCGATACGACGAATTCGAGAAGAACGAGATGGTCGACCGCGAGAGCTGGCGCAAGGCCGGCGCCGCCGGTCTGCTCTGCGCCTCGATGCCGGAGGAATATGGCGGCTCGGGCGGTACCTTCGCGCATGAGAGCGCCATCATCGAGGCCATCGGCCATGTCGGTGTCGACGGTTTCGGCATCGGCCTGCACAATTCGATCGTCGCGCCCTACGTCCTCCACTACGGCTCCGAAGAGCAGAAGAAGAAATGGCTGCCGAAGCTGGCGACCGGTGAGCTGATCGGCGCCATCGCCATGACCGAGCCCGGCGCCGGCTCGGACCTGCAGGGCGTCAAGACGCGGGCCGAGAAGGATGGCAACCAGTACAAGATCAACGGCTCCAAGACCTTCATCACCAACGGCCAGCTTGCCAATTTCATCATCGTCGTCACCAAGACCGATCCGGAGAAGGGCGCCAAGGGCACCTCGCTGATCGTCGTCGAGACCGACGAGGTCGATGGCTTCCAGCGTGGCCGCAACCTCGACAAGATCGGGCTGAAGGCCAACGACACCTCGGAGCTGTTCTTCAACGATATGCGCGTGCCGACCTCCAACCTGCTCGGCCACGAAGAAGGGCAGGGCTTTGTCCAGCTAATGCAGCAATTGCCGCAGGAGCGGCTGCAGATCGGCACCGGGGCGATTGCCATGATCGAGCGGGCGCTGGCGCTGACCATCGACTACGTCAAGGAGCGCAAGGCGTTCGGCAAGGCGATCATCGAGTTCCAGAACACCCAGTTCAAGCTGGCTGAACTCAAGACCGAGGCGACCATCGGCCGCGTCTTCTACAATGATTGTGTGACCCGCCACATCTTCGGCGGCCTCGACCCGGTGACGGCGTCGATGGCCAAATACTGGCTCAGCGACCTGCAGGGGAAAGTCGTCGACGAATGCCTTCAATTGCATGGCGGCTATGGCTACATGAATGAATATCCGATCGCCCGCATGTTCCGCGACGCTCGCGTCCAGCGCATCTACGGCGGCACCAACGAGATCATGAAATTGCTGATCGGACGCTCGCTCTGAGCTGCGTTCGATAAACCCAAGGAGCAAGAAATGACCGAAGCTTACGTCTATGACGCCGTGCGCACGCCGCGCGGCAAGGGCAAGAAGGACGGATCGCTGCACGAGGTGCCGGCGGTGCGGCTTGCCGCCAAGACGCTCGAAGCGTTGCGCGACCGCAATGGGCTCGACACCGGCAATGTCGACGACATCATCTTCGGTTGCGTCGATCCTGTCGGCGAGGCGGGCTCGGTCATTCCGCGCGCCGCCGCCTTCGAGGCCGGCTATGACACCAAGGCGCCCGGCATGCAGATCTCGCGCTTCTGCGCGTCCGGCCTCGACGCCATCAATTTCGGCGCCGCCAAGATCGCGCAGGGCGCCGATGAGATCGTCATTGCCGGCGGCGTCGAATCGATGTCGCGCGTCGGCATGGGCGCCTCCGGTGGCGCCTGGTTCATGGATCCTTCGGTAGGCCTGCCCGGCTGGTTCGTGCCGCAAGGCATCTCGGCCGACCTGATCGCCACCAAATACGGCTTTTCCCGTGACGACGTCGACGCCTATGCGGTCGAGAGCCAGAAGCGCGCTGCAAAATCCTGGGCCGACGGCCGCTTCAGGAATTCCGTCATTCCGATCAGGGACCAGAACGGCCTCATCATCCTCGATCATGACGAGCATATGCGGCCATCGACCGACATGCAGTCGCTGGCCTCGCTCAACCCGTCCTTCGTCATGCCCGGCGAAATGGGCGGCTTCGATGCCGTTGCGGTGCAGAAGCACCCCGAGGTGGAAGAGGTCAACCACGTCCACCATGCCGGCAATTCGTCCGGCATCGTCGATGGCGCCGCCGCAGTGCTGCTCGGCTCGAAGAAGGCCGGCAAGGCGATGGGTATCAAGCCGCGCGCCCGCATCCGCACCTTCGCCAACATCGGCTCCGAGCCGGTGCTGATGCTGACCGGTCCGGTCGACGTCACCGAGAAGCTGTTGAAGCGCGCCAAGATGAAGCTGTCCGACATCGACCTGTTCGAGCTCAACGAGGCCTTCGCCTCGGTCGTGCTGCGCTACATGCAGGCCTTCGATATCGAGCACGACAAGATCAACGTCAATGGCGGCGCCATCGCCATGGGCCATCCGCTCGGCGCCACCGGAGCGATGATCTTCGGCACGGTGCTGGACGAACTCGAGCGCCGCGATCTCAACACCGCGCTGGTGACGCTGTGCATCGGTGCCGGCATGGGCACCGCAACCATCATCGAACGCGTCTGACGGGGAGAGAAATCATGAGCTACACCAATTTCACCCTCGACATCGACGCCGACGGCATTGCGCTGGTCACCTGGAACATGCCGGACCGCTCGATGAACGTCTTCACCGAAGAGGTGATGAACGAACTCGACCAGATTATCGACCAGGTGGTGGCCGACGCCGGCATCAAGGGCGCGGTGATCACCTCGGGCAAGGACAGCTTCTCCGGCGGCGCCGACCTGACCATGCTGCAGAAGATGCTGACGGTGTTTGCCCGCGAAAAGACCAAGGATCCGGAGAAGGCGGCAAAGCTGCTGTTCCACAATGCCGGTCGCATGGGCGGCCTGTGGCGCAAGCTCGAAACCTGCGGAAAGCCGTGGGTGTCGGCGATCAACGGCACCTGCATGGGCGGCGCCTTCGAGCTGTCGCTCGCCTGCCATGGCCGGGTTGCCGCCGACAGCGACAAGGTCAAGATGGCCTTGCCGGAAGTCAAGGTCGGCATCTTCCCCGGCGCCGGCGGCACCCAGCGCGTGCCGCGGCTGACCGATCAGCAGCAGGCGCTGCAGATGCTGACCTCGGGCCAGACACTGTCGCCGCAGAAGGCCAAGTCGATGGGCCTGATCCACGAGATCGCCGAGCCGGCCAAGCTGGTCGACACCGCCAAGGCGATGATCAGGAACGGCCTGAAGCCGGTGGCGCCGTGGGACGAGAAGGGCTTCAAGCTGCCCGGCGGCCCGATCTACTCAATGGCGGGCGCCAATTTGTGGCCGCCGGCCATCGCCATCCTGCGTCGCGAGACCTATGGCAATTATCCGGCTGCCGCCGCGATCCTGAAATGCGTCTATGAAGGTCTGCTGGTGCCGTTCGACACCGGGTTGCGCATCGAGCAGCGCTATTTCACCGAGATCATGCAGACCCAGGAAGCAGCGGCGATGATCCGCTCGCTGTTCGTCTCGCTGCAGGAACTGAACAAGGGCGCGCGTCGCCCGGCGGGCGTGCCGGAAACCAAGTTCAAGAAGATCGGTATCCTCGGGGCCGGGTTCATGGGCGCCGGCATCGCCTATGTCACCGCCAAGGCCGGCATTCCGGTGGTGCTGCTCGACCGCGACGTGGAGTCGGCCGCCAAGGGCAAGGCGCATTCCGACAGCCTGATCTCGGATCAGGTGAAGAAGGGCCGCGCCAAGCCCGAAGAGAAGGACAAACTGCTGTCGCTGATCACGCCGACGGCCGACTATGCCGACCTTGCCGGCTGCGACCTGGTGGTCGAAGCGGTGTTCGAGGATTCCGCTGTCAAGAAGAGCGCCACCGAACAGGCGGAAGCGGTGCTTAAAGCCTCGGCGATTTTCGCCTCCAACACCTCGACCATTCCGATTTCGTCGCTGGCCAAGAACTCGGCCCGGCCGAAGAATTTCATCGGCATCCATTTCTTCTCGCCGGTCGACAAGATGATGCTGGTCGAGATCATTCTGGGCAAGAAGACCGGCGACAAGGCGCTCGCGACAGCCATCGACTTCGTCCGCGCCATCAAGAAGACGCCGATCGTCGTCAACGACACGCGCGGCTTCTACGTCAACCGCTGCGTGTTGCGCTACATGTCGGAAGCCTACAAGATGCTGATCGAAGGCGTCCCGGCACCAATGATCGAGAATGCGGCGAAGGCCGCCGGCATGCCGGTAGGTCCCCTGGCGCTCACCGATGAAACGGCCATCGACCTCGCGCAAAAAATCATGAAGCAGACCATGCGCGATCTCGGCGACAACGCTGTCGACCAGGAACAGATGGCGCTGATCAACACCTTGGTCGACGACCATGGCCGCTTCGGCCGCAAGAACGGCAAGGGTTTTTACGACTATCCAGCCAAGCCGGCCAAGAAGAAGCTGTGGCCGGGCCTGAAGGATCTCTATCCGCAGCTGGCGCCCGAGAAGGTCGACTATGAGGAGCTGCAGCAGCGGCTGCTGGTCACCATCGCCCTGGAAGCGGCGCGGGTGATGGAAGAGGGCATCGTCACCGATCCGCGCGAGGCCGATGTCGGCTCGATCCTGGCCTTCGGCTTCGCGCCTTACACCGGCGGCGCGCTGTCCTATATCGACGGCATCGGGGCCAAGGCATTCGTCAAGATCGCCAAGAAGCTGCAGAAGAAATACGGCGCCGAATTCAAGGCGCCCAGGCTGCTGCTCGACATGGCCGAGAAGGGCGAGACCTTCTACCAGCGCTTCGATCCCTACGCCAAGGGTGATGTGAAGCAGGCAGCCTGACGCCGGCCGAAACACAAAGGCTGGCCGACACACATGGGACGCCATAGCACGTTCATTTTGCGCATGATGGCCACGGCACGCAGCCGTGGCCGAGCGGATGTTCATAACCTCCCATCAGGACCTGCGCCCGGATAGGCTGATCTCCGACCATCGATGTCCGACCGCTGAAACCGCGCCCTTCGCGCGGCCAAGGGCGCGCCGTCTGGGCGTGGCGGCACGCAGTTTTGTTAGCGATCCGCCAGCTGCGCCCGGGTAGTGTCTCAGTTTGAAATCCGGCGGCCTTTACGCGCTGCTCGCTCTTGCCCTTCCGATGCGGTATGATTTTGTTTGGGAAAACCAAATTTGATGGGCATTGGAATGTTGTCCTCCGACCTAACGAATGTCATCGAACAGGATCATCTGGCTGTGGGTGCTTTTGTTAAGGGCGATCCTGAGCCCCTGAAAAGCCTGTATTCGCGACGCGATGACGTGATAATCGCGAACCCGTTCGGTCCACCGGCCAGGGGATGGACAAAGGCTGCTGAGACCATGGATCGAGCTGCCACCAACTACCGGGATGGCGAGGTCATCGGCTTTGAGCGAATTGCCGAGTACGCGACGGCAGACTTGGGCTATATCATGGAGATCGAGCGGGTCCGATCCAAGGTTGGAGGCGCCGTTAAACTGGTGCCGATTGCGCTTCGGACCACCACTATCTTCCGGCGGGAGGATGGCGTGTGGAGGATCGTTCTACGTCACGCCGATCCTATCACGTCGGCACGGCCAGCGGCGTCGGTAGTTGGGCAGTAGAAGATACCGACCGGACCGAAAGGTCAAAAGCGCCCCGCCGATGTGATCGGCAATGCCGTCCGCGTCATGCGCATTGCTACCGGCGAGGAAGCCGACGATGTGCAGGACGACGGCAAGAGCGCCGCCGCCAAAGAGCTTGATTCGAAGGGTGGCAAGAAGCGCGCCGAGAATATGACGCCAGAGCGGCGCGCCGAGATCGCGAAGAAGGCGGCGGAAAGCCGCTGGAAGCGCTAGGCGCGCCCCTCTCGCCATTGCCGCTCCGCAAACTGAGACACTACCTGCGCCCGGTGGACATGGCGGCGAATGCGCGCTAGACAGGAAGAGGCATTTTTTCCTGTTTCGAGGAGAGCGAGATTGCTCTCGCATGAGCGTGTCTGGGCTGCCATCGATGCTCTCGCCGAGCGCTATTCGCTGTCGGCTTCGGGCCTGGCCCGGCGCGCGGGGCTCGATTCGACCGCCTTCAACAAGTCGAAACGTCTGTCGTCGGATGGCCGGCCGCGCTGGCCTTCGACCGAATCGCTGGCCAAGATCATCGAGGCGACGGGCGCTTCGCTCGACGAATTCACCGGATTGATCGAAGGCCGGACCGGATCCGACCCGGCTGCGTCGGCCGCCCGCAAACGCTCCGTGCCGTTGCTCGGCTTTGCCCAGGCCGGCGCCGGGGGCTTCTTCGACGATGCCGGCTTTCCGGCCGGGCAGGGCTGGGATCTGGTCGAACTGCCGGCGCAATCGACCGAGAGCTCCTATGCGCTGCAGGTGCAAGGTGATTCCATGCTGCCGCTCTACCGCAATGGCGACGTTCTCATCGTCGAGCCAGGCGCCGTCACCCGCAAGGGCGATCGCGTCGTCGTCAAGACCACTGCCGGCGAGGTGATGGCCAAGGTGCTCGAACGCCAGACCGTCAAGTCGATTGCGCTGGTCTCGCTCAATCCCGATCATCCCGACCGCGACATTCCCATGCGCGATGTCGAATGGGTGGCGCGGATTGTCTGGGCAAGCCAGTAGGTCCGGCAGGTGCGGCTCCTTCAGCTTGCCCTGGCGGTTCTGACGATCCCGGTGATGGTGGCCATGATCGTCGCTGGCGGTCGCACGCTGAAGGGAAGTGAAAGCGTGGTCACGGTGGACCAGGTCGATCCGGGCGCCGATACGATCTCGCAACAGGGCATCGAGACGATGCCCGAAGAGCCCGCGACATCCGCCATATCGGCTGCACAGCCGCCAAAGCCGGCGGCGCATTCGAGGGCGATCGACCCCGAAATTGTCGCGCCGCCCCAGCTTCCCGCCGAGGAACTTGAACGGGTCGAGCCGCGCGCGCCGCTGAGCAAGCTGGCGCTGGCCGTGCCGCCCAAGCCGAAAATGCCCGACGACTGGAACGGGACAAAGCTGTTCCAGCCGGTCGCGCCGGCCGCCGGCCTGATCGAGGCGAAGGGCTATTCGGTCGCGGTGTCCGGCATCGACGTCGTCCGGCAGGACGAGACCTGCAGCGATGACGGCAGGTCCTGGCCGTGCGGCGTCCGGGCGCGGACGGCGTTCCGCGGCTTCCTGCGCGGCCGCGCTGTGGCCTGCACCGTGCCGCCCGAAGGCGGCCGCCACCTGATCGCCGCCGAATGCCGGATCGGCAAGCAGGATGTCGGCCAATGGCTGGTCGAAAACGGCTGGGCCCGGGCCGCCAAGGGCGGCCCCTATGTCGAGGCCGGCGACAAGGCTCGCGCGGCGAAGAAAGGCATTTTCGGATCGGCGCCGAACCTGTCCGGCATGCCGGCGATGCCGGCCGCACCGAGCCCGGCGCCTCAGGCGCCGAGCTCGATCCTGGAAGAGGTCGACGGCGTCCTCAAGTCAGCTGACCAGCCAGCGCCCGCTCAATGAGCGCCCGCGTCTCGGCGATGCCGTAGAGCGCGGCGAACGAGCCGAAGCGCGGGCCGCGCTCCTGGCCGATCAGCACCTGATAGATCATCTGGAAGAAGGCACCCGAAACGCCGGGGCCGCCTTCCGGGCTTTGCTTGGAATGATCCTGATAGCGTTCGATCCTGCGCGCGACGTTGAGCGAAGCGTTCTGGATCGCTTCGCCGTTGGCGTCCGCCGGCAGCGCGCCAAGCGCTGTGTCGAGGGCTGCCAGCGCCTCGCGCTCGACCTCGTCGGCTGGACGGAAGGTTTTCGTCGGCTTCACGAAATCGTCGAAATAGCGGATCGCGTGGCCGACCAGTTGGTCGAGCTCGGGATGCGTCTTGGGCGTCACCCCCGCGGTATGGCGCGAGATGAAGCCCCACAGCACATCCTTGTTCTGCGCGTTGGAAGCGCTGACCAGATTGAGCAGCAGCGAGAACGGCACCGGCATGTCGATGGCAGGCGGGTTGCCGTCATGCATATGCCAGACCGGGTTGCCCAGCCGCTCCTTCCAATCCTGGCGGGGATAGGCCGCAAGGGAAGTGTAATATTCGTCCACCGCCCTCGGGATGACGTCGAAATACAGCTTCTTGGCCTGCCGCGGCCGCTGATACATGTAGAGCCCGAGGCTTTCGGTCGGCGCATAGGTCAGCCACTCGTCGATGGTCAGCCCGTTGCCCTTCGACTTCGAGATCTTCTGGCCGTTCTCGTCGAGGAACAGTTCGTAGACGAAATGCTCCGGCGCGCGCCCGCCCAGAATGTTGCAGATGCGGTCATAGACCACCGCATTGGTCTGGTGGTCCTTGCCGAACATCTCGAAATCGACGCCAAGCGCTGCCCAGCGCATGCCGAAATCCGGCTTCCACTGCAGCTTCACCCTGCCGCCGGTGATCGAAAGCGTGGTCTCCGTGCCTTCGTCGTCGAAGGTGATGGTGCCGGCCTTGGCATCGACATGCTTCATCGGCACGTAAAGCACGCGGCCGCTCTTCGGCGAAATCGGCAGGAACGGGCTGTAGGTCGCCTGCCGCTCGGAGCCGAGCGTCGGCAGCATCACCGCCATGATCTTGTCATAGCGTTCGGCGGCGCGCAGCAGCATCGCGTCGAAGCGGCCTGACTTGTAATATTGCGTCGCGCTGGCGAACTCGTAGTCGAAGCCGAACGTGTCCAGGAAGCGGCAAAGCATCGCGTTGTTGTGATCGGCAAAGCTCGCATAGTCGCCGCCGAACGGATTGGGAACCGACGACAGCGGCTTGTGCAGGTGCGGCTCGAGCGCTGCGCGATCCGGCACGTTGTCGGGTATCTTGCGCATGCCGTCCATGTCGTCGGAAAAGCACAGCAGCTTGGTCGCAACCTTGTCCTGCGTCAGGACGCGGAAGGCATGCCGCACCATCGACGTGCGCGCCACCTCGCCGAACGTGCCGATATGCGGCAGGCCGGACGGTCCGTAGCCGGTCTCGAACAGGACTGTTTCGGGAAAGTCGGTGCCTTTGTAGCGCTCGATGATCTTCTTGGCTTCCTCGAACGGCCATGCCTTGCTCTCGGTCGCGGCCACCAGCAGCTCGGGGTTGAGATCGATGATGTTTGATCCCGCCATGTCAGTGTTTTCCAAATCATTCGCCGGCCCAAATCCTTCGAAGGCGGGGCCGGAGCAGGGGTTTTTCAACCGGTCTCTAGGCGTGCATCGCCGGAGCGTCAACGCGTGCGGCGCTTTTTCCTTGCGATGCGGATACCGCGTTCCTACCTTCGGAGCCCATTCAAGGAGTGAGGAATGGCTTTGCCGACGCCGCATGAAGCGCTGATCTACCTGATGGTCATCACCTCGGCCTCCGATCGCGACATGACCGATGTCGAACTGGCACGGATCGGCGAGGTCGTCCGCTCATGGCCGGTGTTCGAGGATTTCAACCACGACCGGCTGCTCGGTGTCGCCCAGGCTTGCCAGAAGATGCTGCAAGAAAAGGACGGGCTGGAAGGCGTTCTTGCGCGGGTTGCCGAGGCCCTGCCTGAGCGCTTGCGCGACACCGCCTATGCCGCCGCCTTCGAGGTTGCCGCCGTCGATCTCGAAATGCGCATGGAAGAGGTGCGGGTACTGCAGCTCATCCGCCGCCAGCTCGACCTCGACACGCTGACGGTCGCCGCCATCGGCCGCGCGGCAAAGGCGCGGCTGCGTACCCTGACCTGAATCTCAACAAACCCTGGGCCGTGCTCTGGAATCAGAAAAAGCTGACCGGAAAATAGCGCAGGTAGAATTCGGCGAACGTGCCTTTCATCGAAATCTCCTGCAGCGCGTAGTCGAGTGCTGCGGCCAGCGCCGGATTGTCCGCCCTGGTGGCGATGGCCATGCCTGAGCCCAGATATTCGGGCGCCAGATAGGGGCCGCCGGCAAAGCGGCAGCAGCCCGCTGCATCCGAGCCGCCCAGCCAGAAGGCCAGCCGCATGCCGTCGCCGAAGGCGGCGTCGAGCTTGCCGGCCTTGAGATCGGTATAGAGATCTTCCGGCCTGTCGAAGGGGATGATCTGAACGGTGTTGAAATAGTCGCGCAGCATGCGCTCATGCGCCGAGCCAGCGACCACGCCGACACGCTTGCCGCGCAATTTGTCGAAGACCGGTTCGGTCAGCGCCTTGCTCTTCGGCATGACGAAGCGGGCCGGGAACTGCAGGTAGGAGCGCGAGAAGGCATAGGTCGAGCGCGAGTCCGGCGTTGCGGCGATCCCGGCGATGATCGCCTCGCCCTCGCCTTTCTGCAGCGCGCCTTCGAGCTCTGCCCAGGGCAAGGCCTGGATTTGGCATTTTTCGACGATGCCGAGCTCGGCGCAGATGGCGCGCGCCAGATCGATGTGGAAACCGGACAGCTTTCCCGCGCTGTCGAGGAAATTGAAGGGGGGGAAATCGGTGGTCGTCAGGAAGCGCAAGCGGGGCAGTGCTGAAAGGTCCGGCTTCGGCAACCGTTCCTTGGCGTCCCACAGCACCGGAACTTGCGGCTCCGCAGCACGTATGTCGTCGGCGAACGACAGCAATCCGATCAGCATCGCAAGAGCGAAGGATCTCCACTGGAACGCCACAATAAAAACTCCGCCACAGTCGTGCTCGCACCGGTTTTGGTACGAAAATGGTACAGGCACAATGGTTTTTGATTTCAACACGTCGATTTCAGGATATGATTAGTGGGTTTAAAAACTAGCTCTGGCCGCCTTGGTGGGGGATCAAGGTTGGGAGCCACAGAATAAAGAAGCGGTTTGCAATCCGTGGTCGGTGGTGAAGTGCAAATCAAGCACGCATCATTGGTCGCAAATGCACAGGGCAACATGGGGTTGATGTTGCGATGGGTCAGTTCGATCGCACGCTGGAATTCATAGACCAACTGCAGCACGCCGGAACGGCGGCGGCAGTCTGCGAAAAGTTGCTGGGCATAACGTCGGATTTCGGCCTCACCGCGCTGATGGCGGGAACCGTGCCGCAGCCGGGCACGCCGGCGGGCCAGCAAAAGCAGCATGTGCTGCTCTGCGACTGGCCCGTTGAATGGCTGGAGCGCTATGTGGCGCGCAACTATGTCGATCACGACCCGGTCGTCAGCCATATGAAACAGCTGCAGGCGCCGTTCCAGTGGCGCGAAGCCTCGCAGGGCGCCCGCTTCGACAAAAGCAGCGGCGAAGTGATGGGCGATGCCGGCGCGTTCAAGTTGCGCGACGGACTGGCCTTCCCGCTGATCACGCTCGACGGCCAGATCGTCATGGTGTCGCTGGGCGGCGAGGCGGTCGAATTGTCGGCGGCCGAGTTCGGCCTGGTCTCGCTGGTGTCGACCTATGCGGTCGGCCGCGCCATGCAGCTCCACACCATGGCGAACAAGACCATCGATCATATCGTGCTGACGCCGCGCGAACGCGAATGCCTGCAATGGGCCGCCGTCGGCAAGTCCGAATGGGAGATTTCGCAAATCCTCGGCATCTCCGAACACACCTCGGAGAAACATCTTCTTAACGCCAAAAGCAAACTTGGCGCGGTCAACCGGGTACAGGCCGTCGCGGAAGCGATAAGGCGCGGCTACATTAGCTAGGGCGGCCGTGCCGGCCCAGCAATTCTAGCCTACGTGATCACGCAATTTTCTAGTCGAAGCACGGCCGTATCTTCCTCTGAAACCAGGAGATGACGGATGCTTTTTTCCCTTACCACCCAAGAATTGATGGAACGTCCCGACCTTTGGGAAGCGGTCCATCGCTTGCGCTACAAGATATTCGTCGAGGAGATGGGATGGAATGATCTCAAGCGCCCCGACGGGCTCGAATGCGACCAGTTCGACCATGACGAAGCCGTCCATCAAATCGTCATCAGGGGCAGTGAAGTCGCAGGCTACCAGAGGCTTTTGCCGACGACGCGGGCACATCTTCTGACCGAGGTGCTGACTGATCTCTTCGAGGGAACGCCGCCCTCCGGACCGAGCATCTACGAGTTGACCCGCTATGCGGTCGCTCCCGGTTTTCGCGATGGTCGTCGCGGTGTGTCGACTGTCGGCACCGAGCTGATCGCCGGCTTCGTCGAGTGGGGGCTGAAGCGCAACGTCAACCAGATGATCATCGAGTTCGAGCCGATGTGGGTGCTGCGCGCATTGCAGCTGCATTTCCTGGCGACCCCGCTGGGCTATCAGCGCACCTATGGCAACCAGCAGGTCGTCGCCACCCTGCTTACCTTCAACGAGCATACGCTCGACGTGGTGCGTTCGCGCCGCAATCATTTTGCCCCCGTGCTGGCCAGGGGATATCCCGACATGCTCGGCCAAAGGCGTGCGTCGTGAGATCGGAGACAGTCATGAGCCCCCATCCGCAACCCGAACTTCGCAATCACACGCTGATCGTCACCGTGTCCTCAAATGACGGCAGGCCGGTGCTGGACAGAACAGCCTATGAAAGCCTGGCAAAGAGCTTCCACGAAGCCGCCGACAATGAGGAGGTGCGCGTCGTCGTGCTGCGCGGCCTGGCAGGCTGCTTCTGTCTCGGCGGCGATTTCTCCGAATTCCTCGACGCCACCAAGCACCAGAAACTGATCGCCGCCGTCACCGATCTGTTCCGCACGCTTGCGACGTTTCCGAAACCCATCCTTGCCTGCGTCGATGGCGATGCCGTCGGTGTCGGCTGCACCATCCTGTTCCACTGCGACATGGTGATTGCGTCGGATGAAAGCACGTTCCGGGTACCGTTCGTCGATTTCGGCCTGGTGCCGGATGCGGCGACCAGCATCCTGGCGCCGCAAAAGCTCGGCTATGCCGGTGCTTTCCGCTTCTTCTGCCTCGGCGACACGCTTCGCGCCGAGGACGCCAGGGCGCTCGGCCTCGTCGCCGAGATCGTGCCGGGCGGCAGCGTCGAGGACGCGGCCCTCGGGCGGGCGAGGCAGCTAGTCAAGAAGCCGGTCGCTGCCTTGCTGCAGACGCGCGGCCTGCTCAAGGGCAACACCGGCGCGCTGTGCGAGCGCATCGATCAGGAGATCTCGCTCTTCCAGCAGGCGCTGCAGGACGACACCACGCTGCGTCGCCTGCAGCGCATCGCCCGGCTGGCGGCTTGAACGGTCACACCGAAAGGCGTCGATGAAGCGCCGCGCGGCCTCTGGCTGCGCGGCGCAAAAGCGTCGCCCTGTTTTTCGCGGGCCATCCTATTCTTTCAAAAACGACGGCCCTTCGCCGATGATCTTCTTGTCCTCCTTGCCGATCACGTCGAGATCGCGGCCGTCATAGGGCAGCGACGAGAGGATGCGTCGCATGACCGCCAGCCGCGCACGCCGCTTGTCGTTGGCCCGCACGATGATCCACGGCGCGAACGCCTTGTGGGTGCGCTCGAACATTGTGTCGCGGACCTTGGTGTAGTCGTCCCACTTGGTGATGCCGGCAACGTCGATCGGCGAAAACTTCCAGCTCTTCAGCGGGCTGTAGCGGCGATCGTGGAAGCGCTCGAGTTGCGTTTCCCGGCCGATGTTCATCCAGAACTTGAAGAAATGGATGCCCTCGTTGGAGATCATCCGTTCGAAATGCGGCGTCTCGTCGAGAAACTGCTCGTGCTGCTGCGGCGTGCAAAAACCCATCACCGGCTCGACGCCGGCGCGGTTGTACCAGGAGCGGTCGAAGGTTACGAATTCGCCCGATGTCGGAAAATGGTCGACATAGCGCTGGAAGTACCATTGCCCCTGCTCGGTCGGGGTCGGCTTGGTCAGCGCCACGTTGCGTGCTGTACGCGGGTTGAGATACTGGCGCACCACAAAGATGGTGCCGCCCTTGCCGGCGGCGTCGCGGCCCTCGAACAGCGCCATCACCCGTTTGCCGGTCGACTGCAGCCATGCCTGCGCCTTGACCAGCTCGATCTGCAATTTCTCGAGCGTCTCGTCATACTCGTCGGTTTTCATCTTCTTGTCATAGGGATAGCCGCCAGCGGTCAGCTTGTTGTCTTCGATCCAGTCGGGAAGCACGGGATTTTCGATATCGAACTCCCGCTCCTTGCCGTCGATCCTGATCTTCAACGGACCCGAGGTCGGCGCGGCGGGAGTTTCCTTGGTGTTTTTCATCGAGACGAACCCTTTCCTGCTTCCGGACTCATGCTATTGGAAGCCACTGCAGCGCCGCGCGTCCGTTTTGCACGCGCAAGGATGCTGTAGCACTTTGATTTTGCGCATGATCCTTTCCGAAATCGATTCCCGATTTTTGGGCCATGCGCTAGACCGGTTTCAGCGGAAGTTTCCGTTGCCGGTCGACCGGGTGCGAGGCAAGGGTGTGCGCGCGAGCGAAATGGCTGACCTGGACGCAGAGCAGAAAGGCATGGCGCAAGCCCTGGCCGTCCGGCTGTGGAACAGCCGCTGGCTGCTGATCGCCGGTGTCGTCGCGGTTCTCGCTGTTTATGCCTTGGCCGCGATATCCGCCTATGTCGTCCTTGCGGCGCTGGCGTTGCTGCTTCTAGACGGCAATGCTGCCGGCCGCCCGCATGCGTCAGTCCGCCGAGAGTGCCGCGGCGATCGAGGCAATCGGTTTTGCAACGGCTCTCCGGAGAATATCTTGCGGCCGCCGTCGCCGACCCGCTGATCATCTTCGACCAGACCGCCACCCATCGTCCACGCCAATGCCGCCGCCTTCGCCGCCTTCGGCGGGATCGCCCCAGGTCTGTCGCTGCCGCTAAAATTCCGGGCACCGGAAATGCAGGCTCTGCTGGACGGCGTGCTG
>NZ_JBHUGY010000014.1:0-165499 GCF_042682105.1 Mesorhizobium calcicola
GGGTTTAGCAAGGCTGGAACGCTCGGCGAGCCTTGCCAACACCTGGCTGCCAACTGCACTAAGCCCTTCGGCAAGGACATTGCCGCCGGCACCCCAAAGCGCGCCATTGGCAATCCCCAGGGGATACTCCCGCCAGTGTTGTAGGCGGATGCCCCGCCAAAAGCGCCACCCGCCGCGCCCCTAGCGGCGGTTCGGGCGGCAAAGCCAGTCAAGCCGCTCTCCGCCGCCGCGCCGATCCCTGCCCGACCCAGCAAAGCCACTACGCCCTTCGCCAGGCCATATCCGGTCAAGCCAGCGCCGAGAGCCTCCGCCGCCGAACCAGGCGATCCATGCCGAGCTTCGGGATTTTGAACCCGGCCCCAACGGCTCGCCGGAAGAGCGCGAGCAATACGCACGGCGCATTTTGAAGAATGCATCGGCGACGCCGGTCGTTAGATTGAATATCTGGAAACGGACCGCGCCCTCGTCGGCGCCGTAGATGTTGACGAAATCCTGTGCGGCTGGTTTCTCCTCGGGATATTCGCCCGTGCTGGCGATGACCGCCGGCGCATTCTGCTCTGCGAGTTGCACCCTGGCGCGGGCATCGACCATTTGCGCGGCCGTTGCCGTGTTGGCCTGATCTCGTAGCGCGGCAATATCACCGGGCGCCAAATAGGTGATGGCGTCGAGGGGTGCAGTGGCCGTGTTGCCATCCAGCGTGTCGAGCTGGTTGCGCCAACCGCCTCGGCGGTCTCATCCTTGGCCCGGCCTCCAGCCTGCGCCGCCGCAAGCATCTCGGCAGCCCGCTTCGGATCCTGCGCGATCATTGCCTGGACCAGCGCCCTGGCCGTGTTGCTGCGCCAGGCCACTTCCGCCGCTTGCCGGGCGAGCGGGTTGCCGATCTTGGCGATCAGGTCGGATCCGCTCTGCCGGATCGCTGCGAAGGTCGCCGTGTCGTTCGGATCGCCTCGCGCAATGGAGCTGGTGGAGATGTTGTCGACCTTGGTCCACTCGGCCAGCTCATAGTCGTCGCGGCGCGCAAGCTGCTTCGCGGCCATGCGCTCGGAACCAGCCGCGCGCATCGCCTCCTTCTGCCTGGCGAAATTGGCGCGCTGGCTCTCGGGCATATCAGGCAAGGCATCGTCGAACAGCGCATCGAACAGGCCTGATTTGACCACCCGGCCGGTGCGCGGATCGACCTGGCCCCCGTACATCGCGTCATGCAGGCCTGCGGCGTCAGCAGGTGCTTTCGCCGTCACCTCGTCTTCCGCCTGCGCGATCCGGCCGTTGAACCGGCGGCGCGCGATCTCGGCGTCGAAGGCTTCCTGCTGCTCTTTCATCTGCTGGTAGCGCTCGGCGACGGCGGAAAGCTCGTCGCCAAAACCCTGCATCGCCCTGCCGACCGGCGAGCCCTCGGGATAGGAGACCGCATTGCCGGTATCGAGCCGGCGCTGGGCTATATGGAGCGGAAGGGTCGCCATTTAGGTGTTCCCCGCCCATGGAGCCCTGAGGGTCGAACCGCCGAAGGTCACCGACCGCGTTGGCGCGCCGGCGGTCGTGCTTGAGGCTGTCGCCTTCGTCGGGTCTTGGATTTTGGAGAGGCCGCCAACGAGCGCATTGCCGGCGTTGAAGATCGACGCCGTCACCGCCTGCCGGCCTGAGAAGCGCGAGATGGCAGCTTGGCTATTCAGATTGTTCTGGCGCAGCTGCGAGCTGTACCGGATCGCCTTGATGTCGATCTGGCCCTGCCGGGCATTGGCCGCCAGCACCTCGGCCGGCGAGCCTGCCATGCCGACGCCCGAGGCGCCGGCCTGGGCGCGCGCCTGCGACAGCAACAGGTCCTGCTTGTGGCGCTCCTGGCCCTGCTCGAAGGCGGCACTTTGCGCGTCGGCCCGCGCCTGCTGCTCGTAGGCCCTGGCCTGGGCGTCGGCCATCTGCTTCGACTGCTGGCCCTCGGCCAGCGCGCCGCCGACCGACAGTGCGGTGCCGAGAAGAGCGAGTGTGCACATGGTTCAGCCTCGTTCGCCCAAGGGTTTGCTTGCGGGGGTGCTTGCGGGAAGGAACTTGCTTTTGACGCTCCCGAAGCGCGTGACGTCGGCACGCTTGACTTCGGTGCGCTTGACCGGCGCGCCGAGCACCGGGCGCGGGTCGAGCGCGCCGCCGGGGCTGAGGAAGGAAAGCAAAAGCCTGTCGGCCTGCAGCGCCGGCCGGCCGAGCCGGGCGGGTGCGGCGGCACGCGGCCCGGCCATGGCGGTGCGCCGCGTGGTGGTCAGGTTGACCTTCAGCTCGGCGACGCCGGCGGCGTCGAACAGGCCGTTGGCGGTGACGATGGCGCGGGCCAGCGCATCGGCCTCGAACAGGTGCTGGCGCAGCTCTTCGACCAGCCGGTGGACGCTGCGCCAGCGCTCGCCGAGCAAAGCGGCCCTGGCCTTGATCTCGTCGCCAAGCGCGGCGATGTCGGCACGGGCCTCGCTGGCGGCGGCGTCAGTGCGGCGCTTGCCGGCGGCGTCGATGGTTCTTTCCAGCAGCGCGACCCTGTCGTTGCAGTCGTCGAGCGCGGCACGCGCGGCGGCCAGGTCGCCGTCGCCGAAGACCGCCCGGTCCTCGGCCTGCGCCAGCGCGCTTCTGCAGGCGATCAGGTCGTTGAGATCGGTGTCGAGCAAGGCGATGACGGCAGCGTATTCGGCAGCCGTCCGCGCCCTGCCGAGCTGTTCGGCATGGGGGGACGTCATGAGTGGGGTCCTTTTGGAGAGGAGTGAGAATGGATTTGCGCAGGGGAGCGCGGCACAGGAGCTGCCAATCTCCCCCCACGAAGGGGGAGATTGGCAGCTCCAGCGGCTCGCCGCTAAGGCTCCGCGTCGAACACCGGCGTCAAGGCGCGGATGGTGCAGGGCGTCGGGTTGACGTGGCGGATCCTCACCCTTCCCTGCCCTTCCCAGCTGTCGTCGATCGGCACCTCGACATTGCCGGTGAACAGCGTTGCCCGCCCATTGGGCGCGACAATCGAGGGCATCCGCACCGGCTCCCAGCGGCCACGCATGAAGGACTGGACTTCGAGCCCGGTGGTGTCGGTCTCGAGCAGTGACAGGATCACTTTCGCCACCTTCTTGCGGCGGCCGATGATGGAGCCGTCGCGACCGCCGACATCGAGCTCCAGCGTGTCGGCGCCGGCCGCATAGGGCAGGCCGAGCTGCCATTTGGCGGCGGCGGCCGATCCGGCCGGCAACGCCACCGTGCCGCCGCCGCTCACCGTCAGGCCGCGATAGACCTTGCCGTCGGCGAGCACATCGACGGACTGGCCGGCGAGGTGTACCGCGCCACTCACCGTGGTCACCGCGGCACCCGAGTAGGTCAGGCCGCAATCGACCTCGAAGGCGTCAGCGATCGCGCCATACTCGAACGGCGCGGTCTTGATCTCGATATAGCGCCTGGTCGCGCCGCCGATATTGCGCTTGACCACCAGCCAGAGATTGTCATTGCCGTCCTGGCCGGGGGTCACCGTGGCGCTCTCGACGGCCGCCCAGCTGGAGCCACTGAAGGTGCCGCCCAGGCGGTGCCGGTGCATGCCCCTGACATCCTGGGATGGCTGATGGGTGTAGCCGCCAAGCTCGCCATTGGCGAGCGGGAACCACAGCAACGGGTCGGGGTCGGTCTGAAAGGCGAGTTCGACCACGCCCTGCTTGGGGATATGCTCGGAAATCTGGCCGACATCATCGGAGGTGAAACGGCTCTGCGCGGTCTGCGTCAGCTCGGCGATCGATTTGCGCGAGCGGGTGACATAGAGGAACGACTGGCCGGCATCGACCGGGCGGATGCGGGCGCAACCGAAGGTGCGCGAACGCCGGTTCTTGAACGAGGTCGGCGTCAGCGCCTCGTCGATGCCCGAGCCCGACAGCGCCCGCACGCCGCCCGAGGTGCCGATCAGCAGCGCGCCGTCGGACTCGGCGATCCAGACGATGTCGTTGGCCTGGCCGCCGCCGGCCTGCACGAACTCCAGCGCGTCGTCGTCCTTCTCGCCCAGCGCGAAATTGTCGAAGTCGCCGGTGGCCGACGCATAGACCGAGAATTTGCGGCTGAAGGCCAGGCGCTCCTCGTAGAGCGAGCCCGACTGGACATACTTGCCGGGAACGAAGGTGCCGAGCCGCCAGCGGGTGATCGGGCTGAGGTTCGGCAGAGCGAAGCCATAAAGCTGGATGGCGACCACGGTCGTGCTGGTGCGCGCGATGATCTTGGCCCAGCGCCAGCGCCCATCCGAGCCGAACAGCCTGACGGCGCGGCCGACATCGCTGGTCTGGAAGCCGGTGCCGCCATTGATTCCGACGGTCGAGGAGGCCGTCAGGTTGAACGGCGTCTGGCTTGCGGCGGCGCGATTGAAGGTCAGTTCGGCGAAGTCGACATCGGTGGCGCCGTCGATCGCCTTCCATGTGAAGCGATGGTATTCGAATCCAGTCTTGTTGACGAACTCATAGAAGCGGGTTTCACCGGCGTTCCAGCCAGTCTCACTGGTTTGGCTGTCGAGCGCCACCCATGTCGTGCCGTTATTCGACCCCTCGAGCACCCAGTTGGTTGGCGTTCGGTCCTGCGTGCCGCCCGAGCGCGCGGTGAGCGTATAGTTTTCGACGATGACCTGCGCGCCGCCGGCCGTGCGGTAGGTGACGGAGCCGGCATCGCCGACAGTACCGACGTGACTGACGCTGTCTTTGTCGAACACTCTCCACGCGTCTGTGGACCCGCTGAAGCCGGACACCGTGCCGCTTGGCGCGGCGTTGGATGTCATCGGCGGCGTCAGCGAGCCATAGTCGGACGGTGAGAGCGTGGTCGCCGTGGCGTTGATCGGGTCATAGGGACCGTCGAGAAATTGGTAGTCGCTCAGCGCCCATGCGGTGTGCGCCGTGCGCGTCAGCACCTTGGTCGGGTAGTTCTCATGGGTGATCCACATCTGGTCCGCGGATTGCACGAATTGGAGGACGAACAGGTCTGCTTCGAGATACGGCGTGACCACCTCGACCGTGCCGACGCGGGCGCCATAGGCATAGACGCGGATATAGAGCTCGCCGAATTCGAGCGCGTAGGCCTGGTCGGCCGAGAAGATAAACGGGATCAGCCGCGTCTTCTTCGTCGAAATCTTCACCTCACCGGCAAAATAGGTGCCGCCGCGCTTGCGGATGCCGCCATGCGGCAGCGTGACGAAGTTCTCGCATTTGGCCAGTGCCGCCCGATAGAAATCGAGCGACGCGCGCGCATGCAGGCGCGGCGAGATCTCGCCGCGGGTGAAGACGTCCTGGACGGGATAGAGCGTCGTCATCAGCGCAAAACCCTGTTGTCGCCGCGCTGGCTCGCCCAGGATGCGCTGTAGAGCCGGCCGCCGCGCTGGATGGCGTTTGCATTGGTTGCGGCATCCAGCGCCCGGTCATAGGCCGAGCGGGCAATGTCGATCATGCCCGACTTGTGGGTCAGGGGATGCGCCACCTTGATGGCGAGTGCCGCCACCAGCACTTCGGTGAACAGCGCGTCCCAGTCGTTCGGGTCGGTGAGGTTGGCGACGTAGCGGATCGCCAGCGGCCCCGGCTGGTCGCTGTAGATCAGGTCGGCCTCCTGGCGCCACGAGACCGGAACGCCGTCGGGTTCGCCATTGCGGGTCGGTGGCAGCGGCCGCAGGCAGTCGGCGGGCAACTCATAGGCGAAGTTCAGCGTGCAATCGCCGCAGCCGGTATCCGAGCCCACGACCGTGGCGCGCAGGATCGCGAACACCCAGGCATATTTGGTCAGTTCCGCCTCGCGCGTCAGGTCGAAATGCAGATTGAGCAGACGCGCCGCCTTGACGTCCTGGTCGAGACTGTCGATCGGCGCCTCGTCGAGCACGGCGAGCGCCATGTTGGCGATGTCCAATGGGGTGATGGCCATGGGGCCTCCGTGAAGGATGTTGATGGGGCGGGCGTGAAAAAAGCCGCTGCGAAGCGGCTTGGGGATTGGATGGCGATATTGAGAGATCGCGCTCTACGGCGCCCCCGGCAGGACAGAGGGGGGCGCGAAGGAATGCTGTCTGATTGAGATCCATCGATGGGGCGGGCGCAACGCCCCCGCCCCCTCGCCTCGGCCCGATCAGGCCTCGGTCGTCCTCAGCGCGATGAACGTCATCGCCTTGACGCTCGAGGCGGTGCGGTCCCAGTTGGCCGCCAGCGCCAGCTCCGCATCGGTGGCGAACTCGCCGGCCGAGGAGGCGTCGAGGAAGCGGGTGCCGGGAACATGCGGGACGAAGTGCCGGCGCCCCACCATTTCGGTGACGCCGCCGCCATGGCCCTGGCGCGGCTTGCGGTCGAACTCGAGCGGCCCGCCTTCGGTGTTGACCGGCAGCTCGTTCCACAGGATCGCCTTGTCCTTGAACATGAAGGCGGTGTAGACGCCCGCCACCACCGGAATGTCGTCGTCGACCACGGCCCGCAGCCCCATGTAATAGGGGATCAGCGGCCCACCCTGCTGCGACGACGGCACGTAGTCGATGAGGTCGGCGAGCTTCAGCGCCTTCATCTGCTTGGAGTGCATCCAGATCGTCTTGAACTTGTCGGCGCGGTCGCCCATCAGGTAGGCCGCCTCGATGATGTCGGTGTCGACGATGGAGGCGCCGGTGGTGCGCACCAGGTCGCCGCCGTCATTGGCGATGTTGTCGGCGACGACACCTTTCAGGATGCCGAGCAAGGTCAGCTTGTTGGCGCGCTGCCAGTACTCGGTCTGCCGCTTGACGATCAGCTTCTGCGGATCGTCGCCCGCCAGGATCGAGGTCAGGTCCGGAACGCCCCACGCCTGGGCGCGGACATTGCGGGCGGCGACCTCGCGGCGCGAGCCGATCTTCTTCATCTCGATGGAATCGGCCGGATCGTCATTGACCGGCTCGGACGGGTCGTTGCCGAGATCCTTCCAGCCGGGCATGTCGACGGAGCGGCCGCCCATCGACAGTTTCGAGGCGATGGCTGGGTCGGAAAACAGGATTCCGGCCTGGTAGATTTCGAGCGACTGGACATGTTCCTCGAACGCATATTGCGCATAGACGGACGGAACGATCGCGTCCGCGATACGGGTGTAGGCATCTGCCATTTTTCTCTTCCTTCAGGTTGGTTTGGCGGAGAAGGTGTGTCGGGATTCAGGTCAGGCCGAGCCGAAAACGGTGGCTTTCGAGAACCGGAGCGGCGCGGACATTTGGGTCCGTGAGCACCGGAAGCGCGGAAAGCCGTCGTTTGCAGGCCGGCATCACCTGAATATCGACACAGCTTTAGAGGGGGTTGTTGGGCATCCATTGATCCGGATTTTCTCCGGCCTCGCGGGCCAGCCGCCGGGCGCGGGCGGGGTCGCTTTTGACGAGGGCTGAAATCGCCGAAATGTTGCGTTCGCCGGCGGCGTTGCGCTTGAACGGATTGCCTCCGCTGAAGGCAGCACCGCCGTCGATCGTGTCTTCCGTGAACATCGCCTCGCCAATGGCGTGGAACGCCTTGGCGATCTGCGGGTCGGTCAGCGCCCCGTCAGGCAGAAGGATGCCCTTCACCTTGTAGGCGTCGACCAGGCCGAGCTTCTTCATCGCCCGGTTGGCGACCTCCAGCTTCTGGCGAAAGCCGTCGCTGTCGGTCGGCCCCCAGTCGCGGACAAGATCGTCATGGGTGGCCTCGACCGAGCGGGCGAGCGCGATCTCCCGGCGCGCGGCCTGCTCGGCCATGTAGCCGATGAACTTGTCGTGATAGGCCTGCGCGATCTTCGGCGAAGCACCCGCTTCGACCGCCCAGGCCTTGGACGCAGTGGCGAGCTCGTCCGAATAGGCGAAGTTTTCCGGCAACCCTTCCGGGCGCCGGTATTCGACCTTCTCGGACGAGGTGAGCGGACGCATGGCCTCGGGCAGCCGGGCATGAAACCGGTCCCAGTCTTCCCGAGATGCGTCCGAGGCGGGAACGCGCAGGCTCTCACCCTGCTGCCGCTCCAGTTCCGCATAGGATGTGAAAACCCGATCGAGGCTTTCAGGCTTGGTCCAGCCCTTGGTTTCAGCGAGCTTGCGGTTGCCTTCGGAAAGACCGTCAAACCAACTTTTGGCCGGTGGCGCGGCGGACCCATTGTCCGCACCGGCCGGTGGCCGTACTGGGTTGCCCGCCGGCCGCATGGCCACGGACCCGGCGTCTGCCAGATCTGTCATGTGAGATTTCCTTTCTTCTCCTTCTCCTCCTGTGGGAGAAGGTGGATCGGCGCGCAGCGCCGAGACGGTTTGAGGGGTGTTGGAAGAAATGAGGCGTTGATGAATCCGCGCCTAGGCGCGACTTCGGACCGAGGGATGCGTCAAGCTGGAACACCCCTCATCCGACCGAGCTTCGCTCGGCCACCTTCTCCCACAGGGGGAGAAGGGAGAGCGTCAACGTCAGCGCCGCAAATCGGGCTTAGGGCATGTCGAGATTCCGGTCAGGCCGAGCCGAAAATGGCGGCTTCGAGAACCGGAGCGGAGCGTACGTTTGGGTACGTGAGCACTGGAAGCGCAGAAGACCGCCGTTTGCAGGCCGGCCTCACCGGAATATCGGCATGCGCCTAGACATTATCGCCCCAGTTCTCCCAGAGCAGCGTGATCGTCCCCGTCACGGCAATCGTCCCGTCGGCATCGATGTCGGTGCCGGTGGCGAAGGCGAGGTTGAGATAGAGATCGACGGGCGTCGTGGTGCCATCGAGCGTCGCCGCTGGCGCGATGTCGGCGGTCGAGGCGGTGGAGAGCGCGGCACCGGCACCATCCAGTGTGCGGGCGGTCGAGGCCAGCACATTGACCATGGTGCCGGCCAGCGTCGCGCTCGATGCCGGCGCCGAGCCTAGCGACCAGGTCAGTGCCGCATTGTCGTTGATGGTCGAGGCGCGGGTGCCGAGCACCGCGAACTGCAGCCGCGCCGTGCCGCCCTTGATGCGCACCTTGCCGTCGATGAAGTCGAAGATCTTCTGGCTGGCATAGGCCAGCGCGTCGGTGACAGGGACCGGCATGCCGGCGAAGGTGAAGACGGTGCGGAAGGCACCGCCCTGCCCTGTAGTGACGGCTTTCAGGCCGGGTTTGGGCGGGGCAAGGCCGGCCTCGCGGGCGGCGGCGCGGACAAGTGTTCGGGGAAGACCTCGGGTCATTTCATTTCTCCATTGTTGGGTGAGGAGTGGTGCGCACAGCGCATGGGACGCCAATTGCTTGGCTTTCCTGATGAGGAACGCCCGGAGCGACGGCGGAGGGCCGGCGTAGGCCAGGGCGAACCGCCAAACCTGAATCATCTTGACAAAGGTTTGGCGCTATCGCCTTGTTCGAAAGGGTTGTTTTCGCCTCTCGGTCTATCAACGCCCGAGAAACCATGACTCACTTCGTGAGAAAGCGCGCCGCCGTTCCGCCGCAATGCAACCGCACTTGACTGGGCATCGGCCCGCGTGGCCTCAAAAGGAGGTTCTTCAGATGATCATCAAGAAAGCGATTTTGGCCGTCCTCATGACCGCGGCACTTGCGGGCTGCGAGACGCAGACCGAAGGCCAGCAGCGTGCCACCACCGGCGCGCTGGTCGGCGGCGCCGGCGGCGCTCTCGTCGGCCAGGCCATCGGCGGCAACACCAAGAGCACGGTCATCGGCGCGGCCAGCGGTGCCCTGCTCGGCGCCGTCGTCGGCTCAGCCACGACACCGAAGCGCCGCGGTGAACAGATGTGCCGCTACCAGGCCCGCGACGGGCGCATCTACACCGCGCCCTGCGACGACCGGTACTACAACGGCGACTATTGAGGCGCCAGCGCCGGTCTTCCCTTCTCCCCTTGTGGGAGAAGGTGGCCGTGCAGCGGCCGGATGAGGGGTGTTCCAGAAAGCACCAGCGTCTCACTCCGTCCAGCATCCCTCATCCGTCTCGGCGCTAACGCGCCGATCCACCTTCTCCCACAGGGGGAGAAGGCAAGCGCTTAGGACTGCGCCCCGCGCCGCCTTCTCCAGCGCCACCAGCTTCGCAACGCTTTATTGGCGCCCGTAAGCGGCAAGGCATTTTTTCCATGTCGCTGCGGCTAGGCGCGGAGCTGTGAAGCTAGTGAACGGCAGGCAGGATAAGGGGCGCAATCACCGCAATTCCAATCAAACATTCAATTTCTGAAATTTTCGTCCACGAACATCTCGGCAAATTTCTGAGGTGGCAGGGTCACGTCGTTGACGCGGCCGATTTCGAGATTCCTTGCCCACATATCCCGGATGGCCGCCGGCATTTCCTCGGGCATGTGCATCGACCGGGCTATTGCGTCGTGCCATTGTCCGTCGCCGCCATAGATAGATTGCAATTTGGGGCCTATCCTTTTTAAGCCATCCTCCGACTCTTGAGAAAGTTCTCCGATCGCCCAGAGCACATAAAGCTCCAGCAGCCTGAGCAGCGGCTGTCCGTCATAACGTGGGTCAGTCGTCACGCATCATAGGTGGCGTAGTAAATCAGTCTTTCGCAGACGGCCGACAGGCTGGGCTTTTCTTTCAGCGATGCAACCCAGCCCTCGGTAACCTCGATCGCAATGTGGATTTCGAGAAAGTATGTCAGACCCTCTTTGGCTGCCTCCGCTGGCACCAATGCCCCTTCCGGCTGAGGCGCAACCATTGCATCTGAATTTTCGGTCCAAGGCTCCGACACATAAATCGTGTCCGCCTCGTCAAGTTCCGACAACCGTCCAACGATATCCAGTAACTTCATTATTTGCCCCATAAAGATATCCTCCCCGGCGCTTCGGATGTTGTGTTTTCTGGAAGATAGTGATGCCAAGTATAGTCGGGGGGGGGGCGCTCTGCGGGGAACGAGTCCTCTCTTTGTCCGCTGAAGGTTAATTCCTGCTTCTTGCAGAATTTTCGCGAAATCTGGCTCTCTTTCCATTAGCACCAACAGGGCTTCGTTGGCTGCCTGGAAATGGCGCGGGCGCGAAACATTCGGGTACAATGCCGGATCGACCCTTGCTGCGCGTAAACAGATCCTGCCCTCCGAGTTCGACCTTGGCCCTTTGGGCGCAATAGACGTACGAAGTCACCAGGATCATTCAATCCTTTTCCGGCTCGTCGAATGAACGAATCCCGGCTGACTCATTGCCGAGCCGCTCAAACACGTCTAGGGCACGTTCTGAGACGACAAGCTCGTGGCCGGGAGCCATGCCGAAGTCGTCATGTCCCGCCTGCCCATGGATCTTCATCCAGACGAAAGATGGAAGGTTCGTCCTTGGCTGCAGCCTTTGAAACAGCTCTGAGGCTGTCACCTCGACATCGGCAAACGTTACCCCTGATACACCTATCTTCAGCAATTCCCGCTCAGCTTCTTCGGTGACAAGATAGCAAGGAAAGCTCGTTATCAGGACATCGCCGATCCAGACATCGACTTCATAGTGGAGTTTGTGCACTATCGGCGGGTGAACGCGGTTGTCGAGAACTGTATTTCTGCCAAAGTCACCAGCGACAAATGGCTTTACGCAATAATAATCCATTACTCACCTACATTTTTTCCGACAGGCGGCACGAAATGATGGCCATATTTCTTATCCATCATTGTTGAATGGTCCAGAAGCTGCTGCTCCGTTGGGTTCGGGTACTTTGCGTAGAATTCGCTATTTTCAGCCCTGAGGATAACAAGGTGCAGAATATCGTTTAAACCCTTAGGGATCCCGCGAAGATTTTCGACTGAGTTAATCTTTTTCTCCGATATGAAATTTGGAAACCTCTTTAGTAATTGCTGCTCCGCTTGATGATGAATTACCAAATCCTCGATATTTACGCCCGGGTTCGCCTGAGAATACCCTTTCCGGTAATTATTTGTAGTCGCCTCGCCAAATTTTGCGCCGGGGTGCTCTACGCGGTTGGGGTCTCTGGCGAATAGCTCGCTCGCCACTTCGGCGATCATCTTGCGGTCCAGCTTTGACTTCCGAGGCGAACGGGTCGTCTGGCGTCCGCCTTGCGCGAGGCTGGGTGTCGTAACGCCGGAGAGGGCGTTGGAGTCAGCGACCAGAGGCTCCCCTGCGGCATTAAGCGACGTCGTGGGTTGCTTGGAGACGTTCTCTGGCTGTGGCTTTGCCGGTATGGCTCCTTTTGCGCCTTCGCCGGCACCTAGCTTCTCAACCTGCCTAGAAGCGACTTTAGACGTTGGTATATTTGCGGCTTCCAGATTGCCGATGGATTGTTCAGTTCGCGCCGCTGCTCCGGAACCAACCGCCTCAACCGCTCGCGCTATCCCTTCCTCGGCAACAGCAGCTCGACCAACTCCAGGCCACGGTATCGCCCAACCCAACGCATCAGACCCCTGATGCATCGCCAGATTCTCAACACGGTTCGCCGGGTTGTAATAGGCACCCTTGTAGTCTGGAGGGCTGATCGTTCCTCCGGACATGCCGTAGGCAACCCAATCGTTTACGTTGGCCAGGGCAATCCCTGCATTGGCAGCGACCTTGCCAAGGCCTTTCGCATATGATGCGAGCACCGAGAGCGTCGAAGGGGCCTCGTAGCCAGCACCCGGAATGATCCAGCCCAGATCGGCATCGGCCAGTTGCTGGGCCACGGCTGCTCGAGCAACAGGGCCTGACGTTCCCGCAAGCAGCGTGCTTACCCTCGAATTTTCGTCCTGCTGATAAGTACTTTTGCTGTCATAATTCTCGGAGAGATCACGGATAATGGACAACGGCACGGGCTGAGGGTTCTCAATACCCAATTGTTCCTGCGCAGCGACAGACATGGCTATCGCTTTGTCATAGGCGTCCTTGTCATAGCCGTTTGGATCCTCAAGTCCGCCGCCGATCACGGCTTTCCAGGCGGCAGCGATATTGGGGAACACTTCGCTGACGTAGCCGCCGGCATCGGCTCGCCTGTGATTCATGACCAGCCCTACCGCAACGGCGGTCGCCTCACGGCGCGCCTGGTCTTCCGGCGAACCGTTCGGCCCGGGCTCGGCATCGCGAAGGGCGGCATGGATCGCCTGGCTCGGCATGGTGCGCATGCCGAAAACTTGCCTGCCGACATCGGTCCACAAGTCGAAATCCCGGAAGCGTTTGTCGCCCTCGTCGAGCCCATAGGCGATCCTGAAGGCATCCCGGCCGGGCACCTTGCCGGAATAGGTGCCAGTCCGTGCGATAGCGCCCGGCGCGTTCTGCTCGGCAAGACCGATGTTGGTGCGAAGCTCAACCTGCTGAGCAGCATTAGTCGCCTGCGCCTTTTGGGTCAGCGCTGCCTGTTCCGGTGGGGAAAGGTCGTTCTGAAACGCCCGCGCCAGCATTTCATCCGGCGTCTGCTTGCCGACGCGGTCACCTTTCCCCGCCGCTTGTGCGGTATCGCCGATGGCATCGCTGCCGGAGGCCGGCGTCCCAACGCCGAACAACTCCAGCGCGCGCTTCGGGTCCTTGGCGATCAGCGCTTCGAAACGCAGCTTGGCGGCGGTACCGAACCAGTCCTTGACCTTCTGCTGCCTGATCCCCGGGTCGAGACCCATCTTGTCGATCAGGTCGAGCCCCTGCTGGCGGGCCGCTTCGAAGGTGACGTGATCGTCGGGATTGGCGTTGCCGATGGCGATGGCGCTGGTCTTCAGCGCCGTGTCGACCTCGGCCTGCTCGTAGTCACGACGCCGCTGAAGCTGCCGTGCCGCAATGCGCAGCGAGCCGGCTTCTCGCATCGTCTCCTTTTGCCTGGCGAAAGCGGCGCGCTGGCTCTCGGGCATGCCGGGCAAGGCAGCGGCAAACAACTTGTCGAACCGGCCAGTCTTCACCACCCGGCCATTGTACGGATCGACTTGGCCATACATGGCGTCATGCAGGCCGGCACCGTCGGCCGGCGCGTTCGCCGTCGCCTCGTCTTCGGCCTGCGCGATCTGGCCGTTGAACCGCCGGCGCGCCAGTTCGGCGTCGAACGCCTCCTGCTGGTCCTTCACCTGCTGGTAGCGCTCGGCGACGGCGGAAAGCTCGTCGCCAAAACCCCGCATGGCGTCGCCGATCGGCGATCCCTGCGGGTATTGCACCGCATTGCCAGTATCGAGCCGGCGCTGGGCAATCGTGAGGGGGATGATGCTGACCATTGACCGTTCCCTGATCGAGTGGCTTTGAAACAAAGGGACAGCTGCGCTGGCGATCACGGCGGATCGCACGCTGGCGGCTGCGTTTGCGGGCTTTGTCGGGTCGGAGGGTCTTGAAGAGACCAGTCGCTGCGCAGTTGGCCGGAACGGACTTTGCCGTCCCAAGGCGGAGCAGGGAGCGAAGCGACGCGGCGCCCCCGGGATCACTGCCGCGACCTCAGAGCGCTTCTACGGCGCGCATTCTGACGTGCTGCGCTCCTCGGCTGATGTCGCGGCACGGATTATCAAGTCGGGGCCGGAGGCGCCGTGACCACGCGGGGCTTGCACTGCAAAAGTGCCCTACCTCTCCTCCGCCCGCGCCGCTCTCTCCAGCGCCGCCAGCTGCGTCTCGTCCAGGGTCAGAAACCCCATGATGTGCTGCACCACTTCGGCACGCGCATTGCTGAGCGCGCTGTGCAGCTCGAAGCCTTCGGGCGTTCTGGTCCTCGCCATCCATTCGCCATAGGACGGCCGGCGGTAGTAGCCGACGGTCGCCGCGAGGTCGGCCAGCACCATCTCACCGTCCTCGCCGGAAAAGACGCGCAGATACGCCTTGGTCAGCGCGTCCCGCGCCTTGGCCGGGCCGCCGGCCTGGCCGGAGCGGGCGAAGCGTTTGCCGCTCATGCGCCGCCTCCCGCCGGCGCCTGGCCACCCGGTGTGCCTTGCCCGGTCTGAGCGCCCTGCCCGCCAGCCGCGCCCTGCAGCATGCCTTGCAAGCCATCGAGCAAACCGCTGTCGCGCGCCTGCACTGCCGCCGGCACGGCATCCTTGGCCGCCTTGCCCGCGGTGGCGATCGCCGCCATGCCGGCCTGCGCCTGGCTTGCCTTGGCGCGCGCATCGCGCATGCCGTCGACCTCTTCCTTGCGGCGGAAAATGCGCTGCGGGCTGCGGCTGGCGCCCTGCACGATCTTGATCGCCTCGTCGCTGTCGATGTTGTCCATCACGCCCGGATCGAACTGCGCAATCTGCATGGCCGTCGTCACCACCTGGATGGTGTCGCGCGCTTCGGCCGAGCGGCGCAGCACGTCGAGCGGGCCGGTGAAGGTCGGCCGCACCGCCTTGCCGGCCAGGCTCGCCGGCGGCAGGAAGCGGCTGTCCTCGTCATAGAGCCCCTTGTCCTCCAAAATGCCGAGCTCGCGGTCGAGATTGGTGGCAAAGCCGGCCTGGATGATCGAGCCGGAAGGGCCGAGCAGCGCGCCCTTTTCCTCCTGGCGGATCAGCGCTTCGGTGGCCGTCATCTGCGGGTTCTGCACCAGCGTCTGGAACAGATTGACGAACATCATGTCGCGGATCTCGTCGGCGCGGCTCTGCGCATAGTTGAAGGCATAGGTCGGATTCTGCCCGGTCGAGATCGGCACGATCATCGGCCTTCCATTGTCGTCGATCAGGCCGGGATAGTTCTCGCCCGGGTTGAGCACCGGCACATAGTCGAGCCTGGCTTTCGAGGCGGTCGCCGGATCGGTGATCTGCTGCAGCGCGCGAAGCCCCGAGCGGCGCACGGCATTTTCCTTGCGCACGGTCGTCAGCGCCTCGATGGTCGGCGAAATGCCGTAGGGGTCGCCCTCATAGCGGCGCCAGTTGAAGGTCGACACCGGGAAGGTGCGAAAGCCGCTTTCCCTGACGATTTCCTCCTCGTCCTCGATGACATGGTAGGAGGCAAAGGCCGTGTCGAGATACTGGGTGTGGCCGCCGAGCCTATACATCTTGCGCTCGTCGCGCGGCTGGATGCACTGGACCAGCGAAATCCTGGTCTCGCACTTGGCCGGATCGTCGACCAGCACCTTGATGCGTGCCGGCAGTTTCTCATAGCCGAGCAGCTGCGCCGCCTGCCGCGCGGTGCGCTCGTAGCGGCGGTGGAAAATGTCGACCTGGCCCCAGCGGTTGCGGCTGAGATAGCCTTCGACCACGGGGATCGAGGCATAGCGGATCAGCGTCGAGCCGAACCCCTCCTCGGCATAGAGATAGGCCGGGCCATAGCGCACGACATTGCGCAGGCAGGCCTGTGTCGCCGGCACGAAATTCGAATTGGCGGAGTAGCGCAGCGAGAACAGGAAATCGCGCAAGGCTTCCGCCCATTCCTTCTCCTCGTCGGTCTCCTCGTCGTTCATCTGCGCGGTCGACAGCCCGTGCCATTTTTCCGACTGCGGAATGATCAGGCTTTCCAGCCCGGCGGCGAGCCGGTTGGCGGCCGAGTTGATGGTGTTGGCATAGACACGCGCACCGCGCCGCTCCTGGCGTTCGGCCTGCGAATCCGCCCCGCCGCCGCGCCGGCCGCTCCAGATGTCGGGTGCATCGGGGTCGCAGAACTCCGCCACCTGCTCCCACACCGCCTCATACTGGCTGCGCTCGCTTTCGAGCTCGGACTGGCGGGACAGGATATCGCGGGCACGGGAATCGGTCATGTCAGATCTCACTTTGTTTGGCGCGACGGCATCGCGGCCCTGTCATTCTTTTGCGCGGTTCTCGGTCTAAGAAGGTCTCGCGGCGGGTTTTTGGAGGAGGTCGATGTGACGACGAGAAGCCTTGCCGGCACCCTGAAAAACCGTGGCAAACAGGTGGCCAAACGGCTGCTTGGCTATGATTCGCGCAACTGGCTGCGCATCCGCCAGATCGAGGCGTTCACGCTCTTCCTTGAAGCCGGAAACCGCAAAGCCGCCGACGTGATCGAGATTTCGCCCGGCTGGAACCGCACCTGGCGGGCGATGTGCCCCAACTACCGCTGCGTCGATTTCCCCGACTTCGACATCTGCAAGGACCGCACCGACGAGCAATATTCCATCGTCATCGCCGACCAGGTGCTGGAACATGTGCAGCGGCCGCTGGCGGCGGTGCAGAACATCCACGCCATAACCCGGTCCGGCGGCTGGGCGATGGTGGCGACACCCTTTTTGTTCAGGGTGCACGCCAGGCCGCACGACTACAACAGATGGACCCCCGCCGGCCTGAAGCAATTGATGGTCGAGGGCGGCTTTTCCGAAGCCAGCGTCAAGGTCCACGGCTGGGGCAACAAGGCCTGCGCCAGGGCCCACATCGGCGGCCCCGTCCGCGCCTACGGCCTGTGGCGCGATCTCAGCAACGACGAGGAATACCCGCTGATGGTCTGGGCCTTCGCGAAGAAGGGGTGAGCGGTGGATCTGCCGATCTCCCCCCTCGTGGGGGAGATTGGCCAATCACCGCCGCTTTACCAGCCGTGCATGCCGGCGCCAATACCACCACGCCAGCACGCGCTTCCTGAAACTGCGCTTCATCGCGGTCATGATCAGAGCCCCAGAAGCACGCGGCGCTGGCCGGTGAGGCTGCTTGGCGCGAGATCGGTCTTGATGGTGCTCAGCGTTCCTTGGCGCTGTTCGAGCTCAGCCTGGAGCGCTGCCTCGCGCGCCTGCACATCCTTGTCCTCGGCCGTCGGTGTCGGCGGCAGCGGCTTCAGTTCCGGTGGTTTTTGAAACAGGCACATGGGTCCAACCTTCTCTTGTCCAGTCGTAGAGGAAAAAATCTTCGCCGTTCCGGCCGTAGCCCGGCAGCCGGCAGCGTTGCGTCGCGCCGAGCCGGCCAAGCCAGCGCAGCGCCAAATCATTGGCGGCCAGCGCCCGGGCCTCCACCCGCCAGGCACCGCGTGCCGCGACTTGGGGTCCAAGTACGGCGTTAAAAAACGCGGTAATCCCCGGCACGCAGCGCCTCATGCGGCGCGTGCCCCAGCTCCAGGCGATCCACAACCCGCCACGCTGTTCGGCGGCGCCAAACCCGGCCTCCGGATTGCCGTCGAGTTCGGCGACATAGGCAAATCCCTGCAGCGCCGTCAGCGCCAGCAAAGCCGGCGACCATTGGTCGAGCTGGCAGTCGATCTCGGCGCGGTCTTCCGGGCGCAGGTTCGCGGCGATGTAGGAGAGGTCGCGCAGCGTAGCGGGGATGATGCGAAGGGTCATGAGCAGGCCGGAGCGATAGAGTGCGCTTCCTGTTTTTGGGCGGAGTCTCGAAGGCCCGCGCACTTGACCGGCCCCGTCGCCGGTGACCTACTTCGGACATCGAACGCGCAGCTATCTTTCATCCGACTGGAGGAGACGGGCGAATGGACATTCGAGCGACATTGACTGAGCTATGCGACGCCTTCAACGCGCACGATCTCGATCGCATCATGGCGTTCTTTGCCGACGATTGCGTCCTGGAGATGCCGAGGGGAGCCGAGCCTTGGGGCACGCGTTGCGAGGGCAAACGCAATGTACGAGACGCGCTGGCGACACGCTTCGAAAGCCTGCCCGATGTCCACTACGGCAATGGCGAGCATTTTGCGGATGCAGCCGCCAATACCGGCATATCGAAATGGACCCTCACCGGCACCACCCGCGACGGCACGAGAAAGGAAGTCCACGGTTGCGACTTCTACACGTTCCGCGACGGCAAGGTGATCCGCAAGGATTCCTACTGGAAGATCGTGGAGTAACCCACGGCGTCGGCTTCTTCGAATTACGAATTGAATTACGGTGACAGTGCACTATTCGCCGGTCGGGCATGTAAAAGTGCACTGTCACCGTAATTCTACTGGCCATCGTAAGGCTCGATCATAGCGAATGGAATTCCCAATGATTCCAGCAAATCAAGAACGCGCTTGGAGATGACGAGGAGATAATTCGCTGCGATCCCGAAGTCATCGCGGCCTGCCTTCCCATTCACTTTCAACCAGACGAAGGGTGGAAGTTCCTGCCCAGGTTGATCCTCATGAAACTCTTCGGATGTTGTCACTTCGACGTCAGCGAACGTCGCACCTGAAAAGCCCATCTTCTGCAGTGCGCGTTGGGTTTCTTCAGTGACGAGGTAACACGGGAACGTCGTAACGAGCACATCACCAAACCAGCCCTCTACCTCGTAGTGAAGCTTGGTCACAATCGGCGGATGGACGCTCGAGTCAAGAACGGTGGGGTTGCCAAGCCCACCGGCGACGTTCGGTTCTATGTAAAAATATTGCATCACTCACCTATTGGTGGATTGAACAGATGTCCGTACTTTTTGTCGATGTAAGTGACGTAGTCCAGCACTTGCTGGCGGGTTGGCTGCGGATGCGACCTATAAAATTTATTCCATTCGAATCGAAAATCAGTCTTGTGCAAAAGATTATCTAATCCTTTTGGTATGCCGCGAAGATTTTGAAGAGAGTGCATCTCATCTTCAGCAACAAGGTCGGAATATCTGGTCCATATTTGTCGCTCTGCAGTGGACGACAACCTCTCCCTCCAGATTCGGGTCGCGGCAGGGCCGGACCGCATCACATACGTACCCGCCACCGCGTTTGCGGGTTCCGTCGGATCAAAGGGTCTTGAGAGGCCCTGCCAGGGGGAGATGGCCGGAACGGACTTTCGTCATCCACGGGCGGAGCAAGGAGCGTAGCGACGCGGCGCAGACCCGAGGATCCATGCCGGGACTCTCGAGCGCCGCAATGGTGCAGAATTTCGCTCCGCTGCACTCCACGGCAGAGGTAACGGAATGGATCCCAGGGTCTCCGCGACGCCGCTGCTTCGCCTGGGATGACGAAGCAACAACTCTTCGCGTCCTACCGAAACGCCCCCAACGGATCAGTCTGTCCCACCGGCCGTCTCGCCGCCCTGAACTCCGCCGGATCGACCACCGCTTCGCGCAACATCATCACGCCATAGCGGGTCGCCGCCATCAGGTCGTCGCGCAGCTTGACCACCTGGCCGTCCTTGCGATGGAAAAGCCGAAACTCCTCGAACCAAGGCGCAAGCGTCGAAAACACCTTGAAGCGGCCGGATTGCATGCGGTCGAGCATTTCCATCAGCCCGGCCTCGACCGAGACCGAGCCGTCCGGGAATTGCGCGTGGCGGGTCAGCATGTTCAGCCCGTGCGCCGCATATTGCCGGGCGAGCGCCACGCCCGCCCCTTCCAGCGTCTCGCGGCGGCCGTCGCGCGGCCAGGCAAAGGGCAGCCATTCGCCCCACGGTTTGAGCGTCAACGCCTGCATCGCCGGCGTCTGCTGCGAGGCGCGGGCTGCCTTGGCGACATAGACGACATCGGCCTCCGTGTCCCAGGCAAGCTCGACCGCGGCCGACGGATGGTCCCAGCCGAAGTCGAGCGCCCCGATGCGCGGCCAGTAGCGCGGCAGCTTGAACGGCTCGCAGGCGATCAGCGCCTCGGCCACCGGAAAGATGCGGCCCGAGCCCAGCACCGGAATGCCGCGCGCGCGGGCCTCGCGCTCATGCGCCGGATAGGCGGCCACGATCGCCGCGCGCTCCTGCGGCGAATAGTGCTCGGCATCGTCGATGGTCATGAAGGTGACGTGACGGGTCATGGCGATTTCCTGAATCACCTTGTGAGGTGGCGGCGGTATGATGTTGTATTGATATGATTTTCTTGACCTGACGCGCCGGTCTTCCCTTCTCCCCCTGTGGGAGAAGGTGGCCTCGCGAAGCGAGGTCGGATGAGGGGTGTTCCAGCTTGGCAAAGACGGCAATCCGTCCAACACCCCTCAACCGTCTCGGCGCGCTGCGCGCCGATCCACCTTCTCCCACAGGGGGAGAAGGGAAGACCGGCGCCTCACCCCTTCCCCATACCCTCCACCTCTTCCGCCGACAGGAACAACAGCACCACATCCGACATGCCGAGTAGCGGCGTGAAGGTGACGATGGTGATGCCGCCGGTGGCGTTGGTGCGGGTCAGGCCTTCGGAATAGATGTCGAGCGGCGGCTCTTCGTCGAACCAGACGCCGTGCAGCGTCTCGCCCTGCCATTTCTCGCGGCCCTTCTCGAAACTCTTGAACGACAGCACCGATTCATCGGCCTGCACATCGCCGCCGCCGCCCCAGCGCACCACGACGCTGTCGAGCGCACCGGGCGCGCCGCGTCCCATGGCGGTCTGCACGATGGCGTCGGCCGGGATCATGCCGGTGCCCCAGGCCGCCTGCTGCTGCGGCGGGCCGACCAGCACGCGCTGCGGATTGTCGCGCGTGCCTTCGCCGGTGACGCCAGCCGCCCAGAGCCGAACCGCGCTGTCAAAGACCTTGCCTTGCCACCACGAGGGATAGCGGCCGGTCAGGTGCATCGCCCACTCGGCGCCCCCGGCCCTGGTCTTGCCGAGCTGGTTGCCGGCCATGAACAGCCGTTCGCGGTGTTGCGCACCCGCGGCATGGAATTCGGCCTGGCGTCGATACGGAGCGTAGGCGGCGAGCTGGTTAGTCCGACGCCGTCGGTCCAGTTCCGCCAGCAGCGCCAGATATTCCGTCCTCGCTGCCGAGCTCTTCAAGGAACGGCTTGAGGGCGGCTTCGAGGCCGCGGATGCGGCTGCGGATCTCGTCATCGCTTAAGCCGTCCAGATGGTTGATCGAAACATGTAAATCCTTGGGCAGCACCGAAAGCACGATCTTCAGATACTGGTCGGGCTTGTCGGCACGCACCTCGGCGATGACGCCGGCGCCATGGGCGCGGAAATCGGCGCGCACGGCGGCCAGGAAATCATCGCCCAGCGTCTTTTTCGCGCGCTTCGGCGAGCGCTTGGCGGGGGGCTTGGCGGCGGGTATCGCGGTCCGGCGCTTCGGCGTCCGACGAGCCGCCGGCGGCTTGTCAGCCATGCCCGGCCTCCATTGGTTCTGCGGCGGTCGGGGCGGATTTCGCCGCCCTGGATCTCGAGCGAGCGGATTTTTTCGTCCTGGATTTCACCACTTTGGATTTCGCCGCCCTGGATTTCGCCACCCTGGATTTCGACCGAGCGACACGTTTGCGCGGTTTCCCGGCCGCCCGCGCCGGCTTGGCCGGGCCGGCCTTCGCATCTGTCGTGCCGGCCGGTGCTGCCGCTTCGGAGCCCGCTACGCCGGGACCCGCCGCACCAGATTGGCCGGCAAGGCGCAGCCGCTTCATCAGCCGTGCCGCCCCTGTCGCTTGGTCGCTGCTACCCAGCGATCCCGAGGCAAACCCGAAGCCGCCGACCGCATCGACCGGACCGCCACGCACCATGCCGATGAGCACGCCGGGAACGACCTGCTCGACACGGCCAAGATGCACCTGCGGCGCCGCCCCCTCGAACTCGCCAATGGCGCTGACGACCTCGCGGCCGTCATCCCCGGTGATGATGGTGGCATAGCGGCGCATCGTTCGTCTCTTGATGGCTTGTTTTATTTAGTTCATCACAGACGAGTCGCGTCGCCGTGGCTAATGGCCAAGCCCAGATAGAAAGTGACACCGATTGCCTCGATACCACCCAATCAGCGTGACGCGACCTTTCAGGTCGTCAAGCGAATTTCAAGTTTCGACGGGGACCGGCAGGCGTCTCGGAGACACGGACGGCCTAGAAACAAAAAACCCGCCTCGGCGGCGGGTCGTTGGCGCAAATCAGCACCATGGACAAATTTATAGCATAGCTGCCCTCACCTGGTCAACGGCTTTCTGTGAAAAAATTCCTATTCCGGTTTCCCCGATAAGAAACCGCGCAGGTTCTGGCGCATTGCCAAAGGGCAGCCGGAAAAACAAAAAACCCGCCTGCACGGCGGGTCTGGAGGACGTGGCGCAAATCAGCACCATGGCCGAAACAATAGCACAACTGCCCCCACCGGACAACCCGATCGGCACAGGATCGGACGTCCAGGATCGGGCTTTTCGGGCCGGCTGGTCATTAGCCGGCAGCTGTGGAATCATTAGCTGAAGCGCATGGAATGATTCCCGTCACGGCCTTGTGGGAGAGGGGCGATGGACAGACCAGCCATGGCATCCGTGTTCAGGGTGCGGCATGCGCCGGCCACGGTTTCGGGTGTGCGCAGCACCGGCCAGGGCCAGGCGGATCCGATCATCCGCGTGCGCTCGCTCGGCGAAGCGATCCGCTTCGTCGCCCACGCTTTTCCCCAATACGATATCAGCGCCGTCGCCATCACCGCGGGCGATCCGTCGATCCCGCGCCTCGGTGGCCTGGAGGCGAAGGCGCTGTGGCGCGAATATGGCGAGCGCTGGAGCGAGGAGTAGGCCCCTTGCCCGTGGCCTACCTTCCAGCCGAAACCGGCTCCGCGCCGCCCTTCGGAGCGGAAACGCGGCTCGCGCGTTTTCGACCATAGCCACGGGAGCAATCGCCATGAACGTCGCCAACCTGCAACTCGAAGGCCTGCTGATGGCCGTCGCATCGATCAACCACCTCCTGGTTCAAAAGGGGGTGCTGACAGCGGAGGAAATAGACCAGGCCTTGCGCAAGGTCGAGGCTGGCGAAACCAGCGAGCAGCGATCCGAAGGCATGTCCGCGTCAAGCCGTGACGCCGTCAGCTTTCCGATACGGCTGCTGGAGCTCGCCAATCAGTGCCAGCCGGAGGCGGACATGCCCTCTTTTTCGAAGCTGGCCCGCATGGTCGGCCAGATCAAGGAGCCCTACAACGACCAGATGTGAGGACGCCGACGCGGGCTTGCCTTGGCTGGCCATGCGCTTCCATAGGGAGCCTGTCAGCCCTCGCCTACGCCCGGCCCGGCCATCCCAGGTTGAGCGAAAGCACCCGGCCCGGGCCATGCACCGCCGCGAACAGCAGTCCGGCCATGAACGAAAAATGGTCGACGAAGAAGCCGAACTCCGCCTGGTTGCCGGCCCAGTGGCTGGGTCCGTGGAAAGAAAAACCGAGGAACAGCACATAGGCGGCGGCGATCAGGGCCGCCGGCGTGAAGAAGGCGCCGGTCAGGAAGCACAGCACAAGGGCAACTTCCAGCAGCGCCGCGCACCAGGCCAGGAACAGCGGAAACGGAAAGCCGGCGGCGGCGATGTAGCCGGCGGTGGCGCCCATGCCCATGAACTTGAAGGTCACGGCCATCAGGAAGACGGCGGCAAAGATCAGGCGGGCGACGAGAATTGCCGCGGTCTGCCATGGCGCCTGAGTGGTTTGCGCCTGGGTTTGCGATTGAGTGGTTTGCAGTTGAGTGATTTGCGACGACATGCTTGTTCTCCAGGATTGCAATGGGCTTCGACCCAAGGACGCGCGACCGGCGCCATATCCGACACCCCGGGAGATTTTTTCTCAAGCTCCGCGACTGAAGCCTGCCTGGCCTTATTGTCGTGCCGGTGGAACCCGCGACGGCTGATCTGTGTTATGTCCTGTTGATCGTGGAATCGGGCGCCGATGGCTGCACGTTCCCCGGCAACAGAAAGCGAGGCCTGAGATGGCTGACGACAAGTCGAAGACGAAACAGGACCGCAAGCTGGTTTCGAGCGAGGAGCCTTACGAGGTCGCCGCCTTCGCCAGGAAATACGGCATTCCGCCAAGCGAGGCGCAGACCATCATCAAGCGCTATGGGCCATCGCGCAAGAAACTCGATGCCCACATGGCGGCTCGCGGCTAGGGGGCTTTGTCCTGGACGAACATCCGTCTGGGACGAGATTCTGTCCCGCCCGACCCGCAGCAGGCTGACAAGACGGAGGCTCGCATCATGTCCGACACCATACGCAGGACCGGCAGCTGCCTGTGCGGCGGCGTGCAGTTCGAGGTCCACGGTGCGCCGCTCAGAACTGGTCTATGCCACTGCAAGGACTGCCGCAAGGCCAGCGGCTCGGTCTATTCGGCCTATGCCATCTGGCCACGAGAGGCCTTCGAGACGACAGGCATCGTCAGCTCCTATGGCACGCGCAGCTTTTGCCCGACCTGCGGCGGTCGCGTCGCCTGGGTCGGCGAGGACGAGGTCGAAGTGATGATCGGCAGCCTCGACATCGCGCCGACCGATCTCACCCCCGAATATGAGTTGTGGATCAGCCGGCGCGAGACCTGGCTGCATGCCTTGCCCGACACCGAACAGTTCGAGCATGACCGGCCAACGACGAACACCGTCGAATTGGCCGAACCGAGGCCGTTGTCGGATGCCGTCGCGGGCGACTGAAATTTGATCTCGAGGGCACGGAACCCTGCCCGGTTGCCGACGTTATCCGGCGCCCGTTTTTGCGCATGTCCCCATTTTTTTGCGCCATGGAGACGACCGTTGAACGACAAGATGTTTCCCCGTCCCGTCAGGCTGAAATTTACCCCCGAGCGGGTGGTGCGCAGTGCCTGGGAGGGCTTGGAATGTCTCGGCGACTGGCCGGCGGGCCAGGGCCGTCGGTATCGGGCGGCGTTGCGCAGCTGCCGCGATGCACTGGATGGCTGGACGCCGCCGGAAAAGGCGATGCGGGCGATGATCGACGCCGCGCGCGAAGCAAAACTCCTCCACTAGAGCCGGATGATTTCAGGTCGAACGACCTGAAATCTGGATCCGCCTCCAACTCAAAGAGATAGAGCATGATGTCGTCCGAAAACCGCTTCACACTTTTCGGCATCGTGCTCCAGCGGGAAAACAGGACATGGCCGAACTGATGCTGTCGACGCCGATGCGGATCAAGCCGCATGGCACGGACACGATCCGCGACGTCACCACGCTGAAGGATGCCAGCGAAATCCTGATCGACTGGCCGCAGGCCGAGCGCGGCCCGTTTTATCAGGCCGCGCGCGAACAGGTCGAAGCAGCGCTGGAAGACAAGGCAGGCGCTGCCCAGGCACAGGAAGCGTTCGCTGCCCTGTGCAACCATGCCGGCGTGCTGGTTCGCTGATGCATGTCGCCCAAAAGTGGCCCCGGTTTCGGGACAACGACATGCATAAAACCAAGACCTGAAGCGCGTCGCCCGAATCCGTTCAAACGCGACCCGCTTTAGAGCAATTCCAGGAAAAGTGTGAAACGGTTTTCCGTCCGGAATTGCGTCAAAACAAAGAGTTAGCGCGGTTCGCCATTTCCGTGAAACGGTGAACTGCTCTAGACGTTTCGACTACTGCGCCGGCGGCTGGGGCGGCACTTCACCCGGCTTGATGATCGGTGTCTTGCCTTCATCAGGCGCCGGCGTCGCCATCTCCTGGTCGCCGGTGGCGGGCGGTTTCAGCACGCCGCCGCAGTCGCTGAGCGTGTCCGTCAGATTGTCGCCGCCGAGCTGCTGTTTGCCGCCTTGATCCGTCTGCACCCGGCATTTGTCGGTTTGCGGCGCCGCCTGCTGCTGATCCGTCTGGGCCGCGGCCGGCACCGCGAGTGCCAGCATCAGGCCGAATGGCACGATGGCGAGGGTTCTCATCTCGGCCTCCTTCTTCCCGGCCGCCCGTGGCGGCCTTCCCTTCACAGGGACAACGCATGTCGACCAAAAAGGTTGGCCGGCGCCGCCCGGCCGTACTGCAACCAAATCCGATCTCCGGCCGTTGCGCGTGCCGGAGGCACGACCATGTTCGACAGTTTTCAAACCCTGGAGGTCGGCACCGGCGACACCAGCCTGTTCGTCCGCTGCGCCGGCAGCGGACCTGCCGTGCTTCTGGTGCACGGCTTTCCGCAGACGCATCTCATGTGGCGCGATGTGGCGCCTGCGCTTACCGACCGGTTCAGCGTCGTCTGCGCCGACCTGCGCGGCTATGGCGCAAGCTCTTGCCCCGCCTCGAACCGGGATCACGCACCCTATGCCAAGCGCGCCATGGCCGCCGACATGGTGGCGCTGATGGGCAAGCTCGGTTTTTCCCGCTTCATGGTCGCTGGCCACGATCGCGGCGGCCGTGTTGCCTACCGCATGGCGCTCGACCATCCCGACAGCGTTGAAAAGCTTGCCGTGCTCGACATCATACCAACTGCCGATGCCTGGGATCGAGCCGACGCCAGGCTGGCGCTGGGTTACTGGCCGTGGTCGTTGCTGGCGCAGCCCGAACCGTTGCCGGAAAAGATCCTGGCTGGCGCAGCCGAAGCGATTATCGACAATGCCCTGAGCGGCTGGGGCTCATCGCCCTCGGTGTTTCCAGCCGGCGTGCGTCAGGCCTATGTCGATGCCTTGCGCGACCCTGCCCACATCCATGCGATCTGCGAGGAATACCGCGCGGCCGCCACGCTTGACCGCGAGCACGACCATTCGGACAAGGCCGCCGGCCGGCGCATCCGCTGCCCGGTGCTGGCGCTGTGGAGCGGCCAGGGCGCGCTCCAGGACTGGTATGCCGGCGAAGGCGGACCGCTGGCGCTGTGGCGAGGCTGGGCCGACGATGTGCGCGGCCAAGCGGTGCCGGGCGGGCATTTCTTTCCCGAGGAGGCACCGGCGCAGACCGCTAAGGCGCTGGCGAGCTTCTTTGGCGAACGAGGGCAGGCCGCTCAAGGGTTCCTTGCTCGCGGGTGAACCCCTCAGGGGCCGAAGGACGGCTCGGCGGCAGGCATTTCGGCGCCAAGCTGCGGAACGATGATCGATTCCAGCGGCGCCGTCAGCGACCAGCTGACCTGGCCCGGGCTGCGCGTCAGAACCGCCGAGCCGTTCAGCGATTGCGGCGCGACGCGCTGCAGGACGACGGTGCCGAAACCCTTGCGCGTGGATTCGTCTTGCCGTTCCCCTGGCCGCCCCCCTGGCCGGTCCCCTGCAGGCACCGGCATCGTCTCGTCCCAGACGAGATGGATTTCGCGCGTGCCCAAAACACCGGTGGCGATCTGCCAGGTGATCTCGAGCCGCCCGGCATCGCTCGCCAGCGCACCGTATTTGGAAGAGTTGGTGCCGAGCTCATGAAACGCCATGCCGAGATTTTGCACGGCGTTCGGCTGCAAGGTCAGCAGCGGTCCGGAGAGCGATACCTGCTCCTCGTGGCCGAACGGCTTGAGCTGCTCCTGGATCAGGTCGAAGAGGCTGGCGCCCGCCCATTCCGAGTTCACCAGCAGATCATGCGACCGCGACAGCGCCATGATGCGGGAGCGGATGAGTTCCTCGAACTCGCGCGGATCGGTCGCGCGCTTGCTTGTCTCCCTGATCATCGACAGGATCACCGCGAACTGGTTCTTGACGCGATGGTTCACCTCTCGCAACAACAACCTGATCCGGCGCTCGCTCTCCTTGGCCGCGGTGATGTCGCGCGCGATCTTCGAAGCGCCGATGATCTCGCCTGTGGCATTTCTGATCGGCGAGACGGTCAGCGATACGGCAATGAAGCCGCCATCCTTGCGTCGCCGGATGGTCTCGTAGCTGGCCACGAGTTGGCCATTGCGGATCCGGCCGATGATGTCGGCCTCCTCATCCCTGAGGTGATCGGGAATGAGCATCAGCACCGATTGGCCGACAGCCTCCTCGGCGGTGTAGCCGAACATGCGCTCCGCCGCCCCGTTCCAGCTGGTGATGACGCTGTTCAGATCCTTGCTGATGATGGCGTCGAAGGACGAATCGACGATCGCCGCCAGCCGTGCGCCAGCGGGAGTGTCGATCGGACCATCGATGCCTGCCAATCCTGTCATTGCCCCACCTTTCCCCCCAAACCACGACCGACCACCTTGCGTCTTGCAGTCTGCGAGGGATACCGCCGATGCCGAGCAATGCGTGGCGGGGCATTTGGTTGCAATCGGCACCCGACATTCCGCCTGCGACCGCCAGGCACTAGCCGCACCATGGCCACCGGCGCCGCCGAAGGGCCAGGACCGAACGTCGGCATCAGTCCGGTTTTGCGGTGGCGTCGTCCGGGTCGTCGGGCGGAAGATCGTCCGCGGGCTCTCGCTGCGGACAATCCTCGTAGCGGTGGTCGCGGCCGCCGCAGAAGGAACAGCACATGGCTTCGCTATCCTCGTTTCCGGGTGGCCATTGCGGGGTCTCGTAGGGCTTCCTGCCGTCCATTCCCAGCAATGCGCGACGCACCATTTGGTTGCGCCGCAAGAAGACGGCCAGCTGGCTGTTGCGGAACCGCTGGCCGGGATGCGAGTGTCGCGTGACCCGCTCGTTCGAGGTACGTGAAACGCCCGAGCTACGTGAAACGCCTGAGGTAACTGCCATGCCCCTCCGCCGAATTGCCTTGATGACAACAGCGATCCTGCTTGCGGCGACCAGCCTCGCGGAGGCCCGGCCCGACACGCGCACGATGGATTGCCAGCAGCTCCAGCAGCTGATCCAGAGCCGCCGCGCCGTGGTGCTGACCACCGGCCCCAACACCTATGACCGCTATGTCAGGCAATTCGGCAACGAATGCGACTGGCCGGAGGTGCCGATGTCGGCCTACGTCGCGACCCGTGACGGCCATTGCCCGGTTTACAGGTGCGACCAGCCGATCGGCGATCTCCCCAATTGATGGCGACGGCTTGCCGCCGATTGCCGAGCGCCAGTTGCCGATCGCAAGAGGATCGCGTTGATCCCGCGGCGCGAACCGGCTAGAGCTTCCAGCGTCTGCCGGCTTTTCCCGCTTCGTCTAATGGTAGGACAGCGCCCTTTGAAGGCGTGAATCGTGGTTCGAGCCCATGAGCGGGAACCAGCGCCGTCGCCGGGGCATCGTCAAAAACAACGAGATGTCGGCGCGACCGCGGACTGTATCATTTCAATACAATCCCCAATTGGTAGACACGCGCAATGCAGCGGCAGTTAGTGGTTCTTCCGCGGAGCCAAAGGAGGAAAAACACCCGTGGAATGGAGGAAGCGATGTCTGTGCAAAAAAACGACTATCGAACGAACAGAGCCGACTATGTGATTGCAGCGAAGCATGGTGCGGATGACGATCTCAATGAACTGCTGGCAAGAAAAAGGAAGTCCCTGTGGCTGAGAGACAGGCGATCCGCCAGACTGGTCGCGAACCCGTCGGAAAGCAGGCCAGGGCCGAAAGCCAGACCGCGCGGTAATTCGTGATCGCGCCATCCATCTCAGGCTCGCGCCGCCGCTGACAGGTGATGTTGCACATTTGAGACGCCGGATTATGACCTTGGGTCTATGGACTTTGGTCCAGCTTGCGACTGCGCGGCAACAGGCGCACTCTTCGAATGAACCCGACGACAAGGGCCTGTGATCGCAAATCTTTCGCGGCCAGGCCCTTTGTCTTTTCAGACCAGTGCATTGCCACTGATAGGCGACGTTGTGGAGCACCGATTTGTTCATTGACTATTATGAACTTCTGGAAATCAGCCCAAACGCCAATTCGGAAACGATAGAACGGATATTTCGTTATTTTGCCATGCGCTACCATCCCGACAACAGGGACACCGGCGACGAATCCCGCTTCAGTGAAATCATAGACGCCCACAATACGCTCAAAGATCCGGTCAAGCGTGCCCAGTACGACATTCAGTATAAAGATCATTTGAACGTTCGCCGCGAGTTGACCGAGGAAGCCAGAAACACCAAAGGCATCGAACGGGACGTCGTCATTCAGGCCAAACTGCTCTCGCTCCTTTATGTCAAACGCCGACAAGACGTGAACAATCCTGGCATTGGCGATTCAGAACTTGAACGCCTGGCAGGCTGTCCGCGCGAACACCTGGAGTTTCATCTCTGGTATCTCAAGGCGAAAGGCTGGATTGGAAGGATCGAAAACGGCACGTTCGCGATCACAGTCGAAGGCGTCGATCGCGCCAATGCCGAACATCGTCGAGACCCCACCACCAGACTGCTGGACCATACAAGCTGAGGCTCGTGTATTGCCAGGGTGGCAAGGCCGCTCGGTTTTTAGCGACAGCGAAACCAAGGTCGCACTTCCGCGTTGAGGCTCGTCCAGCATGGGAGCTCAGGGAATGGATCCGGCAACCGCGGCAGTGATGCTTTTGCTTTCCTGCAGCCCGGGAGAAGCTTCCGTATGCAAACCCGTCGATATGGCACCGACAATGTATGCATCGCTCGATCGGTGCCGGGCTTCACTGGCGCGGACGCTGGCAGACTCTCCCAACGGCGAAATCGTCGGAAGGTGCCAGTCAATCGACCCGACCGCCACCGCTTCGCTGCCGGCGGAATACACAACGGTCGTGGTGACGCGAGGAATTGGGCAAGGCGCCGTGACGAGCTATCTCGTGCCACGCGCGACGAACGGAGCCCGCCGGGGCAGCCCCAACGCCCTCCCCAGCGAGCCGGTCGCTCCGGTACGATGAACTATGGAGCAACTCCTGATCCATACGAGTTCAAGCGCCATTAAGTTTCAGCTCCAGCCATCCTGAAACCATTTCGCGGACCCTGGGTTGAGCGTCGCATTGAGCGCTCGCCAAAACACCCGAGACGCATCTTATGCCGCAGGCGAAAGATGAAACCGCCCACCTCCCGAATAGATCGGGAAGCGGGCTGGTCTGCCACAGATTACTCGATGATTTCCACGACCTTGCGTGTGCCCGGATCCACGAGGACGGCATGATCTCCGACAACCGTATACTTGTATTTGACGTCGGGCACGTCGATCGCGTGAAGCTCGACCGTATCCGGCAGAGCAGTGCCGACGTTGAGTTCGACACCAAGCAGGCTGACTGATGCGAGCTTGTGTTTGTGGACGTATTCGCGAACGACCGTCTGCTGTTCCGGCTTGAGGATTACGACGTCTTCCGCGAAGGAAGCGCCAATTCCAGCGGCGAGCGCAAGGCCCGCGGCTGCACTCACAAGATATTTTTTCATCACAAAGTCCTTCTCTGCTGTGTCAATTGGCAGCCAGGTTTTGACTGCCAATCATCGGTCAGCAACGAGCTCTGCCGCATTGCGTTCCGCCGGTGAGGCTTAGGTCCGAGGGATGGTCCGACTGAAGTCTTAGCGGGCAACCTTTGCCCGGCCGACACGTTAGAACCGCGCGTCGAGCACGAGTCCTTTCGTCGGCGACCAACCGAGTGTCCACCATTCCCCCTTAGCGGGGCACCAGATCCAGCGTCCCCGCAACCGCGGCGTGGCGTTTCCCATAGCGAGGCGAACAGTGACCTTTATCCCGAGACCGAGCACGCATGATGACGAAGACCGACCCGCAAATGACAACAACGCTCGTGTCCCAGAGGTTTTTTCCGTTCTTGACCTCATTCCTTCGACTGACGACGACGAAGTTGCCGACATTGTCAGGCGCACGGAGCGCCTGGCCATTGCGTTGGTCATCGGAATGGCGATTTGCTTGATCTCTGCACCGGCAGTCTATGTTGCCCTGACCTACTACTCTTACTGAGACTTGCGGGCTGAGGCCTGCGGGGCCGAGACCTGCGGCCGAGACTTGAGGGTTCGCTCGCCGCAGAGGAGCGGCGAGCGAACCCTATCAGCGCAGGAAGGGACATAGCTGCGCCGATGAGCAAAGCTCGAGGTCGATCTTGGAGGGTCAGCCGAAGGTGATTCCAATCACCAGAAAGGTGATGGCCATCGCGAAGATCGGCGCGAGCAACCAGCGGGCTTGGCCAACACTCCTGTCCATGGCTTCCTCCAGCAAATCCGCAGCGACAACGACCGTGGGAGCTGGCTGTTCCGAGGCGCGCCATTGGCAGGACCATTGCGTTTCATGATCGGACCTAGGTCGCATACGCCGCCCGACCGAAGCCCTGGAACGTTTGCACTTGTCCCAAGTGCGGTCTTCGGAAAATATCCGGTCGCCCAACAGGAGGAGGACGTTGTGAAAGGTCTGCGCAGTCTCCTTGCCGAACTGTCTTCCAGCTGGCTCAAGCGCCGCAAGGCGCAAGCGCCCCGGACTCGTGAACACGGTAAAAGCCGCTCCCCGCGCCGCCGGACACGCGACAAGGCAGCGTCCAACCCACAAGCCCAAACCACTGTCATCCCGCGACGTCGACTCAAACATGTGAGCGCCCGCCATCTCTTCGCCAAGAGGCTGGCATCTGCCCTCGATCGCGATGCGCCCGAATGGCTGTGGGGAATTGAGCGAGCGGCTGCTATAGTCTGGCCCCCCGCAGGAGAACGCCAGCCATGACCTTGAAAACACGCAAGCTCGGCAGCCAGGGGCTGCAAGTCTCGGCCATCGGCCTCGGCTGCATGGGCATGAGCCAGTCCTACGGTCCGGCCGACGAGGCCGAATCCATCGCCGCGCTGCACCGCGCCATCGAACTCGGCTGCACCTTCCTCGACACCGCGGAGGTCTATGGCCCGTTCACCAACGAGGCACTGCTCGGCAGGGCGCTGAAGGGCAAGCGCGACCAGGTCACCATCGCCACCAAATTCGGCTTCCGCATCGAAAGCGGCAAGCAGGGCGACGGGACCGATAGCCGGCCCGAGCATATCCGCGAGGTTGTGGAAGCCTCGCTGAAACGGCTCGCCACCAACCATATCGACCTGCTCTACCAGCACCGCGTCGATCCGGCCGTGCCGATCGAGGATGTCGCGGGCGCGGTCGGCGAGCTGGTCGCGCAAGGCAAGGTGCGGTTCTTCGGCCTGTCCGAGGCGGGTGCGGCCAACATCCGCCGGGCGCATGCCGTGTATCCGGTGTCGGCGGTGCAGAGCGAGTATTCGCTATGGGAGCGCAATCTGGAGCCTCAGATCATCCCGCTGCTCAGCCAACTCGGCATCGGCCTGGTGCCGTTCTCGCCGCTCGGCCGTGGCTTCCTCACCGGTGAAGTCAACCGCGCGGAAAACTATCCCGAGGGCGACTACCGCCGCAACGACCCGCGCTACCAGGGCGAAAACTACGACGCCAATGTCGAGGCGGCGGCCAAGGTGCGCGACATCGCGGCGGCCAAGAGCGTCAAGCCCGGCCAGGTCGCGCTGGCCTGGCTGCTGCACAAGGGCACCGGCTTCGCCGTGGATATCGTGCCGATCCCCGGCACCAAGCGGAGAAAATACCTGGAGGAGAATATCGCCGCCGCCACGATCCAGCTTGATGCCACCGAGATGGCCGCGCTCGACAAAGCCCTGGCGCCGGGAAAGATCGCCGGCCCACGCTATGGCAAGCGCGGCATGGCGATGGTCGATCGGTAGAGGGCGCTCCAGACCGCAGTTGGTGGGAAGCGGAAACGTCTGCTTCCTGGACGGTAGGGCTGGAAAGCAGACCTTCGTATTCAGCGTGGTGGGCCGACCGCAGGGACGACGAGCAGAGCGACGGCCCTTACTTCATCGAGATGCTCATGCCGCTGAGATCGGCGTTGATTTGCATGCCTATCTGCTTGCCTGAGAGTTCGAGTTGGGCGCCCTTGTCGTTGGTCATGACGATCACCTGGGCCCCTTTGCCGAGCGCGCCGCCACCGCCCGCCGCACCGTAGACCCCAGTCACATCTCGTGCGCGGCGAATGTGGCGAACGGTACCTTGGAAATAGGTCTTGGAAACCCCGAAGGCGAGGCCGCCCGAGATGCCGCCGACAGAGATGGGATAGCGGCGACCATGGAAAGTCAGCGTGCCATCGCCTCCAGAGCCACCCACAAAGAAGGCAGCCTTGTAGACGGAGAAGCGGATCGTGCCGCTGTCGGCATGCGCGGCGCTGGCGAGGCTTACGCCTGCAGCGGCGATGGCGGCAAATGCGGCTGAACGAAATGCGGGCGAAATCTTCATGATGAGAACTCCTCAAGATCGCCGCTGACCCAGCCGGCCGGGCACGTCAGCGTCGTGCCAAAGCTATAGTTGAACAATCTGGCCCCTCATTGGTTCCAAGCACGCGGACCGAATCCGGCCGCGAGAAGGCCGGTGGAATGCCATTTCAGGTCTCTCCTTCGTGCGAAGAAAGAGCCCGAGATCACTCTCGGGGCCTGGGCGATGGTCACTGTCTTGGGGCGGGTTAGGGTGTGGCTCGTCCAACCACGATCGGTCCGGTTGATCGCGAGGGCAATATCCAGCCGCCCCGCCATTTGGAAGGACAGTGATCGACGCCGCCAGTCACCTCGCGTCGCTTGGTTGGAATTTGTCGCTAAGCACGCGCTCGTTGGGATCGATCGGACCCAAATTCTTCACGACGTGGAACCGACCGCCCTGTGCCTGCGCGATATACATCGTCATGCGGACATGGTGCTGTCCGGGGACCATTTCGGCCGGACCACCCGGCCCCTCGGCGATCCGCGCGTGATCGAGCGCTCGGATGACCGGGTCGCGCTCGACGGTGCCGGCTTCCCTCACCGCCGCTTCCCACATCTTGATTGCGCGATAGTGGCCGGTGCACCCGCTGCCCGCGGTCAGCATCGCGCTGCCGGGAAAGCGTTCCTGGTAGCGACGCAGTAGCGCGCGACCGAACGGATCGTCCAGTTCCTGGTAGTAGTCGAGGCAGCTGTAAAGGCCTTCAATCTGCTCGGACGGCACGAGATTGAAGAAATTCTCGTCGAAGTACGTGCAGACGATCTTGCCGCCCCGCCTGCCGAAACCGGCCTTGTGCAACTCGTCGAGGAATGGCGTCAAGCCAGGTGGTACAAGCGTGTTGAAGACCACGTCAGCGTTGCTCGCCATGATCTGCTCGACAGTCCGGCGGAAATCAACGGTGTCGAGCGGGAAATACTCCTCACCGACAATTTCGCCGCCGTTGGCGCGCACCACCCGGCTCGCCGCCTTGTTCAGCAAATGCGGCCAGATGTAGTCGGCCGATGGCAGGTAGAATTTCTTCGCCCCAGTGCTCTTCATGAGCCATGGGAGCAACGGCTCGACCTGCTGCGCCGGCACTGGACCCGTGCAGAAGATCAGCGGATCGTTTTCCTGCCCCTCGTACTGCTCGGTGTAGATATAGAGCGTCCTGCCGCGGACGACTGCCTCGCTCTTGATAGCCTGGCGGGTCGAGCTGTAGATGCCGCCGACGACCAGATCGACTTTGTCGACGTCTATCAGTTTCGCGGTCCTTGCCTTGGCAATGCTTTCGGCGGTCTCGCCGTCCTCGATGATGAGTTGCACCGGCCGGCCCAGGAGGCCGCCCGTGGCGTTGATGTCGTCGACGAGCATGGTCGTCAGGTTTGCGTTGGCGATGCCCATGAAGGACAACGGGCCGGTGAGTTCGGCGACAAGGCCGATCTTTATGGGTTTCTGGTCCATCTCATTTCTCCGATATTGAGGTTCGTGGGGCGCGCCGCCGCGGGTCCGCTGGCGGCGCGAAGGGGCGTGTCAGGCCTCATAGTGGCCGAGCAGCATCGCCGCCTGCGGCTTGCCCACATGGCCGGCTTCCTGCAGGATCGCTGGCACTTCGGGGTCCGACACGAAGTTCTTCCAGCCCTCGGCGTCCCAGTCGAAGATCGCCCAGACGCGGTCGGGCTCGCTGGGGTCGCGGAAGACGGTTGCGCCGTTCGAGCCGTGCAGCCGGCGCTTGTCGGCGCCCTTGGTCGAAAAGATACGGATGAAGCGGTCGACGTCCGCCACTTTGGTCGTTGCGAGAAGCATTTGATTGTCCTCCTGTCTGTCGCGGCCACCATTGGTCCATCGATATGATCACGATGCGCGCCCCGGAGCGGGTGCACATGGGGTGGATTCCCTATGCCTGCGTTTCGCCCGGTCGGATAAGGCCGTGCTCGACGGCATAGAGCGCGGCCGCGGCGCGGGTGGTCACGCCGATCTTGGAATAGACGCCCTGGATATGGTGGTCCGCGGTCTTGGGCGAGATATCCAGCTTGCGCGCTGCTTCCTTAGCGGTAAGCCCGGCCGCGATCAGGCGCAGCACCTCGATCTCGCGTGACGTCATTCCGGCCAGCGGCCGGGGGGGCGCCCGGCGCGATGGCTGCCCCGCGAAGCTCAGCACGGCCTCGGCGGCGTCGGGGCACATGCAGCCGTCGCGAACGGCGGCGCGCAACCGCGCCGCCGCCGCCTCGCTGGACAGTGCCTTGCGGTGAGGACGCTCCTCCCGCGACGTCTGGAACGCTTCGGCGGCGGCCAGGATCCTTGCCGCAGGCGACAGGTCGGAGCCGCCGACCTTGCGGTGATACCCCGAGCCGTCCATGCGTTCGTGATGGCGCAGGACGAGCGCGGCCATCGCCTCGCCCTCGCGACCGAACGACGCCAGGGCCCGCTCGCCGTAATAGGCGTGCAGCTGCGCCGCGTCGCGCTCGCGCACCGACAGCGGACCGTTACGCATCCAGGTCGCCACCGGCACCACGAGTTCGCCGATGTCATGGATGCAGCCCGACCAGCGCAGCGCACGGACGTCAGCGGCGGGCAATCCGATCCGTCCCCCCGCACCCTCGGCCAGTTCCGCCACCATCCGTGAATGGCCGTACGTGAACGGCATGCGCATGTCGATCATGTCGGCGATGGCGAGGAAAGCCTCGTCGCAAGCCGCCTCATCCAGTGTCACCGGTGGATCGGGCTCGAGCGACAGGATCGTCTCGCGGTCGACTGTCGCGCCGATGCCTTCCATCAGCACCGCCGCGTTGGCCGCGACGAGCCGGGCCAGTTCCGCTTCGTATGGGCCATCGCTGCGGCTGGCGATGGTCTCGGCCATCCCGTCGATGCCGACGGCATCGCTGAGCGCAATCGCATCCTGCGCCAATGTGATCAGGCGCACGGCCGGCAGCACATCCTCGCCGCTCAGCCCGCGCGGCAGGCCTTTGCCGTCCCAGCGTTCGTAGATCTGCCCCAGATTGCGCCGGATCTCGTCGGACAGGCCGAGCCGCTCGCCGATCCGCTGCGCGACCTCGCAATGCGCTGTAAGCACCGGGCGGGCCACCGCGAGCGCCTGCGACATCGCGGCCTCGATCGCCCTGGCCTGCGCGTCAGGCTCGAGATCGTAGTAGAACCGCTTGAAGGCCTGCACGAAGACCCTGCCCAGTTCCGCGCGGTTGCCCATATCGAGACCGACAAGATCCTGGCGCAGGGCGATTTCGTCGCCAAAGGCGGCCGACAGCAGGTCGGTGTCGGCATTGCAGCCGACATAGCGCAGCATCGACTGGTGATAGGCGTTGCGCCGTACCTGCTCGGAAACGCCGGCAAGCTCGGCGATCCGCATCGCCAGCACGCAGGATTTCAGTGCAAAGTCGCGGGAATGGCCGGTGGCGAGGTCCGAAGCATAGGCGAGGATCATCATGAAGTCCGCCCGGCGGATCGAGATGCTTGTCATCGCCCCTCCCAGCGTCGCGTGCCAGGGTGTTGAGGTTCAGGTCAGGCCGTGTCGAAAACGGTGGGTTCCGAGAACCGGAGCGTGCTTTTGCGTACGCGAGCACCGGAAGCGCAGGAAGCTACCGTTTGCAGGCCGGCATCACCTGAATATTAGCATACCCTAATCCCCAAAACCGTTAACACCTAGGGGAAAAATCCCCTGCCCGATGCGCTGTCCTGCGAGAGACGAAATGTCGGCTTCGGGTCACGGAGTGCCGCTTCGGGCCGCGCCGTATCTGGAGGAGAATATCGCCGCCGCGACCAGGCTCGACGCCGAAATGGTCGCTCGACGAAGTCCCTGGCGCCGGGAAAAAAACTCCGGCCCGCGCTATGGCCAGCGCGGCATGGCGATGGTCGATCGGTAGGCGCTCACTGCAGTTCGTTCCGACCTATCGGAACGAACAACGAGCGCCGGAGCCGCGGCCTCGCGGTGAAACAAGTCGAGATTTGCAGTTCTCGCAAATCCGTGAAATTCTTCAAAAAGCCGCACGAAAATTGCGTGCGCAAAACAAGGCGCCCCGACGTTTTCGGCGGGCATCCAAGCGCATCACAGGTCTGCCCCTGATTGTCGGACGGGTTGCTCAATCCGCCAAGGGAGGACGACGATGACTGTACGGCCAGACCCGACTTTTCACGCGACTGCCAAGCTCGCAATGCAGGCGCCAGCCGAAACCTTTGCCTACGCCTTGATGTTGAGTGCCGACTTCTCTCAACCTGATGGACTGGCAATTGTTGACGTAAACCCGAAGTCGAAGGACTACGGCAAGGTGGTCCATAGCGTGATCATGCCGAACAAGGGCGACGAGTTCCACCATTTCGGCTGGAACGCCTGCTCCTCGGCGCTTTCGCCACTGAGCGGCCACGCGTTTCTCGAGCGCCGCTTTCTGATCATTCCCGGTATGCGATCGTCGCGCATCTACGTCATAGACACCAAGGGCGGACCGACCAAGGCCAAGATCCACAAGATCATCGAGCCGGAGGAAGTGTTTGCCAAGACGGGCTATTCCAGGCCTCATACGATTCACTGCGGTCCGGAAGGCATTTATGTCTCGACGCTTGGCGGCGGTGGCCCTGACGGCACCGACGGACCTCCCGGCATCTTTGTCATGGATTGCCAGACGTTCGATGTTATCGGGCGCTACGAGATCGATCGCGGGCCACAGGACAAGCATTATGATTTCTGGTGGAACCTACCGCGCGACTACATGGTGTCGAGCGAGTGGGCACTTCCGCCCCAGTTCGAGAACGGCATCGTCCCGGGAGATCTGCTGTCGAACAAATACGGACACCGGCTGCATTTCTGGAATTTGCGCGAACGCAGGAACGTGCAGACCATCGATCTTGGAGCCAATCACCAGATGGCACTGGAAGTCCGCCCCGCCCATGACCCGGTAAAGGAATACGGTTTCGTCGGAGTGGTCGTCGACACCACAAACCTCGAGGGATCGATCTGGACATGGTGGCGCGAGGGCGGCAAATTCCATTGCGAAAAGACGGCGACCATCCCTCCCGAGGCGGCCGCGAAGGATGACCTGCCCCCGCTTCTGCAGGGCTTCGAGGCGGTCCCGCCGCTGGTAACCGACATAGACCTGTCGCTCGACGACCGCTTCCTCTACGTATCCTGCTGGGGCACCGGCGAGATGCGCCAATATGATGTGACCGATCCGATGAGGCCCAAACTGGCAGGGTCCGTCCATATTGGCGGCATCACTCGCAAGACCAAGCATCCTGGCGGTGGCGACTACAGGGGCGGACCGCAGATGGTCGAGATCAGCCGCGACGGCAAACGCGTCTACTGGACCAACTCGCTCTATTCGACCTGGGACGGCCAGTTCTATCCCGATGGTATCCCGGCAGCCATGGTCAAGGCCGATGTGGGCGAGAACGGTGGGATCACCCTGGACAAGGACTTTTATGTCAAATTCCCCATGGGATACCGCTCGCATCAGATTCGTCTGGAAGGCGGCGATTGCTCGACGGATTCATTCTGCTATCCGTCGGTGTAACCGACTGCCCTGGTCGATGAAGCGATGAGCGCGTGGACAACGGCCGGTCTCTGGCTGGCCGTTATCGCCAGTGGCATTTATCACGGCGTCAATCCCGGCATGGGCTGGCCGTTGGCCGTCTCGGCCGGACTGTTCGGGAGACGTGCCAGCGAATTGTTCCGGGCGCTCGGCCTTTTAGCAGTGGGACACTTTGTGGCAATGATCGGTATCCTGCTGCCCTTCGGCGCGATGCTGACGCTGATTGTCTGGGAACGACAGATCCGCATCGCGGCGGGGCTGATCGTGATCGCAGCCGGGATCTATCTCCTGATCAACCGGCGCCACCCGCGTGTTCTTGCCCGGATCCCGCCGAAGCAACTGGCCTTGTGGTCCTTCGCGGCCGCCACCGCGCATGGCGCCGGACTGATGCTGGTGCCGATTTATATGGGCCTGTGCCAGGCCAGGGAACTCGACGCTGGACACCAGGCGGCCGCCACGCTCGTGACCGATAATCTGATCGCCGCCACCGCCGTCTCCGTGGTCCATACGGCCGCCATGATCGCAAGCGGTGGCATTATCGCCATTGCCGTCTATCGATGGCTCGGACCCAGGTTCATCTCACAAAGCTGGTTCAATCTCGACATTGTGTGGGCCGTAAGCCTGATCCTGGTGGGGGGAATTGGCATTGCGAGCATCGGATACGCCCGGTGAGTTGTACGCATCTGGAAAAGGAATTGCTTTTTCGGGAACGTCTGCAATGGCAGCGAGCGGCGCGACCGCCCCGGATTTCCAGCACCGGCGCAAGCATCGCGGCGGCGGCATCGTCGAGTGGACGAAACCCACCTTCCTTGAGATGGCCCGCCGCGCCGGGATCGGCACGGCAACGGTGGAGCGCGTGCTGAACGGCAGGGCCGCTGTCACGCCAGCCTGTCAGCCCACTCCGGCAAGAGCTATTCGATGGCTCGTATCCTCATCGACATATGATGTCCTCGCGCTCCGCACGAAGTCGGCGAGCTCGCGATTGAAGCGGGAGGCGTCTTCGATGAAGGGGGCGTGTCCGACTTCGGAATACCAGGAAGCGCTGCTCGTGAGGCACATCTGAAGGATGTGCTCGCCCATTGCCGGCAGAACCACCGTATCGCCGCGGCCGTGGGTCATCAGCACGGGTTTGCGCAGTGTGGCCAGAACGTCGTCGGAATTGATCGCGCGGGTGACGAGCGCGGCCCGCACCCTTGCCGGAACGACGATGTTCCAGCACAGCGCGGCCTCATATTCGACCCTCGGCAGTGGCCGCGCGGTGCAGCCCCGCACAAATTCGCGCATCGCCTGGATGTTGGAGGGAAGGTCGTCCGCCGTCGCGCCGGGCACGTGGTCGAGAAAACCCGGGCCGATCAGGACCCCGAACACTGCGCGGTCGAGTGTGACCGCCGCACCCACGAAGTTGATGCCGGCAATCGCGTCCTGGCCGTATGCGCGCAGGTAGTCGCAGATGATGAAGCCCGCATAGGACCAGCCGACGAGAACCGGCCGGTCGAGCCGGAGCTGGTCGATGATCGCAGCGATATCATCCGCCCATGGCTTCGGCTCCGTATACTGCTCCTGTGGCTCGGGCGCTTCCGACATGCCATGGCCGCGAAGGTCGAAGGCGACGAGGCGAAAGCTTTCCGCCAGCCGGCTCTCATACTGCTTCTTCCAGCACAGGTGGTTTTGCGACCATCCATGGATGAAGAGGATGGCTGGAGCATCGGCCTTGCCCCATTCGCGCACATGCAGCTTCACGCCGCCTCCGCCGATCACTGTGTGGATCTTCATCTCCGGTCCTCCTTTTGCCTGACTGGCGCTGATGGTCGCCGCCTGGCGTTGGAGGGACTGTTGTTGCGGGCGTTGAAATGAGCGTAGGAAATTCCAGGCTGCGGAAGCCGCCGTAGCGTCGGCCCGGCCGTTCCCTCACTCCGCCATGAAGGACCGGACTTCCCGCAGGAAATCGGCGAAGGCCGGCTCGTCGCCGAGCAGGATGTGGTTCGCGCTGTTGAGGTCGACGAAGCGCGCTCCCGGTATGCCGGCCGCGAGCACCTTGCCTTCCTCGAAGGGAACCACCGCATCGTTCCTGGCATGCAGCACCAGCGTCGGAACGCCGACGTCTCCCAGCATCGCCGAAACGTCTATGTCGCCGAAAGTGGTGTGAAGCAGGCTGGCGTTGAGTGGTGATGTGGTCTGCCTCTGGAGATCGTTGAACCAGGCCATCTGCTCGCGGCTGGCACCCGGAATGAATGCCTCGGTGAACAGCTGGCGGAACGCCGGATTGTCCTTGCCCCATCCCTCGCGGATCAGGGTGGTCATTGCTTCATGCGTGTCGAGCTGGTGGCTGTCACCACGCTTTCGCCGGCCCCTCGCATAGCCGCCATAGAGGATCAGGCGCGACACGCGCTTGGGGTGGCGGACGACATAGGCGATCGATATGGCGCAGCTTTGCGAGACGCCAAGCAGCGGGAACCTGTCGAGGCCAATGGCGTCGGCGACGCTTTCCAGATCGGTGACCATGGCGTCGAAGGAGATGTCGCCGACGTTCCAGTCGGAGAGGCCGTTGCCGCGCTCATCGTAGCGGATCAGGGTATTCCCGGTCGAAAGCGAATCGATCCAGTGTCGCCACACCGGGCTTTCCCATTCATATTGCAGATGCGACATCCAGTGCGCCGCGCGAAGCAGCGGCGGGCCGCTGCCCGAAACCGCATAGGCGAGCCGGACGCCGTCCGGGCTGCTGCAATAGTGTATCTCCTGGGAACGCTGGACGTCCGGCGCCGGGCCTTCGGCCAACGCCTGGTGCTCCTCGCGCGCCGGTGGCGGTTGCACCGCGCGCTCCCTGGCGGCAGCGGCCAGCGATCGAACCTCCAAGGTGATCTGCTTGTTGGCCGGATCGAGGGACTGCAGTGTCTCCGCGTACGTAAGCGCCCGCTCGGGGTCCGAGCGCAGCCGCTCGACAAGCGCCTGCAGGATCATCAATCGGGTGCGATCCAGGGCGTCGCCATGGAATGTGCGCCACGCCTCGAACACCGGACAGCGCGGCAGCTCCAGGTCCTCGAGGAACCGCCCGCGGAACAAGGCAGCCGCCGTCTCCAGCCGCTGGGTGTCGAGGGCGTGCACATCGCCGGCGGTCAAGTGGGCGACGCCGGGCAGATCGACGTCGAGACCGGTGGTGTCGAAAAGCACGCTGTCCCGATCGGTCCTGAGGCAGTCACCATTGTCGTCTATGGCGTGCCTGAGCTTCGAAAGGCTCCATCGCAGCGAAGCCCTCGGATCGTCCGGGATGTCCCAGAACATCTGGCACAGATGGTCGCGCCGCTGCCGCCGGTTCGTCACCGCCAGATAGGCGAGCAGGGCGCGGGTTTTCTTCGACGGCGGCAGTGCGATCTCCCGGGCGCCCCGCAGGACAACCAGTTGGCCAAGCACCTTGATCTCCAGCACGCCCTTCATTTGGGACACCGATCGCCTGTGCCCAGTTTAATCCGCCATGCCGCGCGGTGTAAATTTGCCCGATTTGCCACCGCTGCGCACCTTGCCGATGTCGATCCCGGCAGCGGCGCTCAGTATTCTACCTTAAACCTGTTAGAAGCAGAGAGATCTTCACGCGAGGTGCGAAAAAGCAACGCAGATACAGCTGATTGGTTACAGCGTAGGTACCCTCGCAGATATGGTATTGGTCATCTTGGGATTCCTGCACACGCTCCCGTGGGATGATGAAATTGTGTGGCAGGTAAATGTAACCACCGTCGATCCTCATTTGCACAGAAGACCGAGGTATGGCGTGGCAATCGGAACCACCGCAACACTTGAATTTCGTCTGTGGGTCAACCGTGTTTTCGTACCAATCGTGGGCGCTGGCGGCTGTTGCGGTCGCGATACACATTGCCGTGACGATGAACCTTCGCATGGCATTCCTCAGGTATCTGACAGGCGCTCCCTCGTTCGAACGTCTATGTATATTGGTGCCCCATCAAAAACACCATTGGTCCCGCTGCGACCGACCAACACAGCTGCGCCAAGCGACGCCCGCAACACCGCATCGGGTAGAGAGCGGACAAAAGCGAATGAGCACTATTGATCCACGCCCGAAATTTCCCGAAAGTCATCTCAAGGCCAGTTGCCGCCATTGAGCGGCCACGCCAGTTCGGTTTGGGACCGGGTTTTGCGGCGCCTGGCCCAATCGACGCAATTGAGGAACCGGATAGCCATTATGAGGAGACCGTTTATAACGGTCGCAGAAATCGCTATAACCAAGGGGAGACGATGCGCTACATACGTCCGCTTTCAATCGAAGATGCCGTTGGCCTGCTGGCCGGGTCGACCGGCACGGCCGCCATTCTCGCCGGGGGCAGTGACCTCCTGGTCAGGATGAAGGGTGGCTTTGTCGAACCCGACCTGATCGTCGACATCAAGGCGATCGAGGGCTTGAGCGAGATCAGGGAAACGGCCGACGGCTTCAGCATCGGTGCCGCGGTCCCCTGCGCCATCCTGGGAGAGAGCGCTGCCCTGCACAAAGCATGGCCCGGCGTCGTCGAGGCGGCCAAGCTGATCGGCTCGAAGCAGGTGCAGGGGCGCTGCACCATAACAGGCAATCTCTGCAACGCCTCGCCGGCCGCCGACAGCGTGCCGGCGCTGGTCGCCGCCAGCGCCAGGGCGCTGGTTGCCGGACCCGGCGGCAAGCGCACGATTGCGGTGGAGGCCGTGCCGACCGGGCCGGGCAAGACGTCGCTGGCCAAAGGCGAGATCATCGAGGCGATCCTGCTCGACAAACGCGCGCCGCGCTCGGGCGATGCCTATCTGCGCTTCATTCCGCGCACGGAGATGGACATAGCGGTGGTCAGCGCCGGCGTGAACCTGACGCTCGATGAGCAAGGTGTTGTGAAGTCGGCCCGCGTGGCGCTGGGTGCCGCGGCGCCGACGGTGCTGCTGGTGGAAGAGGCGGCCGAGGCCCTCATCGGCAGGAAGCTGGATGAAGCAGCACTTGAGCGGCTGGCCAAGGTCTGCTCGGGAGCCTGCCGCCCCATCGACGACAAGCGCGGCACCATCGAGTTCAGACGGAAAGTTGCGGGTGTGCTGGCCAAGCGGGCCGCCACGACCGCCTATGTACGCGCAGGAGGCAAATGATGGCTGGGGTAGCGGTTTCAACGACAATCAACGGCGATAGCGTCGAGTTCCTTTGCCAGCCGGACGAGACGCTGCTCGACGTCCTGCGCGATCGCCTGGGACTGACGGGCGCCAAGGAAGGCTGCGGCACCGGCGACTGCGGCGCCTGCAGCATCATCCTCGACGACCGGCTGGTGTGCTCGTGCCTGGTGCTCGGCGCGGAGGCCGAGGGCCGGCGCGTCGAGACCGTCGAGGGCATGGCGCATGGCGACAGGCTGCATCCGTTGCAGCAGAAGTTCCTCGAGCATGCGGCACTTCAATGCGGCATCTGCACGCCAGGCTTCCTGATCGCGGCCAAGGACCTTCTGGCCAAGAACCCCGATCCGACCGAGGAGGAAATCCGCTTCGGCCTCGCCGGCAACCTCTGCCGCTGCACCGGCTACGACAAGATCGTGCGTGCCGTTCAGGACGCCGCCAGCGTGATGAAGGGAGCATAACGATGAATTTCGACCCACGTTATTCCACTCGCAATTTCGCCTCCGTCGGCACGCGTCCCATCCGCCCCGACGGCGTCGACAAGGTGACGGGCCGCGCCCGCTACGGCGCGGATTTCAACATGGCCGGCCAGTTGGTCGGGCGTATTCTGCGCAGCCCGCACGCCCACGCAACGATCAGGAGGATAGACACCTCGAAGGCGGAAAAGCTTCCCGGCGTGAAGGCGGTGATCACCGCGGCCGACCTGCCCGACCTCACCGATGGCGATGCCGCCATGTACGACATCCTCGACAACTGCATGGCGCGCACCAAGGCGCTCTATGACGGCCATGCGGTGGCCGCGGTCGCTGCCGTGGACGCCCGCACGGCCAGGCAGGCGCTGAAGCTGATCGAGGTCGACTACGAGGTTCTGCCGCATGTCACCGATGTCGACGAGGCGATGAAGCACTCCGCACCCCTCATCAACGACGCCATCTTCACCGAGGGCCTCGAGGAAAAGCCGGTAAAGCCGTCCAACGTCACCAAGCGCAGCCAGTTTGGCCATGGCGATGTTCATCAGGGTTTCGGCCAGGCCGATTTCATCGTCGAACGCTCCTACAAGACCGAGCAGACGCACCAGGGCTATATCGAGCCGCATGCCTGCGTGGCGAGCGTCAGCTCGGATGGCACTGCCGATCTCTGGGTCTGCACGCAAGGGCATTTCGTCTACCGCCAGCATTGCGCCCAGCTGCTTGGCATGGAAGCCTCGAAGCTGCGCGTCACCTCGTCGGAGATCGGCGGCGGCTTCGGCGGCAAGACCCATGTCTGGGCTGAGCCGGTGGCGCTCGCGCTGTCGCGCAAGGCCGGACGGCCGGTCAAGCTGGTCATGACCCGCGACGAGGTGTTCCGCGCCTCCGGTCCGACCAGCGCGACATCGATCGACGTCAGGATCGGCGCCCGCAAGGATGGCACCATCACCGCCGCCGAGGCGACGCTGCGTTATAGCTGCGGCCCGTATGCCGGCTCATGGGCCGAGATCGGCGCCATGACGGCGTTCGCCTGCTACAAGCTCGATAACGTCAAGACCGTGGGCTACGAAGTGCTGGTCAACCGGCCGAAGACCGCGGCCTATCGCGCGCCGTCGGCGCCGATGGCGGCGTTCGCGGTGGAAAGCGCGGTCGACGAACTGGCCAAGGAGATCGGCATGGACCCGGTCGAATTCCGCATCAGGAACGCCGCGCAGGAAGGCACCAGATCGTCCTACGGCCCGGTCTACGGCCCGATCGGCATCGGCCCGACTCTCGAGGCGGCGAAGAACCATCCGCACATGAAGGCTTCGCTCGGCAAGAACCAGGGTCGCGGCATGGCTTGCGGCTTCTGGTTCAACTTCGGCGGCCAGACCTGCACGGACCTCAACATCGGCATGGACGGCTCGGTCTCGCTTGCCGTCGGCACGGTCGATGTCGGTGGTTCCCGCGCGTCGCTGTCGCTGGTGGCGGCGGAGGAGCTCGGCATTGCCTATGAGCAGGTCAAGGCGATTGTCGCCGATACGTCAAGCCTCGGGTACAACGACATGACGGACGGCAGCCGGGGCACCTTCTCGTCCTCCATGGCGACGATCTCGGCCGCCCGCAACGCGGTCAAGATCCTGCGCGAACGCGCCGCGCAGATGTGGGACATTTCCGTCGACGACGTGGTCTGGGAACAGGGCCACGCGGTTGCCAAGGGCGAGAAGCACGGCAATCTCGGCAAGCTGTCGCTGAAGGAGATCGCGGCCGCGTCGGGAAGGACCGGCGGACCGATCGCCGGCCACAGCGAGCTCGTCGCCGACGGCGCGGGCGTCTCCTTCGCCACCCATATCTGCGATATCGAAGTCGATCCCGAGACCGGCGCCACAAGGGTGTTGCGCTACACCGTCGTCCAGGATGCCGGCAAGGCGGTGCACCCGACCTATGTCGAGGGCCAGTACCAGGGCGGCGCAGCGCAAGGCATCGGCTGGGCGCTCAACGAGGAGTATATCTACGGCAAGGACGGGCGGCTGCAGAATCCCGGCTTCCTCGACTATCGCATCCCGGTCTGCTCGGACCTGCCGATGATCGACACGCAGATCCTCGAGATCCCGAATCCCAACCACCCTTACGGGGTGCGCGGCGTCGGCGAGACATCGATCGTGCCGCCGCTGGCGGCGATCGCCAATGCGGTGTCGAACGCCGCAGGCGTGCGGATGACACATATTCCGATGTCGCCGCCACGCATCCTGGCGGCAATCGAGGCTGAACGGGAAGGCTAGAGCGAGATGAGGTTCTCGCGGTGATGGTTGAAGTGACGCTCTGGGGATCGCTTGGCGCGCTCGCCGGAGGCAAGAGCAAGGTCGAGGTCGAGGCCAAGGACATAAGGGAGCTGTTCAGAAAACTGGCTGAACAGTATCCCGGCCTCGAGCCCTGGATCGATCGCGGCATCGCCGTCGCCATCGACGGGACGATCTATCGCGACACCTGGTCGAAGGAATTGCCAAAAGGCGCCGAGATTTTCCTGCTGCCGAGGCTGGCAGGGGGATAGTTGGGAGTTATCTGGCTTTGACCCTAGAGCCGGATGATTTCAGATCGAATCGACCTGAAATCTGAATCCGCCTCTAAATCAAAGAGATAGAGCATGATGTCGTCCGAAAACCGCTTCACACTTTTCGGCCTCATGCTCTAGTCTAGCTCGCGGCTGCGGCCGGAGGTTTTCTGGGCGTGGCCCGCGGTCGGCGCTGGCGGCGTTTGGCGATGAGCTTGAGCGCAACCGGCGGCTCTTTTGACAGCGCGCCCACCACGGCGTCGACCATGCCATGCGCGACGAAATCCGCGTTCATGTCTTGGGCCAGCCTGGCGGTCGCCTCCTTGTCGTCATTGCCGGTCTCCGACCAGAACACGATCCCTACCCGCAATGCCGCCTTCGCACGCTTCAGCCGGCGAACCAGGAAACGGGCGTGCTTGACGGAATCCCGGTTCAGGAAGCCGACCACGACGGTGTCGACGGTTTCGAGCTCAAGGCGGCGAATGCTCGCCGGTTCGATGTCGGCGAAGCCCGCCTTCGACGCCGTCGCGCCCTGCACTTCCAGGACCTGCGCCAGCATCGCGGCGGCGGCATCGTCGAGTTCGCCACGCCCGCCGGCGCAAAGCACCGACATATCCGTGCCATCAGGCAGGTCGGCGGCCTCGTCCTCGCCGGCGGCATCGCCATGGTCGCCCGCCTCCCCGGCCTCGGCCGGGACATCCTCCTCGGCCGCTTCCTCTTGCGCGTCCTCGTCGAGATTGGCCACCAGCGTCAGGGCGCTGGCCGCCAGCTGCCGTCTTTGCAGGTCGCCCATGACGCCGCGCGCACGATCGCGCTCGCCGAGCAGAAGTGCGGGAATGGCCACCTTGTCGTAGAATTCGACCAGATATTTCTCCTCCAGCATCTCCTCGGCGTGGTCGGTGGCTTCTTCCGGATCACCCGCCAGCAGCCGCTGGTAGAGGCGCGCATGGGGTTCGAGCACGGGCTCGTTGCCGAACAGCACGTCGAGGAATTCAAACTGCGGCACGTGTCTGCCCAGCACCACCAGGCAGACGGTCAGCGGCGTCGACAGGACCAGTCCGAGCGGCCCCCAGAGCCAGGTCCAGAAGATGGCCGCGACGATGATCGCCAGCGGTGACAGCCCCGTCCGCGAACCGTAAAGCCAAGGTTCGACGACGTTGCCGGTGACCAGCTCCATCACCACGAACAGGGCGGCCGTCCACAGGACCAGCGACCAGCCGGGCGCCACGGCCAGCGCTAGGAACAGCGGCAGCAGCATGCCTATGGCCGGGCCGATATAGGGAACGAAACGCAGCGCCAGCGCAAGCAGGCCCCACAGCAGCGCATTCGGAATGCCGAGGATCCACAGCCCGATCGCAATGGGTATGGCGTAGACGATGTTGACAACCAATTGCATGAGCAGATAGCGGCCCACCCGCTTGGCTGCATCCTGAAGCGCCTCGGTGGTGCGGTGAAGGTCGCCGTAACCGACAAGCCGGATGAAGCGGTCGCGCAGATCCTCCCGTTCGAGCAGCATGAATATGACCACGACGATGATCAGCCCGGCCGATCCGAGTGGGCTGATCAGCGGGCCGATAATGTTCTGCAGGACTTCGAGCGGCCTTTCGCGCGCGACGATCTCGACGGGCACCGGCTCGCGCTTTGGCTTGTCCGGAGTGGCGGCCGGCAGCGAAGCGTCCTGCCTGTTGATCTCCTGGCCGACACGTTCGATCACGTCGCTCAATTTGGCAATGATCCCTCCCCCGACGCCGGTTTCCTTGAGCGAACGGATCTTGGTCAGGATGTTGGTCTGATAGACCGGAATATTCTGTGCCAGTTCGCTGACCTGCGTGGCGACAATGAAGCTGAACAGGGCAAGTGCCGCGAAAGCGCTCAGCACGCTGACGATGACAGCGGGTATCCGGGGGATGCCGACCCGTTTGAGCGCCGAGACAAGAGGCGCGAGCGCGAAGGTCAGCAGCAGCGCGATGGCGATCGGCAGGAAAACCTCGCGCCCAAAATACAGCGCCGCCACTGTCGTGACGGTGGTCGCCACATTGGGCAATGACGTTCTCGGGCGGGGCGCGGCGGCCGAAAGAATGTCCTCCAGCCCATGAGTCGGAGACGCCGTGCCGTTTCGACGATTGGCCGCCACTTGGTTCCTCCCCTGCCAACCGCCATGATCGGGCATATTGAGCCGGTGTGCAACTTTCGCAGCCGGCGAACCGCTCGTCACCCGGGCAATGACCGGATGGCGCGCGACATGGCCGCGCTCGGCTATCGGTTTTCTCGAACTCGCCTGCCCGGCGCGGACATCACGGTGTCGCGCAGCCAACGATGCGCCGGGTCGGCATCCAAGCGCGGATGCCACATTGCCGATATCTTGAACTCCGGCACGGGGAGCGGGATTCGGTAGAAGGTCGTAGCGCTGCGCCGTGCGGATGCGTCCGCGGCGGCCTCACGCTACAAGTGATCGGCAAGGATGAAACCCAGCGCGGCCAGAGGCGTTATACGGCTGCAACGCAGTCGAGGTTCCAATGCAAACCGCATGGTTCTCCAAACCCGTGGTGGTTTCGGTCGGCGTCACCGGTTCCACCCGCCATCTCTCCAATACCCAGCAGGCCATCGAATTGCTCACGACACACTGGCGCGACGCCGGCAGCCTGAAACATCAGTCCGCGCTGCGCGCCTGCCGCAGAGCGACGAGCGGCGAGGTGTCCCCCGACATCGCCAGGGAGGCTTTTGTCGAGGCCGCGCGCGAGGCGCATATTCTGGTCGAGTAGGCCGGGTCGAGCCAGCTGGCCCGCGTCCATTCTTGACACCGAAAGGCGCGATTCGATATTTTTGACGGTCGCCGTCGCCATCGGCGCCGGCCAGTTCAAAGCATCGTTCAAGCGATTGGAGGAAGTGATGAACGATAGGCTTTTCGATCGCCCCGTGTTCGTCAAGGACGCGCGGTTGATCGTCCAGGAAATCGCCTGCCTTGAAGAAGCCCTCGACTTTCTCGACGAATGGCCGAGCAACCGGCGCGGCCCGATCTTCGATACGGCCCGGCGCGCCTGCCATCGCGCCTTTGATGGGCTGCTGCCCTTGTCGGCGGCTCGTGAAGCCTTCGCCGGCTGGGCAAAATCGGCCCGCATTCCGGAGGATGTCTCGAGCGTCCTGCCCTGGATGATCGGCCAGAGGTCTGGGCGCGGCGGCATGCCGGCCTGAGCTGCCGTTTTTACAATGCCGGCGCAGCCTCGCTTTGCAGGCCAGCCTGATTTCGCGATTGGTGGCTACTCACGGATTGTCGCCGCCATTCACAATTTCGTGATCGGCGGAACCGTTTGAAACAACAGGCGTTTTTTCTGAAGGCGTTTTACAGGCAACATCAGGAGGCGTTTATGCGCATCATGAACCTCGCCACCCTTGCCCTCATCATCCTTGGCGGTCTCAACTGGCTGGCCATGGGGGTGGCGGGCTATGACGTGATCGGCACGGTCCTCGGGGGCGCCACTTTGGCCCGCCTGGCCTATCTGATCATCGGCCTGGCAGCCGTCTGGCAGCTGATGCCGGGCTTCCAGAGCTTTACGGTTGGAGAAGTCGATGCCGAAAGGCATCTCCATCATCATCCGTGACCAGTAAGATGGGGGCGGCGGAAATCCGCCGCTCCCCATCGCGTAAAGCCGATCGAACGGCCGCCATATCGAACTGCCGCCATCAACATTCCCTGGCGAAGAGCGCGATGCCAGCGGCATAGGACAACTTTCAGCTCCCCAGTTCCAGACCACAGCATTGACCATATTGCTCCCGAGCGGGATCAGCGCGCCGCATGCCTGGCCAGTGCGTGCTCGATCAGCACGTCGATGGTCTGGCTGTAGCCGATGCCTGATGCCGCCAGCGCCTTGGCGTACATAGAGATATCGGTGAAGCCGGGAATGGTGTTGACCTCGTTGACCAGCAGGCTGCCGTCGGCGCGCAGGAAGAAATCGACGCGCGCCATGGCTTCGCAGCCGAGCGCCTGGAAGGCCTGCCGCGCCATGTCCCTCACCCGGTCGGCGACCGCGGCCGGGACATCGGCGGGCACCCTGACCACCGCGCCGTCGGCATCGAGATATTTGGCCTCGTAGGTGTAGAAGCCATGCTTGCCGGCCGGAATGATCTCGCCGGGCAGCGACACCGTCAGCGTGCCGTCGGCCCGCTGCAGCACCGAGCACTCGATCTCACGGCCGTCGACAAATTCCTCCACCAAAGCCTTGTTATCATGCTGGAAAGCCGCCTCGACGGCGGTGGCGAAACCGGCGCCGTCAGTCACCTTGCTCACCCCGAAGGACGAGCCCTGGCGCGCCGGCTTGACGAAGACCGGCAGACCCAGCCTTGCCCTGACGTCGTCGAAGGACATAGGCTCGTCGCGGCGCAAGGTGACGGAGCGGGCAACGGCAAGGCCGGCCTCGCGCATCAGCCGCTTGGCGACATCCTTGTCCATGGCGGCGGCCGATGCGAGGATGCCGCAACCGACATAGGCGACATCGGCGACCTCGGCATAGCCCTGCACCGAGCCGTCCTCGCCGAACGGCCCGTGCAGCACGGGAAACACGACATCGACGGGGTCAGGCTGCGTTCCATCCCGCGCCACGGCGACCAGCCTGCCCTTGCCGGCGGGCAGCAGCGCGACCTCCACCCCGTCCTCGGATACCGGAGCCCCTGCCGCGTCGCTGGCGGCCGACCGCTGCAGCAGCCATCTGCCGCTTCGGGAAATGGCGATCGGCACGATCTCGTAGCGCGTCCGGTCGATCGCCTTCAGCACATTGGCGGCCGAGAGGCGCGACACGTCATGTTCGGCCGACCGTCCGCCATAGAGGATGGCTACCCTTGTCTTTTCGGTCATCGAAATCCCTCAACCGTCAAAAAATCAAATGGCAACGGCAATGCCGCGATTGGCGAAGAAGCGGTCGAAATCGGCCGGCGCCAACACTGCGTTTGCCTGTGTGGCGCTGGTATGGCCGGACGGATTGTGAAAGCGGAAACCCTTGTCCGACGCCGCGGTGACCAGCACCAGATGGCCACCCTTCGATGGCGGCTCGCGCTCCGGCCAGCGGACCCAGCTGCTGACCGAAGCGATGAAGAAGCGCGACCGCGCCAGGATCGCCGGAATGTCCGCTGTCGCGACATTGGTCATCACCTCGGCTTGCAGGCTGAAGGCTTCCCGCACGAAGCTGACGAACGGCGCGTAGATCAGCCCCTTGATCGATCCCTCGCCGACGACATAGCCGCCATATCTGGTGCAGCGCCTGGCCAGTTCGATCGTCGGCACGATCTCGCCGCGCGTCGCCAGGATCATCTTCAGGCACGCCATGCCGCAGATGTTGGCGGCCCAGACTACGTATTCGTCTGGTGTCTCAGCCCCCGACCCCCGCCACAAGGGATCGCGCCGCAGCGCAACTTCAGCGCCTTCGGCGAGCACGTCCAAGGTCATGTCGGGCGTTTCCCACTAGCTGAAAAACGGCACGGTTTCAGGCAGTGGACTCATACGGTTCCTCGATCGGTTTTTGAGTCTCGTATACGAGGATACGCAACAGGTGGAAAACCACTCAAAAAGTAATCTTCACCGACGCAACGCTGCGCGTGTGCGGACCATGGTGAACCGCCTCGATGTTGTTGCCGTCCGGATCGAGCAGGAAGGCGGCGTAGTAGCCGGGGTGGTAGGGCCGTTCGCCCGGCGCGCCATTGTCCGTGCCGCCGGCGGCGAGCCCGGCCTTGTAGAAAGCTTCGACCGTGGCGTGGTCCCTTGCCTGGAAGGCGAGATGGTGACGGCCGGTGAGTTTTCCCTGCGCCGCCCGGCTGTCGGCACTGGAGACGAACAGTTCGTCGGCCCAGAAAAAGTCCTCGCCCACACCACCGATCGGAACACCGAGTGCCTGCAGGACCGCCTCGTAGAAACGCCGGCTGGCGGCGAGATCCCTGACCACCAGCTGGACGTGGTCGATAAGCCGGCCGCGATGCAGTTCCATGAACAGTCCTCCTCGTGAGCTTGCGAATCTAGGTTCGGACAGGGCGGCGTCAATGCGGGCGCTTGTCAGCCGCCAAGTCCTACCGCACGTCCAGCCCATGGAACCCTCGGTATATCTCTAACAAAAAAAGCCCGCCGGGAGGGGGATCCGGCGGGCCTTTGGAAAGCTGATACCGAGCTTTCTGATGTCTGACGGGGGATCAGACATGGTGAGAACTTCTATGTCCCGCAGAAGTTCCACTCGAACGAAAAAAGCCCGCCAGCGAGTTGTCGATTCACGAACCCCGGACCAAGCGTCGGGCACTCAATCCCGTTCAGATGGAACCTTTTGTTCGGAGCCAGGTTTTGTGGGGCGGCGGGAGGAATCGAATTGGACAGCTTTCAGAGGCTCGAAGTGCTGATCGACAGCGCCGGTGACGGCGAAGAAGCGAACACCTTGCTGCGCCGGTTCAAGGGCAGGTCGCAGACGGTCACGGCGGCCGTCGAGGAGTTCATGCTCGACTTCATGACATTAGTCTTCGTCATCGAGGCAGGCGAGGACGACTTCGAAAAACCGATCCGCAAGCTGGCGCGCAGCAGGCTTTCGAACCTCAAGCAGCTGGTCAACGTGGCGGCGTAGGATGCTGACTTCCGGCCCCGACTCTATTCCGGCAGCATGGCCTATCCCTTCAGGATCGCCGCCAGCCGTGGGATGCCCTCGCTCACCGCGCAACTATCGGCGAGCGTGAAGGAGAGCCGCAGCGTGTTGCGCCCTGTCCCGTCGGCAAAGAACGCGCTGCCGGGCACGAAGGCGACGCGCGCCTCCTTCACCGCCCGCGCCAGCAACCCGGTGGCGTCGGAGCCTTCCGGCAGCGTCACCCACACGAACATGCCGCCTTCCGGGCGGCTCCAGGTCACGCCCTCGGGCATGTTGGCCTCGAGCGCTGCGAGCAGGCCGTCGCGGCGCTCGCGATAGGCGCCGATGAGTTTTTCCACCTGGCCGTCGAACACGGCTTCGGCCACGCGATGCATTACCACCTGGTTGATCGACGGGCTGTGCAGGTCGGAGGCCTGCTTCATCAGCACCAGCTTCTCGACCACGTGGCGCGGCGCGCACACCCAGCCGACGCGCATGCCCGGCGACAGGATTTTCGAGAACGAGCCGCAATAGAGCGTGCGCGCCTTGTCGATGCCTCCGGAGCGGGCGCAGTCGAGCGCCAGGATCGGCGGCACGCCCTCGCCGTCATAGCGCAACGCGCGATAGGCGGCGTCCTCGATGACGGCGATGTCGAGTTCGCCGGCAAGGTCGAGCACCGCCTCGCGCTGCTGGCGGTTCAACGTCTCGCCGGTCGGGTTGGCGAAATCCGGCACCAGATAGGCGAACTTGACCCGGCCGCCATTGGCGGCGGCGGCGACGCGATAGGCTGCCGGTGTCATGTTGCGGCCTTCCGGCCGCAGCCGGTCGTAGCGCGGCTCGTAGGCGTTGAATGCCTGGAGCGCGCCGAGATAGGTCGGCCATGTCACCAGCGCGGTGTCGCCCGGCGACAGGAACAGCTTGCCGAGATAATCCAGCGCCTGCTGCGAGCCGGAGGTGATGAAGATGTTGCCCTCGTCGCAGGCGACGCCGAGCTTGCCCATCTGCCCGGCCAGCCATCGCCGCAACAGCAGATAGCCTTCCGAAACCTGGTATTGCAGCGCTGCTCCCGCCTCGCCACCGCCCAGCACATCGGCATAGGCATCGCGGATCGCCTCGGCCGGAAACAGCGCCGGGTCGGGAATGCCGCCGGCGAACGAGATGATGTCGGGCTGGTCGAGCAGCTTCAGCAGTTCGCGGATTTCGGACGCCTTCATGCGCGACGAGCGCGAAGCCAGCAGGTTCATCAAGGTCAAGGAGCGCCTCCCGCGACAATCTTTATATAGGTCAACCTGGCTTTATATAGGTCAACCTGGCTGACCTATATCAGCCCTCCCCGGCAATTTGAATAGGGCCTGACAGCCTTCCGGTATACGCCAGTCGCCGCCGGCCCGGAATGGTGCCGAGCATCACAAGGTCTTCTTGTAGCCGAGATGGCTGCCGGTGAAGCCGAGGTTCTCATAGAAGCGGTGCGCGTCCGCGCGCGACCTGTCGGTGGTGAGCTGGACGAGGTTGCAGCCGCGCGCCCGGCATTGCGCGATCGCCCATTCGATCATCTGCCTGCCGATGCCGCCGGAGCGCCTGTGGCCGGCGACCCGGACCGCCTCGATCTGCCCGCGCCAGGCACCCTTGTGCGAGAGCCCGGCAAGGAAGCTGACCTGCAAGGTGCCGATCACCTCGGCGCCGTCCACGGCCACCACCAGCAGCTGATTGGGATCGGCGTCGATGGCATTGAAGGCCTCGACATAGCCGCGCGCCAGCGGCACCGAGGCGTCCTCGCGGCCGGCGCCGAGCGGATCGTCGGCCAGCATCACGACGACATCAGGCAGGTCTGACGCTTGCGCTCGGCGGAATTCGATCATGGTTGCATGACTTACGGCGCAGTGCCGGTGGCGGCAAGTGGGCTCTCCTTCTCCCCGTGGGAGAAGGCAAAGCGCGCCCTCCAGGAGGCGCGGTTCGAATACGAAAGTTCGTTCCGTTTATATAAGTTACAAACCGCCCTCATACGCCAGCTGCGCCTCTGTCAGCGCCGCGTCCAGCCTTTCGCCCTCAGCATAACCAGCCAGATTCCCCGGCCGCTCGATGCCGGGCAGCAGCCTTGGGCATGGCTCTGCGGCGCCGATCACCGTCCGCACCGGGATGACACCGGCCCACACCGGGTGGCCGTAATCCTCCTCGTCGTCGCCGACGCCCTTGGCGCGCACTTTCGCCGACGCCTCTTCGATGCGCATGCCGATGACCGTCGTCGCCTTGGCTTCCTGCGCCGAGATCGGTCGCAAGGTCTCGCTCCGGCCGGGATAGAAGCGGTCGACGACGCCGGCCAATGCCTTCAGCTTTGCCCCAGGCTCATCGATGATCCGCGCCGTCCCAAAACACATCGCCGAGCGGTAGTTGGCGGAATGGTTGAAGCCTGAACGAGCCAGCACCAGCCCGTCGAGATGCGAGACAGTCAGGCAGGCGGGCGTGCCGCCGCGCAGCTGGCGCAGCATTCGGCTGGCCGACGAGCCGTGCCAGTAGAGCCTGTCGCCCTCGCGCCAGTGGATGGTCGGCGTGCAATAGGGCTGGCCGTCGAATGTGTAGGCGACATGGCACAAGAGCCCGGCATCCAGCACCGAGAACACCGCCGCATGGTCGTAGCTGCCGCGCTCATGCAGGCGCCTCACCCGGTTGCGGCTGGTGGTCGGAAAGCTGGCTGATACGTCGTCCACGGCTTGCATCCTTGTCTCTTGTCTGCCAACCATGCGCCATGGCATTGGTCGAGAAAAGAACCAATCGAGATAAGAAAATTCAGACCAATCTTCCGGATTGGTCGGCGCTGATTCCGGTCCTGCCGGGCGATGGTCCGCGCAGCCGCGAGCTCTATGCGGCGCTCAGGCGGCTGATCGAGACCGGCGCGCTGGCCGCCGGCGCCAAGCTGCCGACCACCCGCGATCTGGCGCAGCGCTTCGGCCTGTCGCGCTCGGCGGCGGTCGCCTGTTTCGAAATGCTGATCTCGGAAGGCTTTGCGACGGCAAAGGTCGGCGCCGGCACCTTCGTCGCGCCTGATGTGCCGCATCTGCCGGTGGCGATGATCAGGCCGCGCCCGCCCGAGGTCGATGACGCGGCGTCGCTGCCTTGCGGCCTTGGCGTGGCGGTGTCCGACCCGCGCACGCTGAACGTGTTCCGCATCCTGTTGTCGCGCCACCTCGCCCGCCCCGGCCCGGAGCATTTCCGCTATGGCGATCCGCGCGGCGGCCTCGCCCTGCGTAGAGCGATATCAACCTATCTCAGGACCGCGCGCGGCGTTCGCTGCGATGCCGGCCAGATCGTGCTGACCTCGGGCACGCAGCAGGGACTGGATCTTTTGGCACGCGCCGCCCTTCGCCCCGGCGATGCCGTCTGGATCGAAAACCCCTGTTATCCGATGGCGCATGCCGTGCTGGCCGGCAGTGGCGCCAGGGTTGTCGGCGTACCGGTCGACGAGGAAGGGCTCGATCCCGGGATCGGCGAACGCCTGTGCCCAACGGCGCGCGCGGCCTATGTCACGCCCTCGCATCAATATCCGCTCGGCGTGACGATGACGATGCGCCGCCGCCTGGCGCTGCTCGACTGGGCGCGGCGCAACGATGCCTGGATCATCGAGGACGACTACGACAGCGAGTTCCGCTACGCCGGGCCGCCGCTGACCTCGCTGCAAGGCATGGACGGCGCCGGCCGCGTCGCCTATCTCGGCACCTTCTCGAAAGTCCTCTTCCCCGGCCTGCGCATCGGCTACGTCGTGGTGCCGGAAGCGCTGCTCGATGCCGTGATGGCGGTCAGGGCGCGCTCCGACCGGTTCCCCTCGACGCTGGCCGAAGGCGCGCTGACCGACCTGTTGAACGAGGGCCATTTCGCCGCCCATCTGAGGCGCGTGCGCCGCCGCGTCCAGGCCGCGCGCGACGTGCTGGTCGCCGGCCTCGAGGCGCATTGCGGCGATGCCCTCGACGTGACCGTGCCCGAACAGGGGCTGCACCTGATGGCGACGCTGAAGGGTGCCGGGCCGGACACCGCGATCGTCGAGGCGGCAAGGGCCGCGGGCGTCGGCGCCCGCGCTTTGTCCGCGATGTTCATCGACGGCGCGCCGAAGCACGGCCTGGTGCTGGGTTTTTCCGGGTTTTCGGACGAGGCGTTGATGGCTGCCACGGTCAGGCTGGGCGCGCTGTTGCGGTAGGTTCAGCCGCGCCCCGCGACAAAGGCGGCGGCGCGGGCGACATGCGAATCGCGGTGCGTTCTGGCCGCCAGCGCCAGCCATTCGCGCGCGATGGCGTCGGCCGTCTCAGGCCGGTTCAGCTTCAGATTGACTTCCACCTGGCTCGCCAGGATTTCCACTTGCAAACCGGCATAGCTGTCGGTGTCGCGCATGCAGCGCCGGCGCGCGTCGCCCAACCACTCCATGGCCGGCCCGAACGCCTCTTCCGCAGCATAGGTCAACGCCAGCGCGCGGGCCACGGCCCCTTCCCAGCAGGGATCGTTCATCTGGCAGCTCAGCGCAAAGGCTTCCTCCAGCCGGGGACGCAAATCATCGGGGCGCGCTTGCTGGCGGGTGCGGGATTCGCTGAGCACCGCCACCGGCCAGGGCCGGAACGACATCCAGCGTTGTTCTTCGACCAGCGCCAGGCAGTCCGCCAGCCAGAGGTCGGCTTCCTCCAACCGATCGGCGGCGAGCAGCCCCCAGCCGCCAAGCCCCAGCGACCAGATCTCGCGGCGGCGGTTGCCGGCCGAGCGCGCATGCTCCAGTGACAGCGCGTAGTGATCGAGCCCTTCACCGACCCGGCCCCAGTCGACCAGATTGAAACCGATGACGCCATGGATGCCGGCCAAGTTGTCGTCCCCGCCGGCCAGTTCCAGCGCCTGCGCGAGATAGGTCGCGGCCGACGGACGCCGCCCGGCCAGCGCCTCGACATACCCGAGTTCGCGAAAGCCCGCCGAAGCGATGGCTGCGTTGCCCCCCTGACGCGCCAGTTCCGTGCTCTGGCGCAGCAGCACCGAGCCTTCGTCGTCATAACCCTTGACCGAATGCACAAGCGCTGCGCCAAGCTCGAACATGGCGCGCGCCGTCAGATGCGCATCCTTGTGCTTTTCGGCGTCACGCACGGCGCGGCGCAGGCAGTCGATGCCGGCATCCACGGCACCCGCCGAGAGCGCGGCAAGCCCCGACTGCATCAGCGAGGCGACGAAGGCCTGGCGTGAGATGCCGCTGGGCGAAGACGAGATGGTGCGCCGCGCCGCACTGCGCAACGCGGCGGACGGCTTTTCGCCAAGCTCGGCCACGAACACAGCCTCGGTCGCCTCGACCTGTTCGAGCGCCGCCTGGTAGCGGCCGGCCAGCGCCAGGCTCTTCACCAGCAAGATGTGCGCGCTTTCGTCATAGGGGCTGCGCCGTACGCCAAGTTCGGCCAGCCGGATGGCGCGGCCATGATCCTCGACCGACATGGCGCGGATGGTTTCCTGCCGAATCCGGGCTTCGACGATGCCGGCGATGCGCTCGCGCTCGACCAGCAGCCAGGTGGCGAATTCCGGACTGCAGCGCGGCTCCAGCGTGCCGAGCAGCGGGCCGGCGGCCTCGATGTCGAAATCGTCGCGGTCGAGCCGCAGCACGTCGATGTCCAAATCGTCGGCAAAGCGGCCCTCGATCGGGTCACCGTTCAGACAGTCGGCGGTGTTGAGCGCCTTGCGCAGTGAGGCCAGGCACCAACGCAGCGAACCCAGCGGATCGACGGTTTCGGGAAACAGCTCCGCCGCAAGTGCGCGCCGGTCGAGCGGCGCACGCGCCAGAAGCACGCGGGCCAGCAGCGCCCAGGCCTGATGACCACGCACCGGTTGGCTCCGCCCATTCGCATCGAGAATGGCCGGTTCGCCAAGAAGCCTGATCGCAGCGCCCAATTTTTCCACCATGTGCCTGCCCCTCGCAAATGGCATGCGCCACCACCGTGAGACGAAGCGTGTGACTGTTCTCGCGCCGTTTCCTTGGCGGGCAGCACAGCGGGTCGAACGTCGATCGGTTTTATCGGGCCGTCAACCTACAACGGAGACCGACAATGCCAACTTTCATCATCGAACGCGAGATCGCCGGCGCCGATAGGCTGAGTGCCAACGAGCTCAAGGAAATCTCTGCCAGGTCCAATCAGGTCGTGGCCGGCCTCGGCGTGCCCTACAAATGGCTCACCTCCTATGTCGCCGGCGACAAGATCTACTGCGTGCATGAGGCCGAAAGCGCCGAGATCGTCGAGCGGCATGCCCGCGAGGGCGGCTTTCCCGCCAACAAGGTGACGGAGGTCGCCGCCTTCATCGGCCCGCAGACCGCAGGCGCCTGACGTCTCGTCACGGTTTGCCGGCGCGACGCCGGCAAACCCTTGGCGCTGAAATTCCGAGGAAACCATGACCGAAATTGAAAGCGTCCCGAGGAGCGCCCGACAATGGCGCTTGCCCTCGACCCTGCTGGCACGCCTGCTGCGCCGCTGGCGCCACCATTGCGACCGGGGCCATCTGGAGGCGATGCCGGATTTCATGCTCAAGGACGTCGGCATCAGCCGGTGCGAAATCGACTGTGTCGCGACGCATGGCGAGACCGCGCGGTAGACGACGCATCACGCGAGGCGTTGGCGGTGATGCAAAGGCCGCCAATCAATCCCCGTCGTCGGCAGGCTTGGCCTTGCCGCACTGCGCCAGCACCTTGCCGATGGCCGCGCTCGAACCCTTCAGCGGAAAACCGGTCTGGCCGTATTTGGCGGTGCTGACCTCCAGATCGCCTTTCCCACGCAGCAGGTCGAGCAACGGATCGGCTTTGGCAAGGTTCACCACGAAGTAGTTGTACATGGCTTCGAGCTGCAGCGTCTTGGTCACCGTCTTGCCGCCGGCCTTGAAATCGAAGGCGCCGCTGATGCCGGGCTCCAGCTGCTGGCCGGCGGCACCCAGGTCGTAGCTCAGCACCGGCGTGTCGAAACAGACAAGCATCAGATGCGCATCGCCTTTCGGGCCGCCGCAGACCGAAGCGGTCAGCACGCTGCCGCCCTCGTCCTCCTCCATCTTGGCGCTCCAGCCGCTGCACGACGCGGCAAACGCCGGCTGCGCGGCCTGCAGGACCGCCACCGCGCCCACGACGATGAGATATCGCATGACTTCCCCCTCCGACATTGCCGCCGCGCCCGTCGGCATCCTATAGGAAAAGCGGTTCCGGTGGCATCGCCTGTCGCGGCACCAGTGCTGATTTTCGCGGAGAGCGGTGTTGAGAGCCTGTGTTCGTCTGTGTCTGTTGCTCGCCGCCCTGATGGCCTTGCCACTGGCCGCCCATGCCGACTGGAAGCCGGTCGAGAAGGTCGAGACCTACGCCATATCAGGCCAGTCCGGGCCGGAGCTCTACCGCTCGATCGGCGACAACGGGCCGAAGCTCGGCGTTGCCCGCGCCATCGCCCACACCAATTTCAAGCTGACCTGGACCAGGGACTATCAGGCACGCGCCGGAGCCTGCGTGCTGGCGACGGCACGGCCGAAGCTCATCATCACCTATACCTTGCCAAGTCCCTCCGCACCGCTGCCGCCAGCCATACAGAAGAACTGGGAGGTTTTTATCGCCGGCGTCAGCGCGCATGAGAAGGTGCACGGCGCTGACATCATCGACATGGTGCGCAAGATCGAGGCGGCGACCGTCGGCCTCAGCGTCGCCGACGATCCCAAATGCAGCAAGATCCGCACCGAGATGACGAAGCGCCTGTCCGAACTGTCACAGGCGCAGCGGCAGGCGAGCCGCGATTTCGACCGCGTCGAACTCGGCCAGGGCGGCAATCTGCAAAAACTCATCCTTGCCCTGGTGAATGGCGGCTGAGGCTAGCCTCCGAAACCAGACCGTCGAGAAGCGCAATACCTTCCGGCCAGTCGCCCAGACCACTGTCGGCATTGATGTGGCCGGCCGGCCCTATGACGGCCATGCGGCCGCCCCATTGCGTCGCCCTCGCCTCGGCATAGTCCGGCGCGCCATATGGATCGTTGGTGCTGGCCACCACCAGCGAGGCAAAGCGCAGCCGGCCTTGCGGAATATTGGCGAAAGCCATGCCATAGCCAGGGAAGACGGCCGCCGTCGGATCGGGAACGCCGACCAGCAAGGCCGCCTCGACCGGGCGCCGCGAGATTTTCTGCCAGTGCGCGATCAGCAGGCAGGACAAGCTGTGCGCGACCAGCACCGGCGGCTCCGGCGCGTCGATCACGGCGGCTTCCAGCGCCGCCAGCCAGTCGGTGAAATCGGGCAGGTCCCAGCTTGACGGCTGGAACCGCCGCATTGCCGGATTGGGGCTTTCCCAGCGCGATTGCCAGTGCGCCGGACCCGAACCGCCGCTGCCGGGCAGGATGATGAAATGCGTCATGTCGCCTTGCTCCTATCTATTGAAGGAGCATGGTGGCGTCTTGCCACGATCCCGAGAATGGGAAATCATCGGAAAAGTCGCGGCATTTCCGATGGATTCAAAGTATCTATGAAAAACAGCGATGAGCGCGCGCCGCTCGACCCGACCGACATCGCCATTGTCGAAGCCATGCAGGAGAACGGCCGCATCGGCATGTCCGAGCTTGGCCGCCGGGTCGGCCTGTCGCAGCCGGCGACCTCCGAGCGGGTGAAACGGCTGGAGGAACGCGGCGTCATTGCCGGCTACACCGCGGTGATCGATCCGGCCGCACTTGGCCTCGGCATGATGGCGATCATCCGGGTGCGCACCACGCATGAGCACATCCGGCCCTGCCTGAAGCAGTTCGCCGAGATGCCGCAGATCACCGAGGTGCACCGGCTGACCGGCGAGGACTGCTTCATCTTGAAAGTTGTCGTCCCCTCGCCGGCGCAGCTTGAAACCATCGTCGACGCGGTGGCCCGTCACGGCGCGGTCACCACGGCGCTGGTGCTGCGCAGCGAGACGCCGAAGCCGATCGGCCGCGACCTGATCCGCAGATCAGGCGGCTAGAGCCGGATGATTTCAGGTCGAATCGACCTGAAATCTGAATCCGCCTCTAACTCAAAGAGATAGAGCATGATGTCGTCCGAAAACCGCTTCACACTTTTCGGCATCATGCTCTAGACCAAAGGGCCTCGCCGCACTGAGGTTCTGCCAGACCCTGCCCTACCGGCTCAAATCAAGCGCCGCGCTCAGGTCGCCCATCGGCGGCTGGTCGTTGTTGCGCAGCGCCTTGTCGCGGGCGACGATGCCGGACAGCACCGGCAGATCGTAGCGCGCGGTGATGAAGCGCAGGATCGACGTCGTGTCGTATTGTGTGTGGTCGACCGTGCCCATCTTCGCATAGGGCGAGATGATGAGGGCCGGGACGCGGTTGCCCGGCCCCCAGCGATCGGCCTTCGGCGGTGCGACATGGTCCCAGAAGCCGCCATTCTCGTCATAGGCGACGACCACCAGCATGTGGCTCCATTGCGGGCTTTGCTCCAGATGCGAGACGAGGTCGGCGAGATGCTGGTCGCCGCTCGCCACATCGGCATAGCCGCCATGCTCGTTGAGGTTGCCTTGCGGCTTGTAGAAACTCACCGCCGGCAGCTTGCCGCCGTCGATCGCCTTGATGAATTCCGCGCCGTCGAGGCCGCCGTCCCTGAGGTGTTCGGCCCGCGCGGCGGTGCCGGGCGCGTAAGCCGCGAAATAGTTGAACGGCTGGTGGTGGAACTGGAAGTTCGGCACCGGCGTCGCGTTCTTGCCGTCGAGCGTTGCCTGCCAGGCGCCGGAATACCAGGCCCAGTCGACGCCTTTCAGCGACAGCAGGTCGCCGATGGTGATGTCGTGCTGTGGCGGCAGCGTCGTCGGCTGCGCCGGGTCGGCCAGCGCCTTGTCGCCGCCTTCGGCCGGCTTGTTGGCGCTCGGCTGATAGGGCGGCTGCATGGTGTTGACGGCATGGAAATCGGGCGTGATGGCGCCGTCATTGACGAATTTCGGCGCGCCGCCGAGGGCCGAGGCCGGCGAATTGTCGGCGACCTTCAGCATCGTGCCATCGGCCTCGACCACGGCGATCTGTCCCTTGACCGGGCTGGTGTCGGCGTGGGGATAGACCGGCACGCAGGCGCAGGCGAGCTGGAAATGGTTGAGGAACGAGCCGCCGAACGCGCCCTGGAAGAAATTGTCGGCCAAAACGTATTTCTTCGCCACCGCCCACATCGGCAGCACCGAGCCGTCATAATGGCCCATCACCAGGCCGCCGGAATCGGCCCAGGCGACGAACTTGTCGTTCTTCCCGCCATCGATCTGCATCTGCTCCTGATAGAAACGGTGCCAGAGGTCGCGCGTGATGACGGAGGTATTCTCGTTGAAACCTTTGGCGTCGTCGATGGCGAAGCTGGCATTGGCCAGATGCGCCGACTGCGCCTCGGTCACCGGCGGCGTCACGCCCTTGCCGGTCAGCCCGCCCCAGGCCGGCGGCAGTTCGGCCAGCGGCTTGCCGTCGCGGTCGAGCTGGCGCGCCTGATCGGCCGAGACGCTGGCCAACCCATTGGCGCCGGGAAAGCCGCCATAGAGATTATCGAAGCTGCGGTTCTCGGCATAGATGACGACGACGGTGTCGATCTTGTCGTAGCCAGGAGGAGCTGCCTGCGCGGCAGTGGCGACCGATGCCAGCGCCGTACTGGCGAGGCAGAGCGAGAGAAAAGGCCTGATCATGGAAGATGCCTCGTGGCTGGGGATGGCTGGAGGAACTTCAGCACGCTAGGACTGGCGCTTGTCAGCTTTGTGACAGAAACCGTTCTGTGCAACGTCACTGAAATCAGCTGATACGCCGGCGGGGCAGCACCCCCCTCTGTCCTACCGGACATCGCCCTCGCAAGGGGGAGATTGGCAGCTTCTGCGACCGCGCCTTCAAACTTTGGTGATTGGCGAAAGCCGAGGCGACATCCGATCCCCCCTTGCGGGGGAGATGTCCGGCAGGACAGAGGGGGGTGGGAAGGATCGCTGCCCATCCACCATGGAGCGGTCGGATGCACGGTCATCAATCCGTAGCAATGCCAGTACGAGATTGGCGGACCGGAAAAACGGAACCGGACGGCATGACAGCGCGACAATGGAAAAGGCGATCCATCGCAGTGGCAGCATTGCTCGGTCTCGTCACGATCCTGCCCGGCAACTCAGTCAGCGCCGGAAGCGGCAGCGTCCATCCCGGGCCGATGTCGCGCGCGGATGCCTTCGCGCGGGCGCAGGCGCTGACAGCGCTTGGCCGAAAAATGTTCTTCGACCCCTCGCTGTCGGCTTCAGGCAGACAATCCTGCTCGTCCTGCCATGACCCGCGCCATGCCTTCGGCCCCGCCTCGGCCTCACCAGTCGAGATGGGCGGGCCGCATCTCGACCAGCCCGGACTGCACGCCGTGCCGTCGCTGCGTTACCTCCAGGCGGTGCCCGCCTTCACCGAGCATTTCTACGATTCCGAGGATGAAGGCGACGAGAGCGTCGACAACGGCCCGACCGGCGGCCTGACCTGGGACGGCCGCGCCGACTGCGGCCGCGACCAGGCCAGGATCCCGCTGCTGTCGCCGTTCGAGATGGCCAACAAGGATGCCGCCACCGTCACCGCCGGATTGCGCATGGCGGCGTATGCCGATGAATTCAAGGCGGCCTTCGGCGACACCGTGTTCGACCACCCGGATGATGCCTTTGATGCCGCCGCGGAGGCGCTCGGCACCTTCGAGCAGAGCGCCGCCGACTTCTATCCCTATACCAGCCGCTACGACGCCTTCCTCGCCGGCAGGGCGACGCTGTCGGCGCGGGAATTGCGCGGCCGCGCGCTGTTCGAGGACGAGACCAAGGGCAATTGCGCCAGCTGTCATCTGAGCGAACCCGCCAATGACGGCGAGCCGCCGCAATTCACCGATTTCGGCCTGATCGCCATCGCCGTGCCGCGCAATCCGGCGATCCCGGCCAACGCCGACCCCGCCTATTTCGATCTCGGCCTGTGCGGGCCGCTCAGGACCGACTTCCATGGCCGGGCGCAGTATTGCGGTCTGTTTCGCACGCCGACGCTGCGCAACGTCGCGCTGCGAAAGAGCTTCTTCCACAATGGCACCTTCCACACGCTGCGCGACGCGGTTGCCTTCTACGCCAGCCGTGACGGCGATCCCGGCCACTGGTATCCCAAAAACGCCGACGGCACGATCCGGCAAAATGACGATCTGCCAAAGGCTTACTGGGCCAACCTCAACCAGGGCCCGCCCTTCGGCAAGAAGCCCGGCGACAGGCCGGCGCTGACCGACCCCGAGATCGACGACATCGTCGCCTTCCTGCAAACGCTGACCGACGCGGATCAGCAGTGACCAGCGCCTTCCCTTATCCCCTGTGGGAGAAGGGAAGTCTTGCTCTCACTGCGTGTCCGCGTGTGCCCTCAGTTCCGCCCGCTTCTCGTCCGACACCACGGCGAGGTCGAGCACCTTCTGCAGGCCGGCGGCGTGGCGGAAGCTGGGCTCGCTCTGCACGCCGCTGGTGACGGCGTCGACGAAACGCTGGTAGTTGGTCGCCACCGTGCCGGCGTCGAGCTCTTCCCATTTGGCGTTCTCGACATTCTCGCCGACGCAGGCCTTGAGCGCCGAGCCGTCCAGATTGTGCACCACCTCGATGCCGCCCTTGTCGCCATAGATGCGCAGGCGCAGCTCGTTGAGATGACCAGTCGCCCAGCGGCTGGCATGTACGACGCCGAAGGCGCCATTGGAAAAATCCAGCGTCATGGCGAAGCTGTCATTGGCGTCGAGCCCGTATTCGCCGATGCGGTTGCCGGGCGCCTTGTCGAAGGCGCGCAGCCGGCAGAAGACATGGTCGATGTCGAGAGCGGCCCCGTAGCTGGCGAAATCGAGGATGTGGATGCCGACATCGCCGAGCACGCCGTTCGAGCCGTGGCCGCGCGACAGGCGCCAGAGCCATTTCGGATCGGTGCGCCAATCGCCCCAGAATTTCGACACCAGCCAGCTTTGCAGATAGGACGCCTCGACATGCCTGACCGTGCCGATTTCGCCCGCTTGCACCATCTGGCGGGCCTTCTGCAGCGCAGCGACATTGCGATAGGTGAGGTTCACCATGTTGACGATGCCGGCGGCTTCGGCGGCGTCGGCCATCTCGGTGGCCTTGCCGAAGTTCTCGGCCAGCGGCTTCTCGCACAGCACCGGCTTGCCGGCGGCGATCAGCGCCATGGTGGTCGGGTGATGGATGCGGTCCGGCGTGACATTGGCCACCGCGTCGAAGCCGCCCCAAGTCAGCGCATCCTCCAGCGAGGTAAAGCGGTTGGGAATGTTGAAGCCGTCGGCGAATTCACCGACACGCGCCGCATCGACATCGACGGCGCCGACGATGTCGACACCTTCGATGGCGCTGAACCGCCTTGCATGTTCCAGCGCCATCCAGCCGGTGCCGAGTATCAAAAGCCGCATTTTTGCTCCTTGGGGTGAGATGTCAGAATCCGTTGTCTTAGAATGCTGCCAGATCGCCTCAGCGGCGAACCCATGAAGCGGCAGCCTGGTTCGTCGCCGCCTCAAATCGCGCGGATAATGCCGCCGTCGACACGGATGTTCTGGCCGGTGATGTAGCCGGCGCCTTCGGATGCCAGGAAGGCGATGGTCGCGGCGATCTCCTCCGAGGTGCCGTAGCGCTGCATCGGCACGCTGTCGCGGCGCTCCTCGGTAGGGGCAATGCTGTCGATCCAGCCGGGCAAAACGTTGTTCATGCGCACATTGTCGGCAGCATAGGTGTTGGCGAAGATCTTGGTGTAGGCGGCAAGCCCGGCGCGGAACACCGCCGAGGTCGGGAACATCGGGCTTGGCTCGACCACCCAGGCGGTCGAGATGTTGATGATGGCGCCGGCCTTCTGCTTGACCATCTGCGGTGCCACGATGCGCACCGGCCGGATGACGTTCAGCAGATAGACATCCATGCCGGTGTGCCACTGCTCGTCCGTGATCTCGAGGATCGGCGCGCGCGGCCCGTGGCCGCCGCTGTTGACCAGCACGTCGATGCGGCCAAAGCGCTCCAGCGTCAGGTCGACGAGGCGCTGCAGATCGTCGTTCGACTGGTTGGAGCCGGTGACGCCGAGCCCGCCAAGCTCCTTGGCGAGCGCCTCGCCCTTGCCCGAGGAGGACAGGATGGCAACCTTGAAGCCATCCGCCGCCAGGCGCTTCGCCGCCGCCGCCCCCATGCCGCTGCCGCCAGCCACGACGACAGCTGTTTTTTCTGAACTCATCTGATTTTCCTTCTTGGGTTGGCGGGCGGGCCTTGGCAGTTGGCGGTGTATAGCCGGTTTCGTCGGCCAGTTCGAACCAGAAAGCCTGAACCAGCATGCAGAAAAACGCGAGCATGTCGCTGGGAGTTCAGACAGGCAACAGGGCGTCGGGCTTCACATTGGCGATCGAGGCGTAGGTGTGCGTTTCCCGGACGCCGGGCAGCGGCAGGATGACCCGCTGCAGGAAATCCTGGAATACCGCCATGTCGGCGATGCGCGCCTTGACCAGATAGTCGAAACCGCCGACCACCATGTGGCACTCGATGATCTCGGGCGCCCGCAACACCGCCTCGGCAAAGCGGTCGAAGACATGCGGCGCCGTGTGGTCGAGCCGCACCTCGATGAAGACGAGCTGCGCCTGCCCGATCCTGGCGGGGTCGAGAACGGCTCGCACCGCGCGGATGAAGCCTTCGGCGAACAGCCGCTTGACGCGCTGCGCCGCTCCGGTCGGCGACAACCCGACCCGCCGCGCCAGGTCGAGCGTCGTGCGGCGGCCATCCTCCTGCAACAAGCGCAGCAGCGAGCGGTCGATACGGTCGAGATCGTCCATTTCAGGATTCACACATTTTAGCCAAGACAAGCGTGATAACCACGCAAAAATCGCAAAAACAGCATATTTCATCACGCCACCGGATCGCAATACCGTTGCCGTGCACTCCAGCCGACAACGAAAGCGGACCCCATGACGACAGCCCTATCGATCTCCCGCAGCGCCCAGGCCAAGGGCGATACACCAGTGCTCTTCCTGAGCGAAGCCGAGGTGAAGACCTGCATCGACCTTCGCCAGCTTCTCGAGGCGCTGGCCGGCGGCTTCAAGGCGCTAGCCGGCGGCAAGGTCGTCAATCCGGCGCGGCCGCAGCTCGACATCCCCGATGCAGGCTATTCGCTGGCGATGCCGGCCTGGATGGCGGGCATGCATCTGACGGTGAAGATCGTCAACGTCTTCGAAGGCAACATAGCCCGGGCCATCCCCAGCCATCTCGCCACCATCCATCTCTTCGACCCGGAAACGGGCATGCCGGTCTGCGTCATGGACGGTACCTATATCACCGCCGTGCGCACCTCCGGCTCGGCCGTGCTCTCGGTGCGCGAACTCGCCCGGCGCGACGCCAAGGTCGCGACGGTGGTCGGCGCCGGCGTGCAGGCCGGCCAGCACCTCAACCTTCTGCCGCTGGTGCGCGACTTCGCCGAGATCCGCGTCGTCTCGAAGGAATTTTCGGATGCGCAGGCGCTTGCAGCGCAGCATCCCGGCGTCGTCGCCGTCAGCGATCTTGAAGCCGCGGCACGCTCGTCGGATGTCGTCTGCCTGGCGACGCATTCCTATGCACCGGTGATCTCGGCCGATTGGGTGCGGCCCGGCACCCACGTCTCGTCGGTGGGCGTCGCACCGCCCGGTGGCGAACTGCCAGTCGACCTCATCAGGCAGGCAAGCCTGTTCGTCGAGACAAGCGAAGCCTTCGCCCCGACCCCGGTCGGCTCCTGCGAGCTCGCCGGTCTCGATCCGCAAACCGGAACTGAACTCGGCGAAATGCTGCTCGGGCTGCGGCCGGGTCGCGCCAGCGCCGACCAGATAACCGTCTACAAGGCCATGGGCGTTGCCATGGAAGACATGGTGGCGGCCGACCTCGCCTATCGCGAAGCGGTTCGGCGGGGATTGGGGCGGGCTGTTGCGTTGTAGCGGGCTGGCCGGGCTCATCGTTTAAGTCGGCGCTGCCCGGACGAAGGGCATTGGAAACGATAGTCTGCTCGAGAACCGGGGCGGACATTCGGGTCCGTGAGCAGCGCGGAAAGCCTTCGTTTGCAGGCCGGCTGACTATCAATGCGGCTTGGGCAAGCCGGGCAGCATCTGGCTCAACACCCGATCGCGAAGGAAGACGTGATGGAAGATGGCCGCGGCGGCATGCAGGCCGGCGAGCCAGAGGATGATATCGCCAAGCGTGCCGTGGATGTCCGCCAGCGATGCGCCAGCGCCCCACGGGTCGAAAAACGGACCGATGGCGCCGACACCGTAGACCGTCACCGGATGGCCGCCGAACCATGCGCCGAGCATGGCGGTCGCCGGAACCGCGAACAGCAGCGCATAGAGCGCCCAGTGCGTCACCTTCGCGGCGACGTCCATCCATGCGGGCATGGGCGGTGCATCCGGAACGCGGTCGAACAGGCGCCAGATCAGGCGAGCGACCAGCAGCCAGAAAACGGTGAAACCGAGCGACTCGTGAAGCAACAGGGTTGAGGCGCGGGCCTCGGAATAGACCCGCGCCGGCGGGCCACCTTCGGAGACCAGGAAGGCGATGAGCACAAGCAGTGCCGTCAGCCAGTGAAATGCCTGGCCAAGGCTTCCGTAGCGGGTTGTCGTACCGGACAGCGACATGCAAAAGCTCCGTTGGACACAATCCCGGCGAATTGCCTGAACGGGCCCTTGTTTCAGTTGTCCTCAAGTGAACATCCGAGTTTGCCGTTCGTGTGGCGGCGACCTCGCGATGGCGAAGGGGGCCGCGCGGGCGACGGCAAATGCCGCGCCGGCGACGGCAAATGCCGCGCCGAGGTGGAACGCTCCGCCGGGATGTGAGACGCTGTCCGCCAAGCCTGGCCGGGAGATGTAACGATGAAACCCACACTGCCGCTGCTGCTCAGCCTCAATGGCGGTTATGTCGACACGGCCGGGTTCCTGGCCCTGCAGGGCCTGTTCACCGCGCATGTGACGGGAAATTTCGTCACCCTGGGCGCCTCGCTGGTGCTCGGCATCTCGGGTGTGCTGGCAAAGCTCTTGGCGTTGCCGGTGTTCTGCATCGTCGTCATCCTGACCCGGCTGGCCGGCGAGCGCTTGCGCAGGCGGGGACGGCCGGCGCTTGGACCGCTGCTGGCAGCCAAGCTGGCGCTGCTGATTGCCGGTGCTGCGCTGGCGATCCGCTTTGGCCCCTTCGCCAGCGGTGACGGTGCGGCGGCGGTCGTCACCGGCATGGTGCTGGTCGCCGCGATGGCGATCCAGAACGCAGTGCACCGCGTCCATCTCGCGGCAGCGCCACCCTCGACGCTGATGACCGGCACCACCACCCAGATCATGATCGACCTCGGCGATCTCATCGGCGGTGTGAAGCCAGACGCCCGCCCTGCCCTCATAGCCCGCCTGCGGCGCATGTCGTCGGCAGTCGCCGTGTTCGCAACCGGCTGCGCCGCCGCAGCGCTTGGCTTTGCCTTCGCCAATGTCTGGTGCTTCATCGTGCCGCCGGTGATTGCATTCTTCGCCCTGCTGCTGCGGCTTTCGGAGCCGGACGGGGAAACCAGCTAGCCCCCTTCATCCGTCCAGATCAGGCGCAGCAGGCGCAGCAGCGTCGCCCGCTCCTTTTTCGTCAGCCGCTGCAGGAACCGGTCCTCGTGCCGGCGAACCTGTTGCCGCCATCCGGGCATCGCCTCCCTGGCGGCCGGCGTCAGGGTGAGCACCTGCACGCGTTTGTCCTCGGCATGATCGTCGCGTTCGACCAGCCCGCGTTCTTCCAGTTCGGCCAGCAGCGGCGCCATGTTGGCGCTCTTCATGCCGAGCAGGCGGCAGAGCTCGGCGGCGCGGATGCCCGGCTTCTCGGCGATCAGCGCCAGCATGCCGTAGGTGACCGGACGCAGCGCCGCATCGGCCAGTCCGACCGCGAAGTCATTGAGCGCAACGGCCGAGGCGCGCCTGAGGTTGTAGCCGATCTGCGCGTCGAGCGCGTCTTCGGGTGTCGCGCCTGGCGCACTGCTGCTGGTGTGAGCCTCGTCCATGCTGCATACCGATCGCCGTGATCAAGGCCCTTGTCAAGCGAAAAAGACTATGCGACATAGCAAATACGATAGCTATGCTGCATAGCCATTTCCACCAATATAGCGGCGAAACGGGAGGACCTGACCATGACCGAAGAGACCGTTGCCTTCGACGTCGAGAACGGCATCGCCTGGGTGCGTTTCAACCGCCCGGACAAGCGCAACTGCATGAACCCGGCGCTCAACCGGCGAATGATGGAGGTTCTCGACGAGTTGGAATTCCGCGACGATGTCGGCGTGCTGGTGCTGTCCGGCGAAGGCAGCGCCTGGTCGGCGGGCATGGACCTCAAGGAGTATTTCCGCGAGACCGAAGCCAAGAGCCTTGGCGCCATCCGCAAGGCGCAATCCGAAGCCTATGGCTGGTGGCGGCGGCTGCGCTGGTACGGCAAGCCGACCATCGCCATGGTCAATGGCTGGTGCTTCGGCGGCGGCTATGGCCCGCTCTTCGCCTGCGACCTTGCCTTCGCCGCCGACGAGGCGCAGTTCGCCCTGTCCGAGATCAACTGGGGTATCCTGCCCGGCGGCGGCGCCACCAAGGTGGTGGTCGACCTGCTGTCGATGCGCGATGCCATGTACCACGCGCTGACCGGCGAACTCATCGACGGCAGGAAGGCCGCCGCCTGGAAGCTGGTCAACGAAAGCCTTCCGCTGGCGGACCTGAAGGCGCGTGTCACCGAGGTCGCCACCCTCCTGCTGAAGAAGAACCCGATTGCCCTCAAGGCGACCAAGGATGCCATCCGCCGCGTCGCCGAGATGACCTACGACAACGCCGAGGACTATCTCGTTCGGGCGCAGGAGGCGGCGAACTCCCACGACAATGAGGGCCGCAAGGAAGGCATCCGCCAGTTCATCGACGAGAAGAGCTACAAGCCCGGTCTCGGCGCCTACGACAAGGCAAGGTGACCGTGCAAGCATAACGCAACCCTGGGGAGGAGATGCAGATGCCGGCCTGGACGACATCAGACCCCGTGGCCTTGCATGCCAGGACGCAGCCGGATCGTGTTGCTTGTGTCGACCTGGCATCCGGCCGGCGCTGGACCTACCTCGCGCTGGACAAGGCCATCCAGCGCGCCGTCGGCGTTCTCGAAATCGGCTACGGCGTCGAGCCTGGGCAACGGATCGCCACGCTTGCCCGCAACAGCGCCGACCTGCTCGTCCTGCAGCAGGCGGCGATGCGGCTTGGTGCCATCTTCGTGCCGCTCAACTGGCGGCTCGCCGGCGCCGAGCAGCAGGCGATCCTTGCGGATTGCGATCCGGTGCTGCTGCTGCATGACTCGGCCCTCGATATGGCGCCGCCCAAAGGTTGCAGGCCAGTCGAAGTCACTGCCTTCGCGGCGGCGGTCCAGGCGCATGCGCCAGCACCGCGCCGCCCGTTGCCGGCGGACGATACGCCGTCGATCATCCTCTACACATCCGGCACGTCGGGCCGGCCGAAAGGGGTCATCGTCACCGAGCGCAACGCCTTGGCCACCGCGATCAATTTCGGGGTGCTGGGACGGGTCGGCAATGCCAGCATCTTCCTCTGCGACGCACCGATGTTCCATGTCATCGGCCTCATCACCAGCCTGCGGCCGCCGCTGCTTCAGGGTGGCACCGTGCTGATCTCGCCCGGTTTCGACGCCGGCCTCACCAACCGTCGCCTCGCCGATCCCGCACTTGGCGTCACCCACTATTTCTGCGTCCCGCAAATGGCCAGGATGCTGCGCGATCATCCAGATTTTGCGCCCGTGAACTGGACTTCGCTCACCGCCATCTTCACCGGCGGTGCGCCCAATCCGGCCGCCGACATCCTCTGGTGGCTGGCACAAGGCGTGCGCATGGTCGACGGCTTCGGCATGACGGAAGCCGGCACCGTGCTCTGCATGCCGGTCGAGGCCGACCGGATCGCCTGCAAGGCGGGCTCGGCGGGTCTTGCGGCGCCGACGATCGGCCTGCGCATCGTCGACGGCGATGGCCGCGACGTCGCCGCCGGCGAGCCGGGCGAGATATGGCTGTCCGGCCCCGGCATCACATCAGGCTACTGGAACCGGCCGCAAGAGACGGCCCGCGCCTTCACCGCCGATGGCTGGTTCCGCACCGGCGACATCGCGCGGCGGGATGACGAAGGCTTCGTCACCCTCGTCGACCGCCGCAAGGACATGTTCATTTCCGGCGGCGAGAACGTCTATCCGGCCGAAATCGAGATGGCGCTGCTCGACCATCCCGCCATTGCCGAGGCAGCTGTCATCGGCGTCGCCGACGAACGCTGGGGCGAAGTCGGGCGCGCCTTTGTCGTAGTCAAAGCCGGCTGCGTTGTCGACCCGGCTGATCTGGCAAGCCATTGCGGCGCCCGCATCGCCCGCTACAAGGTGCCGAAGGAGTTTCTGCTCACCGACAAGCTGCCGCGCACGGCATCCGGCAAGATCCAGAAGCACATTTTGCGCGGCTTGACAGAACCGGCCGGCGGGCAGGCCTGAGGCAGACCGCGGTTCAGCCGGTGGGCACGGCGCGGAAAATTGCGACGGCCGCCGCAACGATTGCGGCATTGTCCTTCGCTGTCTTTCCGTCGGCGAGCGTCTTGCCGTCTTCCAGCCCGACCCGCGTCGACCAGCGCTTGCGATGCGCAAGCGCGACGAACGGCCAGACGGTGGCATCGACGCCGTGCAGCAGGATCGGCCGCCGCACGCCGGCGCGCTCGAGCACGGCGGCGATGCCATGCGCCTCGTCCAGTGCGGCGGACAGATCCTGGATGTCGATCTCGATCAGGATGCGCAGCACTTGGGCGTGGTCGGCAAGCCCGACAAAGCGCTCGGCATCGGCTGTCGTGGCAAGCCCGGCCTCGATGCCGACGCTGCGCTGGCGCAGCAGCTCCATCACCCCCGGCGCGTCGGCCTCCGACAGATTGACCGAGGCATAGTCGGGCAGTTCCCGCCACGCAGCGATCGCCGCGCGGGTTCGCTCGACATCGTTCTCGATCCAGGCGCCGGTCGACACGCCTATGAGCGTGCCGGGACAGACCTGGCGCACCGCCAGCACGGTGGCATTGACGGCCGCTAGGCTTTCGCGCCCGTCAATGCCACGTGGGTGGATGTGCAGTTCGGCCGCGCCGGCGGCGACGCAGGCCGCGGCGTCGCTGGCCATCGCCTGTGCATCGAGCGGCAGCCTGGGGTGGAAATCGCGTGGACGCGCGCCGTTGATGCAGGCCTGGACGATCATCGATCTCACCTCGGACAAGGGACGTCGCAGCCTAGCCGCGCGGCAAGACGTGGCAAAGAGCTGGGCGGAGCCTCTCCTGACAGCACGGCGGTGGAACTGCCGGGCGCGCCCTTCCCTGCAAAATTGGCGGCATTTGAATAAAAGACGCCTGTGGATATTTACCCCGCGTTCCGCCAGGCTCGGCAAAGTGCATTAGGGCGGGATCATGGAGGGACCATTGACCAGTGATTTTTCAGCCGCCCGTCTCCACCTCGAACGCGCCTATCATTATCTGCGTGGCAATGACGAGGCGAGCCGGACGGCGTGCGACGCCCTCGATCTGTTGATCGAAACGGTGGCGGAAGCGCAGCACAGGCGACCGGAGGCTGGAGTGCTGGAGTTTCCGCAACCGACGGCGCGGCAGGCCGGCTAAGATGTGCTGAGATTCAGGTCGGGCCGGCCGGCCCGACCTGAATCTCGACACACTCGGGATCACGATGCCTTGCGGGCCGCCACCCACCCGGTCGCGCGCGAAACGATCGCCTCCAGAGGTTCCGGCCGGTGCAGCAAAAACCCCTGGCCGAAGGCGACGCCCATATCGCTCAGCATCGTCAACGTGTCCTGCCGTTCGATCTTCTCGCCCACCACATCGCAGCCCAGGCTGCGGGCAATGCTGGTGATAGCCAGCACGATCTCGCGGTCGAAGCGGCTTTGCGTGATGTGCTCGATGAAGGACCCATCGATCTTGATCGTGTCGACGGGAAAGCGCCTGAGATATTCGAACGAACTCATGCCGGCGCCGAAATCGTCGAGGCTGACCCGGCAGTGCCGCTCGCGCGCCTTGCGCACGAATTGTTCGGCGGCGTCGAAATTGGTGACCGCGGCGGTCTCGGTGATCTCGAAGCCGATGCCCGAATGCGGCGCCCGGGCCTGCTCGATGACGCTGTCGACGAACTCCCACAATTGCGGATCGCTCAGCGTCTGCGCCGACAGGTTGAAGCCGAGCGTCAGCGCGCCCGAGCGCAAGGCCGCGCCGTGCCGAGACAGCGCGGTGCGGATGATCCAGCGGTCGAGCCTGGAAGCGATGCCGAACCGCTCGGCCACCGGAATGAACTCGCCGGGCGGCACCAGGCGGCCATTGCGCGCGGCGAGCCTGGCCAGCACTTCGACATGGCGGCTCTCCTGCCAGGGTCTGCCCAGCAGATGGATTTCCTGGCCGAACAGTTTCAGCCGTCCGTCTTCCATGGCATCGACGGTGTCGGCGGCGACGCGGGCCGCATTCAGCCCGCCAGATCCCGATTCCGCTGCCGCGGAGAACACCGCGAAACGGTTGCGCCCGGCGGCCTTGGCCGCGTAGCAGGCGTCGTCGGCGCAGGCCAGCGCGTCGGCCACCGTGGTGTTGGCGTCATCGACGAAGGCGATGCCGATCGAGGCCGCCAGCTTGCGCGTCGACGCGGCCAGGCCGAGATCGGCCTCGCGCACCGCGCCGAGCACGGCGGTGGCGATCCGCTCGGCCTGCGCTGCGTCGCAATGCGGCACCAGCAGCGCGAATTCGTCGCCGCCCAGCCGCGCCGCATGCGCCGATGGCGGTAGGCAGGCGCGGATGCCGGCGGCAACGCTCTTCAGTGCCATGTCGCCGGCGGCGTGGCCGGCAAAATCGTTGAGCGCCTTGAAGTAGTCGAGATCGACATAGAACACCGCCAGCGGCGCACCCGCCGCGATATGCTCGGCGAGCAGCCGGTCGAAGGCGGAGCGGTTCCACAGGCCGGTCAGCGCGTCATGGCGGGCCGCGTAGGCGAGCTCCTGCTCGCGCAGCTTTTCCTCGGTGATGTCACGCACCGTGCCGAGTATCTGGCCGGCGGCACCCGCGGCGGCGATGAAGCGGACCAGCGATTCGACATGGCGGATCTCGCCGTCGCGCTTGATGATGCGGTATTGATTGGCGATGACGCCGTCCATTCCGACCGGCGCCCGGTGCGCGCGCTCGGTGGCTTCTTTGTCGTCGGGATGCAGATAGGTGTGCCAAAGGTCGGCCGTCACCTCGTCGGTGTCGGCAACGAGGCCGAATATGTCCCTGGTGCGGGTGTCCCAATAGCTCTTACTGGTGGCGATGTCGTGGTGCCAGATGCCAGTGCCGCTGGCGGCGAGCGCCAGGCGGAAGCGCACATTGACCTGTTCGAGCTCGGCTTCGGCCGTCTTCTGTTTGGTGATGTCGGTCTGCACGCCCATCAGCCGCAGCGGCTTTCCATCCGCGTCGCGCTCGACGATGCCGCCGCGATCGAGCACCCACACCCAGTGGCCCTGCTTGTGCTTCAGCCTGAGTTCGGTCTCGATGGCGTCGGTCTGTCCGGCAATGTGGCGGTCGCCGCTGGCCAGCGCCCGCTCGCGATCGTCGGGATGGGTCAGCCGCAGCCACAGGTCGCTGGTGTTGGCAAGCTCGCTTTCATCATAACCCAGCATCCGCGCCCAGGTCGCGGAATAGAAGCAGTCGCCGGTCGCAAGATCCCAGTCCCAGACGCCAAGATGGGCCCGCTCCAGGGCCGTGGCCCAGAACGTTTCATTGCGGCTTTTCTTGTCCTGACCCGTCATCGTCCCGTTCGCTCATCCCCGTCACGCGGCAATCTGCGGCAAAACCAGAGAAGAAACAGTTACCGAAGGAAGACTGCCGAGAGCGGCGATCCTGCATTGCCAGCTGCGTGAGCGTTGCCGGCGCCTCCCCGCCTTTCGATTGGCCGGCAAGAAGCGGAGTTTTGCGCCCGCCGGATCGTCCTAGTCATGGCTCCAGGTCACCGGTGAAGACGGTGATCCCCAAGACAAAGACAAACAAACAAGAAGAGGACCTCCCAATGACCAAGCAAGAAGACAACAAGGCTATCATCGTCAGATGGTTCACCGACTTCTGGGGTGAAACCTGCGACCTGTCGGTCGTCGACGATATCGCCGCGCCGGACATGCTGCTGAAATACTCGCTGCATGAGCCGCGCCGTGGCCGCGACGACATCAAGGCCTTCATGACCGACTTCCGCGCCGCCTTCCCGGACCTCAATTTCTGGGCCACCGCCGACCTCATCGCCGAGGGCGACTATGTCGTCGGCCAGTGGGAGGGCGGCGGCACGCACACCGGCCCGCCCTTCAGCGATTTCCTCGTTGGTTCGCTGCCCGCCGCCACCGGCCGCACCATGCGCTTCACCGGCACCACCGTGCTGAAGGTGGTCGACGGCAGGATCTTCGAGGAGATCGGCCTCGACGACGGCGTCGCCGCCCTCACCCAGCTCGGCCTGATCAAGACCGCCTGAGGCGCTTCACGCAACCGCGTCCCGAATGGCTTGGGGCCAGGCGGCATTGGCGCCGCCTGGCCTCGCCGGTTACTGGCTCGGCGCCATCGCGTGTTCGCATGACACTTTCGGGTTCATGTCGGCGAAGGTGCCGGTCGGATTGCCCTTCCAGGCCCAGACATGCAGTTCGTAGAACGCGCCCAGGCCGTAGCGGTTGGGTGCGCTGTTGAAGTTGAACAGCTGGCCGTCCAGCGACGCCGGCCCCTTCGAGGTGATGTATTCGACCGCCAGCAGCTTGAGCGTGCCGTCGGCCATCGGCTCGTACATCACGGCTTCGGGACGGGCGATGTCGATCTTGTCGTCCTTCAAATACTGGCCGCTGACGTAGTGGATGCCCATGGCGCCGCCGGTGATGCCGCTGGCGCAGGGAATGGGCGCATAACCCTCGGCCATAGCTGCCTTGACATCGACAAACCGGCTGTTGGCAGCCCGTACCTTGTCGGCCAGTGGATTGGGGCCGGACGCGGGCTCAGCCGCTTGCTGATGCGCCTGCGCGAACGCGGTGCAGATGGCCAGCACGGCTCCTGCCATGAGAAGCCTGTTGCGGAAGTTTGACATCATGTTCATTCCATTCTTCTTGAAAGAGCACAGCTGGCCGGCCGCCGAAAATATGGAGGCCCGGCACGCAAGCGCTGTGACTGTTGTTGCTTGGAGATCCCGAAATCGATGTGACGAATGCCGGGAAGGGTCATCCTTTCGGCAGATACGGGATCGTTCCGGCCAGATCGGTGTTGTCGATCATCTGGAAACGGCTGTCGCTGCCATCCTGACGGGCCGAGACGAAGGGCGCATAGACCGGATCGCTGGTGAAGGCGCGCGCCGCCGCTTCCGACGGGAACGCCATCAGGGCGATCAGCGTGGTGTCGAGCGGCTTACCTTCGAGCGTCTTCACATTGCCGCTGCGCGCCAGATATCTGCCGCCATGCTTGTGGACGAGGTCGTGCACCGAGGCGGCATAGGACGGCATCCACTGCGGGTCCTTCACCTTGATGTCTGCGATGATGTAAGTGGTCATGGGTAGTCTCCTGGTTGCGGCGCATGGGGTATCCCGTGCGCTGGTCAAAGGGCTCGCATGGCAGGGCACTCGCCAACCAGTCCGCGATCTGTACCGGGGTGGTACAGTTTCCGTACTGGTCGCTTCATTCATGAAGGCCTAATGTTCAGCCAAGGTTCGAGGGAGAGGCACCAATCATGACCCAGCACGGATACAAGCAGTTCTGCCCGCTATCAATGGCAGCCGAGGTGCTGTGCACCCGCTGGACGATGGTGCTGATGCGCGAGCTGGTGGCGGGTTCGACCCGCTTCAACGACCTGCGCCGCGGCGTCCCCAAAATGTCGCCGACCCTTCTGTCGCAACGGCTGAAGGAGCTTGAGATCGCCGGGATCGTCGAACGCAGGGAGGTTCGGGGCGAGAAAGGGATCTTCGAATACCAGCTGACCGAGGCCGGCCGCGATTTGCGCCCGGTCATCGAGGCGATGGGCTTCTGGGGACAGAAATGGGTCGAGTCCCGGCTGTCGCTGAAAAACCTCGATCCGTCGCTGCTGATGTGGGACATGCGGCGCAACCTGAACCCCTCGCCGCTGCCCGAAGGGCGCACGGTGATACAATTTCTGTATCAGGAGCTCCCGGCGTCCAAACGGTCGTGGTGGCTGATCGTCGAAAAGCACGGCGAGGTCGATCTGTGCTGGTACGATCCTGGCTTTGACGTCGATCTTTACGTCTCGACCGACCTGCACACGATGACGGCGATCTGGATGGGGTTGATCACGGTCGAGAAGGCCGGGGCGAAAGTTGCCCTGACCGGCGACCAGGCTATCGGCAGGAAGATGCAGACCTGGCTCGGGCTCAGCCCATTCGCGATCGAACCCAAGCGCGCGGCATAGCAATGGGGCTCGGGGGCTGGTTTTCCACTGCCTTGACGGCTCAGGCGCGCTTGCGGCCCCTGGCATTTGCAAGGTGATAGGGTTGCACGAGGACTTCGGCAGGAATGTTCCACTCCTTGTTCAGTTTGAAGATCATATCCAGAGTGAGGGCGCGTTTTCTGTTCAGCACCTCAGTCGCCCGAGGCGATGACCCGATCACCTCAGCCAGAGCCTTTCGTGACAGGTTGAACAGTTCCATGTGTGAGTGAATAGCTTCGACGGGATCGGGTGCCTTAATCGGGAAGTGCTTATCCTCATAAGCCTCGATCAGAGTTGCGAGAATGTCGAAGCGGTCACCATCGAGGGAGCCAACCTCCGGCTCATTCTCAAAATACTTGGTGATTTCGGCGATCGCCCAATCGTAATCGGCTTCAGTCTTAATGGGTCGAATGTTTTCCATCACACCTTCTCCGGATCAACCTTGTCATACTCTTTGTTCGTCCCGACGAATTTGATCAGAACGCGGTGAAACTTGTAGGCGACCTGGACAATCAATCGGTACTTATTGCCGCCGATGTCGAAAATGACGCGATTGTCGCCTACGAAATCAACTGTCGCCCCAAACGCGTCCTTGATGTCAGCCGGGGTCTTCCAGTCAGCGTTGCCAACAGCCACATACCAGGCTGTCAAAGGAGCTTCGGCCTGATTGTGTTTGACCCAAAAGTCCTTCAGCGCTTTCTTGGCAATTATCTGCATGGCGTGATATAGTAAATTCCCAAATTGGGAACAAGGGGGACTTCCCAAATCGGGAAGGCAAGTGTGAGGCTTGCGCCCTCCTGACAGTTGTCAGGAAACGGGTGGCGAGGCCGGCTTTTGGCGGCTTCAATGCCGGCCATGTTCGTCACCCTGGCCAAAAATCTGAAATCCATGCCGCTGCCGGTTGCCGACGATCCGCGCTGGGCGCGCATCGTTTCGCGCGACAAATCGGCCGACGGCGAATTTTGGTATTCGGTGGCGACGACCGGTGTCTATTGCCGGCCTTCCTGCCCGTCGCGGCGGGCCAACCCGAAGAACGTGCAGTTGCACGACACGCTGGACCAGGCCAAGGTGACCGGCTTTCGCCCGTGCCGGCGCTGCAATCCGGATGGCCCGTCGCTCGAGGCCGGCAACGCCGCCATGGTCGCCGATGCCTGCCGCAGGATCGAGCAGAGCGAGGAGGAGCCGTCGCTCGGTGAACTGGCGGCCGCCGCCGGCCGCAGCGCCGGCTATTTCCACCGCATCTTCAAGGCCGTCACCGGGCTGACGCCGAAGGACTATGCCGCCGCGCAGCGCGCCGCCCGGGTCCGCCAGGGCCTGGAGGACGGCGCCAGCGTCACAATGGCGATCTATGATGCCGGCTTCAATTCGAGCGGGCGTTTCTACGAGAAATCCACCGGCATGCTCGGCATGACGCCGACACGCTATCGTGCCGGCGGCGCCCATGAGGAGATCCGCTTCGCCGTCGGCGAATCCTCGCTCGGCACCGTCCTTGTGGCATCGAGCCAAAAGGGCGTCGCCTCGATCCTGCTCGGCGATGACCCGGACACGCTGGTGCGCGACCTGCAGGATCGTTTCCCCAAGGCACGGCTGATCGGCGGCGACCGCGACTATGAGGCGCTGGTCGCCCGCGTCGTCGGCTTCGTGGAAGTGCCGGCGCTCGGCCTCGACCTGCCGCTCGATGTGCGCGGCACGGCATTCCAGCAGCGGGTCTGGCAAGCCTTGCGGGACATCCCCGTCGGCAGCACGGTTTCCTATGCCGAGATCGCGGAGCGCATCGGCGCACCAAGGGCGACCCGCGCTATCGCCGCCGCCTGTGCGGCCAACACGCTTGCCGTCGCCATTCCCTGCCACCGCGTGATCCGCAAGGACGGCGCGCTGTCCGGCTACGCCTGGGGAGCGGAGCGCAAGCGCGCGCTGCTCGGCCGCGAGACGGCGCCCAGTGGATCGGGCGGGGCGAGACCAGACCATCGGTCTGCGCGGCCCTAGGAGGCGCAAATGCGCGCGATGGCCAAGTCTCCCGACAACACCGCCGATGGGAGCAGCCAGACACGCGACCGTTCTCGCCACAAGCGCGCCGATGACGCGAAATCACTGGTGATGACCGTCATTGGCGAGCTTGTCGATGGCGGTAAAGCTGAGTGGGGCCGCACCGCGGGCGGCGATATCGAACTGCGGCTATTGACTGGCGAAGTGTTTTTGCTCGGCGAACTCTTCGTCATTCGTGTCGCGTGACGTGTAGACGGTTCAAAAGTCAGCGCTCTACGGCGCCCCCCTCTGCCCTGCCGGACATCTCCCCCACAAGGAGGGAGATTGGCAGCTCTGGCGCCGGCTCATTTCTTGCAACGCTGGAGATTGGCGAAAGTAGTGGTGACGGCCAATCTCCCCACTCGTGGGGGAGATGTCCGGCAGGACAGAGGGGGGCGCCACAGAACGCGACGACGGTGGTCTTCACAGATGCGATTTGAATTTGAAAGCAAGCACCGGAGTGAGCGAGGAAAGCCGCCTCTGTAGGGTTCAGGCACAGACAAAGGAGTTAGGGCAATGAACCTCTTGCAAACCCAAATAGCCACACCGGCGGCGATAGCCGCCCTCGACACCATCGCCTATGCCATCGGCGAATCCGCGATCGGCAGGATCCTGGCGGCGCGTAGCGACATCGGCGTCTGCGCCATCCTGATCGGCTCGGACGAAAGCGTACTGGAGCAGGACCTCGCCAACCGCTTCCCCGGCAGGATGCTGGTCGAAGACGCGGTCGCCTTGCGCGACGATCTGGCCGCCATAGCGCGCTTCATCGAAGCACCTGGCGCCGGCCTCGACCTGCAGCTCGACATGCGCCACGGCACACCATTCCAGCAAAGGGTGTGGGACGTGCTGCGCGCCATCCCGTGCGGCGCCACCATCACCTACACCGCCCTTGCCCGCCGCCTCGGTCAGCCGAACGGCGTCCGCGCCGTGGCGACGGCCTGTGCGGCCAACACCATCGCGCTCGGCATTCCCTGCCACCGCGTTGTCCACGGCACGCTGTCCGGCTACCGCTGGGGCGTCGAGCGCAAGCGGGCCCTGCTCGACAAGGAGGCCGCGCTATGAACGCCCATGCCAAGGTTGCCACTTCGGTGGTCGAGGCCGCCGAGGTGCGCGTTGCCGCTTACGACTGGCCGGCCCTCGCCGCCGAGCTCGACGGCTTCGGCTGCGCGGTGATCGAAAAGCTGCTTTCACCCGAGGAGTGCCGGCAGATCGCCGGCCTCTATCCCCAGGAAGAGCACTTCCGCAGCCACATCCACATGGCCAGGCATGGCTTCGGCAAGGGCGAGTACCGCTATTTCCGCTATCCTTTGCCGGACCTGCTCGGCGGCCTGCGCAGCGCGCTCTATCCCAGGCTGGCCGAGCTCGCCAACCGGTGGAACGAGCGCATGGCGCAAGCCACGCACTACCCCGCCACGCATGCCGAGTTTCTCGAACAGTGCCACGCCGCCGGCCAGACGCGGCCGACGCCGCTGTTGCTGCAATATGTGCCCGGCGACTTCAATTGCCTGCACCAGGACCTCTATGGCGACCTCGCTTTCCCGCTGCAGGTGGCGATCCTGCTTTCCGAGCCGGGCAAGGATTTCACCGGCGGCGAGTTCGTGCTGACCGAACAGCGGCCGCGCATGCAGAGCCGGGTCGAGGTGGTGCCGCTGCGCCAGGGCGACGCCGTTGCCTTCGCCGTCCACAACCGGCCGGTGCAGGGAAGCAAGGGCAATTACCGCGTCAACTTGCGCCACGGCGTCAGCCGCCTGCGCTCAGGCATGCGCCACACGGTCGGCATCATTTTTCACGATGCCAAGTGAGCGCCGGCTCACGCCTCCCAATAGGGTGGATCGCCAAAAGCATCGCGTAGCCATGCGGTGAGAGCGCGCAGTTTGGCGGATCCCCGCCGGTCCTCGGGACACGCGATATAAATGGTGGCCCCTTCAGGCTCGGCACCGACATCGATGACCGTCAATCGCTTGTCGGCGATCTCGGTCCGGATGAAATAGGCGGGGAGCAGCGCCAGGCCGAGGCCGGCAAGCGCGGCGTCGCGCATCAAGATGCCGTTGTTGACGCGCAGCGCGGTTTCCGGGCGGATCGTCACCAGCCGCCGCGAAATCTTGAACCGCCAGTCGGCGGCACCCCGGATGGAATAGATGATGCCCTTGTGGCGTTTCAGGTCGTCCGTGGTCGCGGGCCGTCCGAACCGCTCGATATAGTCCGGCGAGGCCACCAGGAAGCGACGGCTGGAAGCCAGCTTCTTGACGATGACAGGTCCGTCATCGACGACCGGCCCGTGACGCACAATGGCATCGTAGCCATCGGCCACCAAGCTGACGAAACGATCGTCGACATCAAGCGTCAGTTCGATCCCCGGGTGCCTGGCCAGAAAGCCATACAGAGCCGGGCCGAGATGGAGGATGCCGAAACTGGCCGGCGCCGATATCCTGAGCGGTCCAGCGAGTTCGCCGCGATGTTCGGCGATTTCGGCGCGGGCATCGGCCACCTCCTGCATGATGCGCTTGGCGCGCTCGTAAAAGCCGCGCCCCGCTTCGGTGATGAAGAGTTTGCGGGTGGTGCGGTCCAGCAACCTTGTACCGAGGCTGCGCTCAAGCTCCGACAGCCGCTCGCTGACGACGGATTTGGACAGGCTCATGCGCCTGGCCGCCTCGCTGATCGAACCGGATTCCGCGACGGCGACAAACGCGGCGGCGGATTCAAGCTTTAGCATTGTTCGGCTTCCCCGAATTCACAATCAGGCGACCGAGGCCTAACGAAATCAAGGGCATGGTGCCATAGTTGGAAAGACCGCGATACGTGCGGCGGCAAAAGCTCGGGGTAATGCATGATGTTTCGTCCTTTGGTTGTCCTGCTTGGTCTGCTGTCACTCGCCGCTCCGGCCTCGGCGCGCGTGATCCCGTTTCCAACGGGCTTCAAGACGCAGTCGATCGAGACCAACGGCACCAGCCTGTATGTGCGCGTCGGTGGACAAGGGCCCGCGGTGGTGCTGCTGCACGGCTTCGGCGACACCGGCGACATGTGGGCGCCGGTCGCGATAAAGCTGATGAAGGATCACACGGTGATCGTGCCGGACCTGCGCGGCATGGGCCTTTCGGCGCATCCGGACAGCGGCTACACCAAGAAAAATCAGGCGGCCGACATCGCCGGCATCATGGATGCGCTGAAGATCGACAAGGCGGAGCTGGTGACGCACGACATCGGCAACATGGTCGGCTATGCGCTGGCCGCGCAATATCCGAAGCGCATCACGAAATGGGTCGTCATCGACGCACCGCTACCGGGCATAGGCGACTGGGACAAGATCAAGCAAAGCCCGCTGCTCTGGCACTTCAACTTCCGGGGCCCCGACATGGAGCGCCTGGTCGCGGGCCGCGAGCGCATCTACCTCGACCGCTTCTACAACGAACTGTCGGCCGATCCGAAGAAGATCGACGAGGCGACGCGTGTCCACTATGCAAAACTCTATGCACGGCCGCACGCCATGCATGACGCCTTCGAGCAGTTCAAGGCATTCGACCAGGACGCCGTCGACAACCAGGCGTTGCTCTCCACCGGTGGCAAACTGCCCATGCCGGTGCTGGCGGCCGGCGCGGAAAAATCGGCGGGCACGACACAGGCCGACACACTGCGTTTCGTCGCGTCGGACGTGACGGGAGCCATCGTGCCCGCATCCGGCCATTGGATCATGGAAGAAAACCCGGATGCCACGGTCAACCTCATCACCGATTTCCTATCCAGATAACAACCGCCCGACGCAGAGCAGCGCCCGGCAGCCGACGGCCTTGGCCAGATGCCCGGTCAGCTTGCGGTGGGTGTAGATCGAGCCGCCGACAAAGCCGCCACCATGCGCATAGAACAGCACCCGCTGCTCGTCGGCGCCCTTCGGCACGATCCACATCGCCGGCACACCGCCGGCATCGACCTCGATATAGTCGACGCCGCCCGGTTCGCCGGTCAGCGCCGTCCAATGGGTGTCATTGTAGTCGATGATTGCTTGCGGGCTGGTCAGTTTGCCGGCATTGGCGGCAAGCGCCGCATAGTGGTTCCTGTTTGCCTCGCTCTGTATGCTCGCCATGATCATCTCCTGGGGTTGGCGGATCGCGGGCCGCGACCTTCGAAGCCTAGGACGAACGGGCGGCCCGAAAGGATACGTGGGGGCGCGCACTTTTTCCGCCGTGTGGGACTCAGGCTTGGCCGCCAAACATCGCGGCATGACGCCGGGCGAATTCGACGAACGGCGTTGCCCGCACGCCAAACATCTCATGCGTCGCCAGATGCACCCGCGATTTCGGCCGCCGCAGCCGCTCGGCCAGCTGCTCGTCTAGCGCATCGGCGAAGCCGGCTGAAATGCCGCTGGCCAGCAGGTTGCATCGCCGCACTTCGGGGCTGACATCGACATAGCGAACCGGCCTGCCGGTCGCTTGCGAGATCCGCGCCGCGACATCGCTCATGGTCAGCGCCTCGGGCCCGGTCATGTCGAGGCTCTCGCCGTCATGACCGCCGTCGCGCAGCAGCCGGAAGGCCACCTTGGCGATGTCCTCGACGTCGACCGGCGACAGCTCGGTATCGCCGAGCGCGAGATGGAAGGCGCCCTCGGCGGCAATGGTTGGCGCGTCGCGCAGATAGACCTGCATGAACTGGCTGGGGCGCAGATGCGTCCACGCCATGCCTGCCCCTTCCAGATAGCGCTCGATCTCCTCATGCATGCGCGTGAAGCGGAATTTCGTCGCGTCATAGCCGATGTTGGATTCCGCGCCGGAAAACTTCACTGCATGGGCAACGCCGGCCTGCTTGCAGGCGTCGATGAAGCGGCCCTGCGTTTCGGTCATATCCTCAGTGGCGGTCGAAATCATCAGCACGCAGTCGATGCCGTCGAGTGCAGCGCCCAGGGTTTCAGGCCGGCGCATGTCGCCCTCGACCAGTTGCACACCGGCAAGCTCGTCGAGGCCCGCCGCCGATGCCCGGGCCGGATCTCGCACCAGCGCCCTCACCTCATGCTTCTGCCGCGCGAACTCGCGCACGATCGCCTTGCCGTTCAGGCCGGTGGCGCCTGTCACCAGGATCATGGTCTTGTCTCCGTTCAGGATTGATGCAGCCGCCCTGCCGGCGACCGCACCTTGAAGACGAAGAGACGCGGGCAAAGGATTCCACCGGAAGCATCTTTTATCGGCAAGACGCCTTCGCCCTGCCTCCGGTCATCCCGCCAGCGCGTAGCGGTTGACCACCATGCCGCAGGCATAGGCTTTCGAGCCGAGCAGCCGCAGGGTCTTGAAACCGCCACGGTCGAAGATCCGGCGCCCCGCGCCGAGCACCGCCGGGTTGACGAACAGCTGGAACTCGTCGACCAGCCCGGCCGCGATCAGAGCGGAGGCAAAGCCGGCGCCGCCGAAGACGGCTATGTCGCCGCCCTCGCCCGCCTTCAGTGCGTTCACCTCGCGCGACAGGTCGCCGCTGGCCACCGTCGTGCGCTCCCATCGCGAGGCTTTGAGCTTGTCGCTCGGCACCACCTTCCGGGCGTCGACGATGCGCTGCGCAAAGGCATAGAACGGATCGCGCGGAAATTTCTTCGCCGCATTGCCCCAATGGGTCAGATACCCCTCCTCGGCCATCTTGCGGCTGAGCAGGATGGTGTCGATGCCGGCGAAGACGGCGTTGAAATCCTGCTTCAGCGCGTCGTCCCAGGCACTGTCGTCGGCCCATTCCCAGAGCTGCCAGGGATGGTCCTGATTGGCGCCGACAAAGCCGTCGACTGACATCTGCATCTGCAGGATCAGCTTTCTCATCGTCGATCTCCTCGGTTTGTCAGGGCTCATGGATGCGGGTGAACGCCTGTGCCGGCGCGCCGCCACCAGGCAAAACGGTTTACATTTGGAACCATTGACGCAAGACCAAAACAGTGTCAATAGTAAAGTGATTTACAAATGGAACCATAGAGATGTCGACGCGCGAAAAATCCGGTTGCCCGATCAACCTGTCGCTGGAGCTGCTCGGCGACCGCTGGACGCTGCTCATCATCCGCGACCTGATCTTCGCCGGGAAAAGGCATTTTCGGGAATTCCTGCAGTCCGACGAAGGCATTTCCTCGCGCACGCTGGCCGAGCGGCTGCAGACGCTGCAGGACGAAGGCATCCTCACCCGCAGCGACGACCCGACCCATGGGCTGAAGACGGTCTACCGGCTGACGGAGGCAGGCGTCGACCTGCTGCCCGTGCTGGCGACCCTCGGCGCCTGGGGCAGCAAGCACCGCAAGGCCGACGACAAGCTCGCCCGGATCGCCGACGAACTGGCGGCGGGTGGCGAGGCGGCGCTGGAGCGGATGAAGGTGGCGTTGCGGGCTGAGCATCTGGCGAACACATGATCGCCGAAGCTCTGAAAGACGCCCGGAGACCGACGACCTGACTCCCATCGGCCGCAATGAAAATGGGCCATCGCATACGCTGGGCGATTGGGTCCGTCTTCACGATGAGTATGATGATGGTCGATGACTATCCATTTATCGCCGCGCAGCTGGGCAACGCCCTGCCTTGGCGGTCGTGATGCATCAGATGCTGGTTGGCGGCATCGATGTGGTCGCAAAGGAATGAACAGCCGGTACACCGATAGTCGGCATTGGGCGGAAACATGAAGTGATAAATGATCAACTGGCTGCGGCTCTTGAAGAGATCGGCCAGCGATTTCCTTCCCTGGGTCGTATCGAACTCGTAGGGCTTGTCGATCCGCAACCAGGGCAGTGCTCGCCGGTCCGCCGCGAGTTGTTGGCGTTGGCGCGTAAACGCCTTTTCTTTCTGGAGATGCGCTTTGTGCGCTTCAAACCAATCCGTGTAAGGCGCGATGATGTGGTCGGTCATTTCGTCCTCCTTCCGCACTCTGGCGCATGCTGACAGTCTCGTTGCCTGTCTTTAAGACGCTGTTGAAAACCGCGATCCGACACGACTGTGCAATTTGTGTTGAAGAACGCAGCTGATACCACCGGACGCGGACATATCGCTTGACAGTCGTGCGCGCTTTGTTCTCCATATGTTCCGATCTATCAGCAACTGCGGATGAGCGGTCGGGATGGAAACGACAGCCACCATCCTGCATGCCGATCTCGACGCCTTCTATGCCTCCGTCGAGCAGTTGCTCGATCCGTCGCTGCGCGGCAAACCGATCGCGGTCGGCGGCGGCGTCGTGCTTGCCGCCTCGTATGAGGCGCGCGCCTTCGGCGTGCGCGGCGGCATGCCGGGACGCAAGGCGCGCGAGCTCTGTCCGCAGCTTATCTTCGTCGGCGGCAATTTCAGCCACTACCAGCGGCTGGGCGACGCGGCGATCAAAGTGCTCGACGATTTCACGCCGCTGGTCGAGCGCATCTCCATCGACGAGGCCTTTGCCGATGTTGCCGGCTGCACGCATCTGTTCGGCTCACCGGAGAAGATCGCCACAGCCATCCGCGGCCGCGTCCGCGCCGAACTCGGCCTGCCGATCTCGATCGGCGTGGCGCGCACCAAGCATCTGGCCAAGATCGCCTCGCAGGTGGCCAAGCCCGACGGGCTGGTGGTGGTCGACCCCGGCACCGAACTCGCTTTCCTGCACGATCTGCCGGTCGGGCTGATGTGGGGCGTCGGCCCGGCGACCAGGGCACGGCTGGCCGAAATCGGCATCGAGACCATCGGCCAGCTGGCCAGGACGCACAGCGGCGCGCTGACGCGGCTGCTCGGTCCCGCCGCCGGCGAAAAGCTCGCCGCATTGTCGTGGAACCGCGACCCGCGAAGGCTGGAGACGCATCGCCGCGCGCAGTCGGCCGGTGCCCAGTCGGCACTTGGCCAGAAGCCTGCCGTGGCGGCGGTCATCGTGCCCACGCTGCTGCACCTGGCTGACCGCGTCGCCAGCCGGCTGCGCGCCAAGGCAAGGCCCGGCCGCACGGTGACGGTGCGCGTGCGCTTTGCCGATCTCAGCACTGTTTCGCGCTCGATCACGCTCGACCAGCCGATCTCGGCCACCACCATGCTGGCCGAGATCGCCGGGGACCTGGTGCGCGGCGTGCTTGCCGACCACCCGCACGAGAAAACGATCTCGCTGCTGGCGATCTCGGTGTCGCATCTTGAGGAAAGTGCCGAGCTGCAGCTCGAACTGCCGCTCGGCCTCGCCGACGAGAAGAGCAGGCCGGGCACGCGCAAAGGCCTGGCGCGCTTCGGCGCCGACCGCGCCATCGACAAGATCCGCGAGCGCTTCGGCAAACAGGCGGTCGGCTACGGCACGGTGGCGCTGGAGGCGGCACGCGCGGTTCCCGACGAGTTCAGGGAACTGGCGCAGAAGGAGCTGTGAGGGCAGTCGAAGGGCATCGTGTCCTGCATGTGACCGCGCAAGGCGTCATAACTGGCGGCGGCAAAGAGTGACTTGATTTCCGCCCTGGCTATTCGAGTAAGGTGTAGCGGCCACAAGCCATGGAATCCGATGTTCGCACCCTTCATCGTTTGCGCGTTGGTCACAGCTCTCAGCGCGGTTGTCAGTCTCGGTTTCTCCTTGGCTGCCGCTAAGAACGCAACCGGCGACGCCCGGACAATGGCATTGTACGGTTGTGCACGCAGTGTGGCTTTGGTAGTCGCGAGCGCCGTGCCATTTTTTACAGGTTCTGTGGAATGGCTTGAAGCCGTCGCCTGGATAATGATCCTTGTGCAGGCTGGGGACGCTGTCATAGGCACCGCCATCGATGATCGGATGAAAACCTTCGGCCCGGCCGGCGCATCGCTCGCCAACCTTATGGCTCTCCTATGGCTCATCCAGTCTGTTCAATGAGATCGCGGCACACCGGATCAGATCAGGACATCGCTCATGTCGTTGATCCATCTGGTTTGCCGCGTCGCTTCGAGCGATCCATGCGCGTCGAGCGACCGGACCGCCGAAAAATCGAGGCCGGTTTCGGTTTCGATTGAAACGACGGTCGTCTGAATGAGCCGGTTGCGCATCTCATCGACCGTATACGGCTTCAGCCCGGAGAAGACCTTGGCCTCATAGAGCGCCTGGACATATTGCGTCTGCCCGACGATGAAGGCGGCGGCGACGGGCTTGGTGGCCGATTTCTGGAGCACCGCGACCTTCCAGAAGGACAGCGGAATCTGCCAGGGGCCGCCTTTGCGGGTCCTCCCGTAAAGCGGGTCGTCGTCACGGTAGATCGGTCCGGTAAAGATCGTGAGGCGCTTCTTGGAGGTTTGCGCCTTGTCGAGAAGATAATCTTCCAGATTGCCCCAATCGATGTCGTTGTAGGTTTGAACCTGCGGCGCCGCATTGGTGTAGTGGAACGTGTCTTCGGAGCCGAGCTGGGATTCGGCGAGTGCCTGTGCCGCGTTCGACAATGGGCTCCAGCAAGGGTCGAGCAGGCGCACCTGGTGGCCGCGGCTGAACTGGACTGGATCGGATCCCTTGGCCTTTTCGTAGAAATCGCCATCCGGCTGAAATTCATCGGCGATCCGCGCGTCGCGACGCCACGTGTCCTTGCGCTTGCCGGGATGGACCAATGCGTTGCCGTCGATATTGACCGCGGTGATCAGCGGGAATTTGCGCCCGGCGTGGATGACCGACGAGAAGTGGTGATAGGCAAGCTCATGTCTCGAACCGTCCAGCAAGGCCGCAACCTTGTTTTGAGCAAGCAAGGGCTGGTAGATTCGCCTCAGATCGATGCGCAACGGGGCCAGAAACGCCGGATCATAGCCTGCGACATTGACCCAGCGCACGGGGTCGAGTGGTTTTCGATCCGCTTCGAATGCCGCTTCGCCGACCGCTCCCTGTGACATGGCGGCAGCCTGCGACATGGCAGTGAGGCCAAGCGACATATCGAGCCTGTCGAGCACCAGCCCTGCCTGTGGCGTTGTGAACCGCTCGAATTCGAGCTGTTTGAAGATCGCGCTTATTCGAATTCCTTCGTTGGCAACCCAGATCGGCTGTTTGGCGGCCTTTCCCGGCTTTCCCAACCTTCCCGGCGCCGGAACCGCCTTGTGGTGCAACGCCAACACTTGCCACTGATCGTTGAGGACAGGCGCCCCCGATGAGCCGGGTTCGGTGTCGGTCGAATAATGAATGAACCGATCCAGATCGATGCGGAGTTGGAGAGCCAGTTTCGGGTCGAGTGTTATGATCTGGCTGGCGCGGATGGCGATTTGCTTGGGCTCGCTGCCAGGGTGCTGGATGATCGTCACCCATTCGCCGTCGACGGCCTTGCCCGATACCGGGATCAGCGGCAACCTGCCATAGCGGTGCAGCGGCACACCTTCATCCGACAGCGGCGTGACCGCAACGAATGTCACGTCGAGCTCGGCATTGGTGTAGAAAACCTCGTGCGGGCGCAGATTGAAACGAACCGGCTCGCTCAGCACACCGTCTACATCGTGCTCATAGCCGAACTCGGCGCTGCACTGACTCGCCTCGTCGGCATTGCCAAGCACATGATGGTTGGTGAGCAGGAGGCGCGGGCCGACAAGGAAGCCCGTCCCGTACCAAAATCCGCCATCGCTCGGAACCTTGATCCGGCAAACGGCCGCGGCTGCCTTCTTGCCGCGATCGAGGAAATTGATCGACATGAGGTCGCTGTCGCCGACTATCCGCTCGAAGCCCTTGGGATCGCTTTCCGGCGATTCCAGGAGGCTCAGGCGAAGATCGAACCGCTTGTCCGCTCTCGCCCGCGCGCGCCGCCTGCTCCGGCCTTCAGGCGTGACATAGACGGCGTCCGCCTTGGCGACCTTCTCGACTGCGGTCGAAAGTGCCTCCGACTGGGTTGAGACAATGTCCTTTAGAGAGTCGTCTGTTTCTGAACCCATCGCCCGCCCCTCCAGCGTTTGGTGTACTTGTATTTGATTGCTCCACCACCCGAGGCGATGATCTTATCGATGGCCATGGCAATTGCCAATCCTTGGAATGGAAGTCATAGACGCAATACACGGTTGCATTTCTTCCTATCAAATTGTATTTTTTGGTATAGTCATTTAGCCGTCTCTCGTTTTTCTTGAAAAACCTGCCTATGGTGCACTCCTTGCGGTGTCGGCCGGCAACGGATCCATCTGGAACAAGTTCCCGATGAGATCGGGAAGATCGCAATATCCACTCAGGGACAACGGATATGGCACTGCTTGAAACGCGACTTAATCGGGTGCGAGACATCGTCTTCAATTACGCAAACGCCCGAAACATCGATGCGGTGATGTCGAATATTTCCGGCATCGCCATCGACGGCGACTTTGCATGGACCGTTTCCGATGAGGGGCGGACTTTCGAATGTCTTTCGATCACCGAAGCTGGCTTCATGCTCGACAGGCAATACGTTTTGGACGATTTCTTCGCCGGCCTGCCCGAAGGCCATGAGGCCGATCTGGAATCCGTCGACGTCGCCAATGGCAGGCTCTGGCTGTGTGGCTCGCATTGCCGTGTCAGGCGCGAGCCGAAGGTTCCAGGCATCCTCGACCCCGGCTTTCGACGTCGTCCCAGCCGGCACCTTCTGGGCTCGATTGAACTGGATGGACATGGAAAGCTGAAGCCAGGCACGGCAACCGCCTTGCCCTATACCAGCGAGGGCAGCCTGCGGCGCTGCTTGCGCGCCAACCCGTTCCTGTCCGCTTTTCTCAATCTTCCGAGCAAGGAGAACGGCCTCGATATTGAGGGGATGACGGTCCTTCCAAAGCAGGTCTTGCTCGGCCTGCGGGGCCCGGTCATCGACAGTCATGCGGTGGTTGTCTCCTTGCCGCGCAAGGGCGCTACCGTCGATGGCGATCCGCACCTTCACATGCTTGATTTCAAGGGCCTCGGCGTGCGCGATCTCGCACGCGACGGCAACACGATCCTGGTTCTGGCCGGCCCGGTCACCGGAGCGGATGGACCATTTCGCATCTACCGATGGCGGCCGTCGGCCTCTGGCGAAGTCGAAACCGCCGATGTGCTGCACGAGTGGGCCATAAGTCACGAACACCCCGAGGGGTTGTGTCCCTTCACCCGCAATGACGAGCCCGGTGTCCTTGTCGTCTATGACACGCCGGACCAGCATCGGCGCTCCGGAACGCAAGTGACCGGCGACTGGTTCGCATTGCCTCTCAGCTCCTGATCGCCTTGCCGGCCTGCTGCAGCAATTCGAATGCCGCGAAGCGCTTGGCGTGCCAGCCGGCCAATGACGCGTCGGGATGATAGACCTCGCCGAGTTCCGACATGCCGGCCATGGCGCCCACCAGATCCTTGTAGATCCCGGCGGCGACGGCGCCCAGTATCGCCGAGCCCAGCAGTACCGGCTCAGGCGAGGTCGACGCCACCACCACCATGCCCGTGGTATCGGCAAGCAACTGGCGTACCAGCGGGCTTTGCCCGGCGCCGCCGCTGACGACCATGGTGTCGACGGGAATGCCTTTCTCATGCTCGGCCCGCACGATCTGACGCGCGCCATAACCCAGCCCGCAGACCCCGGCGACATAAAGCCCGACCAGACTGTCGAGGCTGCTGTCGAGATCGAGCCCGGCAATCAGCGCGCGCGCATCCGGGTCAGCCAAAGGCGCGCGATTGCCAAGGAATTCCGGCACGACATGGATGTCGCCGACCAGCGCCGGCGTGGCCACGGCACCGTTGCGGCTTTGCGCCTGCAGCGCCAGCCAGGCGCTGAGGCTGAGACCCTCGGCCTGCGCCTTGGCCGCCGCTTCGCCAGCCAGTGGATGCATGCGCACCAGATGGTCGATGGCCGCACCCGCCGCCGATTGGCCGCCCTCGTTCAGCCACAGGCCCGGCACCATGGCCGAGAAATACGGCCCCCAGACGCCGTCGACGAAGGCGGGTTCGGCGGTCGACGACATAGTGCAGGCCGAGGTGCCGAAGACGTAGGCCATGCGGGACAGAACGCTGCCGAATTCGCCGCGCGCGCCGACCGTGCCGACGCCGCCGGCATGCGCATCGATCAACCCGGCGGCCACCGCGGTGCCGGGGACAAGGCCAAGGTCGGCCGCAGCCTGCGCGGTCAATCCGCCGCCAAGTGCGGCACCGGCCGGCACGATCTCGGTGCCAATGCGCGCGAACGCCTCGTCAGCCAGTGCGCCGAGGCCGATGTTGCGGAAATACGCCTCGTCCCAGCGGCTTTCATGCGCCAGATACGTCCATTTGCAGGTCACCGTGCAGACCGAACGGGCAAGGCTGCCGGTCGCCCGCCAGGTCAGGAAGTCGGCAAGGTCCATGAACTGCCAGGCGGCGCTGAAGGTGGCGGACATGTTTTCCGCCAGCCACAAAAGCTTCGGCGTCTCCATCTCCGGCGAGATGACGCCGCCGACATAGTTCAGCACCGCTGCGCCGCTGCGGTTGATGCGGCGAGTCTGCTCGACCGCACGGTGATCCATCCAGACGATGATGTTGCGTTCCGGGTTTCCCGACGGACCGACCGGCAACGGCACGCCGCCCTCGCCCAGCACCACCAGAGAACAGGTGGCGTCGAAGCCGATACCGACGATCGCCTCGGGCGCTATGTCAGCCTGGGCGACGGCGGCGCGGGTGGCCGTGCACACCGCGCGCCAGATGTCGTTGCTCGACTGCTCGACGATGTCGCCGGCCTCACGCCAGACCTCGATATCCTGCTTGGCCGAGGCGAGCAGGTTTCCCGTGTGGTCAAACACCCCGGCGCGGGCGCTGCCGGTGCCGACGTCGATGCCGAGATAGTGGGGCATTGGGAACCTCCGGTTCAGGCAGTAGGGAATAGGGAATAGGGAATAGGCAGTAGGCAGTAGGGGAATAGTGCGCAGGTGAACAGCGACTGGGCTAGATATGGGCCGCAGAACGAGCCTACTGCCTACTGCCTACTGCCTACTGCCTACTGCCTACTGCCTACTGCCTACTGCCTACTCCCCTCACAAATCATTGCTCTGCGGCAGGATCACCAGATCCCGGATCGTCACGTTGCGTGGCCGGGTCAGCATGAACATCACCGCCTCGGCCACCTCGCGCGGCTGCATCAGGCCGCCGGCGGCGAGCTCTTCCTCGAGCTTGGCCTTCGGCCAGTCGTCGACCAGTGCCGTCACCACCGGGCCGGGCGCCACCGCGCCGACGCGCAGGCCGTGCTTGGCAACCTGCCGGCGCACCGTGTGGACGAAGGCCTGCACGGCATGCTTGGAGGCCGTGTAGATCGGCTCCCAGACCACCGGAACCAGCCCGGCGATCGAACTGGTGACGATGATGTCGCCGGTCTTGCGCTCGACCATGTGCGGCAGCACCGCGTGGATCGAGCGGAAGACGGCGTTGATGTTGAGGTTCAGCATGCGGTCCCAGGCATCGGGATCGCCGGTCAGCACCTCGCCGCCGACATAGGCGCCGGCATTGGCATGGAAGATGTCGAGCTGCCCGGCTTTCTCCAGGATCTGCGGCATCATGGTGGCGACGCTTGACGGCTGCGTCAGGTCGATCACCAGCGGGATCGCGTTGGGGCCAAGCTCCGCGCACAGGCTGTTCAACGTCGCCTCGGCGCGGTCGACCAGCACCACCTTGGCGCCCGCCGCCAGCATATATCTGGCGCATTCGAGGCCGATCCCCGACGCGGCACCGGTGATGGCTGCAACTTTTCCGGACAGTTGACTCATATCTCTCTTCCTGTTGAGGGGGTCAGGCCCGGCCATGCGAAACACGAGAACGGCGTGCCAGCGAGTCGACGATGACTGCGATGGCAAGCACGGCGCCTGTGATCATGTACCGAAGCGACGAGGACAGATCGAGCAGCGTCAAGCCGCTGGCGATCGACTGGATGACGATGATGCCGAGCAGCGCCGAATAGGCGCTGCCGCGGCCGCCAAACAGGCTGGTGCCGCCGATGACGGCCGCCGCGATGGCGTTGAGGTTGACGTCGCCGGTGCCGGCCTGCTGGCTGGCCGAGGCAAGGCGGGCCGCCGACAGCACGCCGCCGAAAGCGGCCAGCATCGAGCACAGCACGAAGGCGCTGGAATAGATCAGCCGCACGTTGATGCCGGCGCGCCTTGCCGCCTCGCGGTTGCCGCCGACCGCCGACATCGAGCGGCCCCATTTCGTCCGCGTCAGCGCGTAGTGCATGGCGATGACCAGACCGACGAACAGGCCGAACATCCACGGAATGCCACGCGCCTGGTTGAGATAGAAGACGATGAGTTCGGTCATGACCGTGATCGCCACCGCGCGCGTGATGAGGCCGCCGGTCGAGGGCGCCGACAGGTTGGCGGCGCGGCGGCGCGCAACGGTGCGCAGGCCGGTGACCAGCATGACGATGCCGGGAACCGCCGCCAGCCCGAACGACACGAATTTCGGCATCACCAGCAGCTGGCCGAAATTCACCAGGTTCGAGCCGTAAGGCAGGTTGATCGAGCCGGTCGAGCCAAGGATGTAGAGCTGCAGGCCAAGTACGGCGAGAAGACCGGCCAGCGTCGAGACGAAGCTCGGCATGCCGAGCCGGTTGAACAGCAGCGCGTAGAGCGCGCCGATGAAGCCGCCGACGGCGACCGCGGCAAGGATGGCGAGCGCCACCGGCCAGCCCTGGTTAACCCACAGCGTGCCGACGAGAGCCGAGGCAAAGCCGCTGATCGAGCCGACCGACAGGTCGATCTCGCCGACCATCAAAACGCAGACGATGCCGAGCGCGATGACGCCGACGGTGGAGGAATCGAACAGCAGATTGACCAGATTGCTGCTCGACAGGAAGATCGGGTTGATGCTGGCGAACACCGTCCAGATGATGACCAGCCCGACGATCACCGGCAGCGAGCCGAGATCGCCCGAGCGCACGCGGTCGAAGAAGGCGCGGATGCTGCCGCTCAAGCCGGCCTCGTGCTTGACGCGCACATCGGCGCGGTCGAGCTGCGGCGGCACCGGGGCGGCCTGCTCCACTTGGCGGCTCATGGGCGTGGCTCCTGGGTTTGGTCGTGCCGGCCAATGTGATCCTGTCGCGCCTGCCGGCGCTCGGCACGCCGCGACACCGAATTGTTCGACGCGCCGGTGATGGCGCTGACCAGCTCCTGGTTCGAGGCGTCGGGGGTGAAGATGCCGTTGTTGCGGCCAAGCCGCAGCACGACGATGCGGTCGGCCACCGCACGCACATCCTCCATGTTGTGGCTGATGATGACGACGCCGAGGCCGCGGTCGCGCACCCGCTCGATCAGGTTGAGCACTTCGGCGGTCTGCGCCACGCCGAGCGCCGCCGTCGGCTCGTCGAGCAGGATGAGCTTGGGTTCGAGCAGCAGCGAGCGGGCGATCGCCACCGTCTGGCGCTGGCCGCCCGACAGCGACGCGACGACCACGCGGACGCTGGGAATGCGCGCCGACAGCTCGTTGAGCAGCGTCCAGGCGCGCACCTCCATCGCCACCTCGTCCAGCCGCAGCGGGTTGAGCTCGCGGCCGAGGAAGATGTTGGCGACGATATCGAGGTTCTCGCACAGCGCCAGGTCCTGGAACACGGTGGCGATGCCGAGCGTCAGCGCGGCGCTCGGGTCGGGCAGCGTCACCTGCTTGCCGCGAAAGCTGATGGTTCCCGAGTTCGGCTGATGCACGCCGGCGAGGATCTTGACCAGCGTCGACTTGCCGGCGCCATTGTCGCCGACCAGCGCCACCACCTCGCCGGCATGGACATCGAGATCGATGTCGGTGAGCGCCGAAACGGCGCCGAAATTCTTCGAAATGCCGCGCAGGCTGAGCACCAGCTCGCCTGTCGGAACCGGTTCGTCCGGGATATCGACCATGCCTGGAACACCTTTCAAAAAAGACCGGTTCAAAAAAAGCGGGTGAGCGCTGCCTGGCCGCCGCCGGAGCTCCACCCCGATGCGTTCGGGGTGGAGCTCTGGCTTATTGTTCGGCGGCCAGGCGGCGGAGCGGGCAACGGTCGCGGTCAGTTCCCGATGCCCAGTTTCTTGCAGCCTTCCGCGTAGCGATCGACGCAGAGTTCTGCCGCGGTGTTGATCTTCTTGTCGATGATCTCGGCCTTCAGGTTCTCCTGCGTCACCACCGCCGGCGTGAACAGCTGCGAGGGCGTGTCGTACAGCGTCATCTCGGCCTTCGGGGTCTCGCCCGAAAGCAGCTTAATGGCGACGTTGGCGGCTGCCGCGGCCACGATCTCGCTCGGCTTGGAGATAGTGTTGTACTGGTCGCCGGCAATGATCAGCTGCAGCGCGGCGATCGTCGCGTCGTTGCCGGTCACCGGCGGCACCGGATCGACACCGGCCGCCTTGAACGCCGCGATGGCGCCGCCGCCGGTGCCGTCATTGGCGGCGACGACGCCGAGGATCTTCGGCCCGAAGCGGGTGATCTGGCCGCCGGCCCATTGCTGCGCCTTCGGCGGCGCCCATTCCGGCGTGTCGTATTCGGCCAGGATCTGGTAGCCGCTGCTGTCGAGTCCTTCATGGATGCCCTTCTTGATCAGGCCTGCCGCCGCGTCGGTCGGCGAACCGTTGATCTGCAGCACGCCGCCGGTGGCCGGGTCGACCTTCAGCGCCTTCAGGTGCTCGACCAGCGAGTCGGCGATCGCCTTGCCGATGCCTTCATTGTTGAACGAGACATAGAAATCGGCCGGTGCGGTCGGGATCGGCCGGTCATAGGCGATGACCTTGATGCCCTGGCTCTGCGCCAGCTTGACCAGCGAGGCGGCGGCGGTCGAGTCGACCGGGTCGAGCACGATCGCCTTGGCGCCCTGCGAGATCACCGAGTTGAACTGCTGCTGCTGGCGCGAGGCGTCGGCATCGGCGTTCTGATAGAGCACCTTGCAGCCCGGGCACAGCTTCTTCATCTCGGCGGCGAAGCCGGGATAGTCGTGCTGTTCGTAGCGGGTCGAGGCCTGGTCGGGCATCAGGAAGGCGACGGTGGCGTCGGTGACCTCGGCGGCCCTGGCGATCGCGGCGGTGCCGGCCAGCAGCGACAGCGCAAGCGCTGCCATGCCGGCGGACTTCAGTGAAGATGAAAATCGGGTCATTCGGTCTTCTCCGTTTCTGGATATGGTTGTAAGAAGGTCGTTGACTGCTTTTGTGCGAAGATACGCCCCCGCCCTCGCCCCAACTGCCATTGGGAACCAGGGCCCGGCGCCGGCTTTTTGGCCGCGCCGACATCCTCCGCCAAGGGAGGATTTTCGGGACAAGCGCTCTCCATCGCGGACCGCTTCATGGCGGCCCACGTTGTCATGCGAAAAATTCTGGTTCCTCCCTTGGTTCCTCCCTGGCTCCTCCGTTAAGCGGCTCTTCCCGCGTTGATGTTGTCGGCCAGCAGGCGCCTGAAACGCGAGGGCGGCATGCCCTTCTCGGCTAGAAACTGCCGGTTGAAATTGGACAGATTGTTGAAGCCGACCTCGTAGCAGATGTCGGTGATCGAGGCCTGCTCGTCGCTCATCAGGATCTGGCAGGCGAGGTTGATGCGCAGCCGCTTGACATACTGCACGAGCGACATGCCGGTGTGGCGGCGAAACGAGCGCGAGAAGGCGCCGGTCGACTGGCCGGCAATGGCCGCCAGGTCCGCCTCGTCGAAAAGCTGCGTTAGGTTCTCCCTGATATAGGCAAGCGCCTTGTTCATGCCGGCGGTCATGTAGCCCGAGGGGTCGGGCCGGTAGCTGGCGCTGGCGAGCAACTGGAGCTCCTGCGCGCGGCTGAGCAGGCCCGATATCATCATGAACAGCTCGATGCGGCGCACGCCTTGCGCCTGCATCATTTCTTCCATCAGCGGCGCCAGTTCCTTGCTGGTGCGGCTGGAAAACAAAACACCGCGCCGCGAGGCCTCGAGCAGAGGCGCGAGCCCCGCCAGTTCCGGCAGCACATGCATGGCATCGCCGATAAAACTTTCCGAAAACTGGATGATGCGGCCGCGCAGCGGAATGGAGCTGTCCCTCGGGATATCGCTGACCCAATTGTGCGGCAGGTTGGGACCCGTCAGCACCAGATTGCCCGGCTCGAATTCGCCGATGAAGTCGCCGACGAAATAGCGCCCGTTGGTGAAGATCACCTGATGCAGTTCATATTCGGGATGGAAATGCCAACGCACCGTGTGGAAGGGATAGCCATGCGACCACGCCTTGAAGGACTCACCGCGTCGTATCTGGACAACTTCCAGGTCCGGTTCCATGTCCGTTTCCTCCGGGCCGGCACGGATCGCCGCGTTCGGCCCACATTCCCTAAACCGGCCGAATTGGTTTCGGCTCTGCATTTCGAAACCACGCTACCGGCTCATGACTTGAGGCGCCACCTCGATTCAGAACAGCGGATGATACTTTTTTAACCGGAAGGGGATGCGCAGAGGCGATATTCGGGCAGGACGGGGTGAGCGCTGCTGACGGCAACGCGCATGGGCAGAGGCAACTGCTCCTCTTGAACCTGCGCTCCCAGCCATCAGCCTCGGCACGGGCACCTGCGCCGCGCGCGCTCCTCCAGGGCGGATTGTTTGAGGACTGAGCCCGATATCCGGCTAATTCCTCGCCCGCCGTCGAGCGGCTACCTTTGAACCGTTCATGTCCTTTCCCGGAGACCACGGCCCTCCAGTCGAACACGATTTCCAATTTCCATATTGTAAAACGATCGTGCCGAGCTAGCCTGAAATCATGAGTGGGGCAGGCATAACATCGGGACGGTCTGTCGCCGGAGGGGCCGACACGCAAGCGCGGGCGGAGGAGGAATGGAGCTTCAGCTCAACGGCAAGGTGGCGCTGGTCACTGGCGCCACGCAAGGCATCGGCCGTGCGATTGCCGAAACACTCGCGCGTTCGGGTGCCGGCGGCCTGCTGGTCACGGGCCGCGAGGCGGCGCGCGGCGATGAGGTGGCGGCGGAGCTTTCGCAATTGGGCACGCCGACCGTCTTTGTCGCCGCCGATCTGTTCGACCCGACAACCCCTGCCCTGCTGGCGCAAGCCTGCATCGATCGTTTCGGCCGCATCGACGCGCTGGTCAACGCCGCCGGCCTGACCGACCGCGCGTCCTTCCTCGATGCCGACCTCGACGACTGGGCATCGCTGTTCGCCGTCAATGCCCGCGCGCCTTTCTTCCTGATGCAGGCGGCGATCGCCGACATGAAGAAGCGCGGCCAGGGCGGCGCCATTGTCAACATCCTGTCGATCAACGCGCATTGCGGCTCGCCGGAGCTCGCCGTCTACTCCGCCACCAAGGGCGCGCTGGCCACGCTGACCAAAAATGCCGCCAACGCCCACCGCTTCGACCGCATCCGCGTCAACGGCATCAATGTCGGCTGGACCGACACGCCGGCCGAACGCGCCATGCAGGCCGACACGCTCGGCAACGGTCCGGGCTGGCTCGACGCGGCCAACGCGTCGCAGCCTTTCGGCCGCCTGTTCTCGACGAGCGATGTGGCGAACCTCGCCGCCTTCCTGCTTTCCGACGCGGCGGGACCGATGACCGGCACGCTTGTCGACCAGGAACAGTGGGTGATCGGGGCGAACCGGTGAGCGCTGCCGCCTCCCTTGAGACACTTGGGACGGCGCTACTCCACGGGCGCAAAAATCCCCGACTCCCTCGCCTGGCTCGGCAACGGCCTGACTGATCCTGACGGTGCTGACAACGCTGCTGACCATCTTGCAAATGCCGGCGGGGGCAAGGCGGATTTTGTTCGGGCTGATCGTGCTGTTCGTGACGGCGGCGTATTTAAGGATTGTGGAGGAAAGGTAGGGGGCGGCCGCGGAAGCGAATGTCCGCGTCGCGCCTCGTTTCGGCCACCGAGGCAACCGGCAGCTTTGCGCCGACAACGGTCGCTGTCCCCTGCATCTCGGACAGCCATTCTCCGTCCCGAAAGAAGACCTTCCTTCTGGCTTTGGGCCCGCATCGGAAGCCGATGGTCGCAGTATACAGCCGGATGTGAGGCAGTATGTGCGCCGGCATGTCAGCGAGTCGCGATGCATCGAAATAGCATGCGCAACTGACTTTCGCTTCTGCAGCTATAACCGACGTTGTATTACTCCATTCACAAGTAGGTTTTGTCAAATGGTCGGTTGAGTTATTTGGTTTTGGCCGCTACTACAAAGAGATACCAGAGTGACACCAATCGGAACTCGGGTATTTGTTGCTGGTTCACGAGGCAAAAAAGGGACGCAGGGATCGGCTTAAGCTGGGAAGAATCCAACTTGCAGCCCAGCTAATTTACTGACATATTTATCCGTTTCCGAGTTTTGCAATGTTGCAATTGGGGCAAAAAGATGGCCAAGGAATCTGCGAATGCCGCTTCTCCAGCACTTAAAGCGGACGTAAATCTGATGGGTAATGCAGAGGGAAACGGGCTGAACTTCATGGCGGCCCAGGCTCGCGAGGGCGGAGGCTCCGGCGACGCTGTAGGTGTCGACAAGATACGTGATCTGCTGTTCGGCAACCAGATGCAGGACTATGACCGCCGTTTTTCCAAGCTTGAAGAACGGTTCTTGCAGCGCTTCAAGGATGTCGAATCCGAGGCCAAGCGCAATCTCGAAATGTACGAGTCAAATGCAAAGAAGCAGGTCGAATCGCTTGCGGCGCAATTGCGGAACGAAAAAGACGCACGAGCCGAGGCCGACAAGGAGATTGACCGGAATCTTCGCGAGCAAAATCAGGCACTTGAAAAGCAGGTGCGCGCGCTGTCGGATCAATTGAGCGAGCTTGAGCGCGACGTTGCGGATCGGATGAATCGGAATGATCATTCGCTGCGTGAGGAAATCAAGCAAAAGAATGAAACCGTTCAGATGATCATGGAGAAAATGTTCTCCGATCTCAGCAACGTCAAGACCGACCGGAATCTTTTGGCTGGCCTGTTTGTCGAGGTTGCAAAATGTCTGAATCAGGATCCCGTCGGTAACAAGAACAACTCGGAACGCAGCTGGAAAGTGAGTTGATCGGAATTTGACGTCGACCGTCGACCCAGTCAGCCTTCCTCAAAGTACAGCTTCGAACGATACCGAGATTGATCGCGAAGCTCTGGCTAGGCTGTTGGTCGAAATTGCCAGGAACGTAGATCCGGACAATCATGCGCATTTCGACGTTCCAGCCGCCGATCATCGCATGGACACGCTTCGCGAGCTGCTGGTCGGCCGCGAAATTTCTGAGCTTTCACGCGTTACGCACCTGCTCGACGAACCTGAACAGCTTGCGGCTGCAGTGGGGGACGTTCTCCCCAGCGCAGCCGCATCGGCGTCTCATGCACAACTCGGCGAGGCCTTTGCCCCAGTTGTCGAGAGGGCTGTGCGACGGTCCATCCAGAAGAACCCGCGCACGCTGACGGATATATTATACCCGGTGTTTCTGCCGGCTATTCGCAAGTCGATCGGCGAAAAGATCGACCAGACCTTTCAGTCGCTGAATGAATCCTTAAGACATATATTTACCTGGCATGGACTTAAGTGGAGATTTGAAGCTTGGAGAACAGGCACAAGCTTCTCAGAAGTTGTTCTTAAGCATTCCCTTGCCTATCAAGTAGAGCATGCCTTTCTCATTAACCGAAATTCCGGACTTTTGATTACACATGTAGCTGCCGAAAATGCAACGAGTGAGGATCCCCAACTAATTTCTTCGATGCTTAGCGCCATTCAAGATTTTGTAAAGGACTCATTTAACGAGAAAGAACAGAGCGGCCTGGACACTATCCGTTTCGGGGAACTTCGTCTCTGGTCGGAAGTTGGACCGTTTGCGACCTTGGTTGCGGTGATTCGCGGAAACCCGCCAGAGGAATTACATGAAATAATTCGCGATGTACTGCTTCGCATCCACGATGAAAGCTCACAGGCTCTAGAGCAGTTTGACGGCGACAGTTCGCAGTTGGCCGGCGTTGAGGCGCAGTTACAGACCTGTGTTGAACTGAAGCACGAGGATTCAAACGAGGGATTTCCGTGGCTGGTGGTGGCTGCCGTCCTGCTGGTTTTGGTACCGGCAGGCGGATGGTTCTTTCTTTCCTGGCAAGCCGGGCAGCGCTGGCAGGCCTATGTGTCGCGACTGGGGACCCAGCCGGGCATCATCGTTGCCGAACACGAGATGCGCAATGGCCAATTCTATATTGCCGGCCTGAGAGACCCGCTTGCCGCCGACCCGCAGTCCCTGTTGTCCGGAACGCAGGTCGATCCCGCTCGCGTTCATTCGCAGTGGCAATTCTATCAGAGCCTTGAGCCGGAGTTCGTGTTGAAGCGGCTGACGGCGTCGCTGGCTCCGCCGGATACAGTACGACTTTCGATCGTCGATGATCGCATCCTTGCCAAGGGTGAGGCTCCCGACACGTGGATCAACCGGGCGCAGGCAGCCGCCCAGCAGCTTTCGGCAGGCGGGCCGGTCTTCGATATCTCCAGGGTCCGCGATGTAAGCCCCGAAGTACGCGAGGCGGAGCGCTGGCAGGCCTATGTGTCGCGACTGGAGACCCAGCCGGGCATCATCGTTGCAGAACAAAAGATACGCGGCGGCCAATTCTATATTGCCGGCCTGAGAGACCCGCTTGGCGCCGACCCGCAGTCGCTGTTGTCCGGAACGCAGGTCGATCCTGCCCGCGTTCATTCACAGTGGCAATTCTATCAGAGCCTTGAGCCGGAGTTCGTGTTGAAGCGGCTGACGGCGTCGCTGTATCCGCCGGATACAGTACGACTTTCGATCGTCAATGATCGCATCGTTGCCGAGGGTGAGGCTCCCGACACCTGGATAGATCGGGCGCGCGCAGCGGCCCGACAGCTTTCGGCAGGCGGACCGGAATTCGACATCTCCAAGGTTCGTGATGTGAGCCCCGAAGCACGCGCGGCAGAGCACTGGCAGTATTATGTGTCGCGACTTGAGGCCCAACCGGGAATCATCGTCGCCCAGCAAACGGAGAGGGGCGGACATTTCTACATTTCCGGCCTGAGAGACCCGCTTGCCGCCGACCCGCAAGCTCTGCTGTCCGGAACGGAGGTTGATCCTGCCCGCGTTCATTCACAGTGGCAATTCTATCAGAGCCTTGATCCGAAGTTCGTGGTGAAGCGGCTGACGGCGTCACTGACCCCGCCGAAATCGGTTCAGCTTTCGATCGTCCAGGGTCGCATCGTTGTCGTGGGTGAGGCTCCTGCCGCCTGGATCAACCGGGCGCAGGCCGCCGCCGAGCAACTTTCGGCGGACGGGGTGGTTCTGGATGTCTCGCAGCTGAGTGAGCTGAACCTTGCAGAACTTAGTTATTTGAGAGAGGCCATCCAGACGACCGATATTTTCTTCTCTTCCGGCAAAGTTGTGCCGGGACCAGAGCAGATGCCGGTTCTCGACAGGTTGGCGGATCAAATAAAGGAACTCGCCCAAAATGCCCGCAAGTTAGGCGTAACAGCGCGGTTCATGTTAACCGGGCATTCGGACGCCACTGGCCGTGAGACGGCCAACGCGTCGATCAGCGCGGCCCGCGCCGAGACAGTTCGTGCGCTTCTCAACAAGCGCGGCGTCGCTCCGGAACTGCTGCTGGTTCGGGGCGCGGGCACTTTTGAGCCGTTGGTGCCTGAAAATAGTCGAACTGGGAGCTCCACCAATCGCCGGGTTTCCGTTACGGTAAACCTAGACTAGGGCGGGGCCTACGATGCTGCAAAAAAAGATCTGCATGTTGGGCGGGTTCGCTGTCGGAAAGACGAGCCTGGTGCGCAGGTTCGTGCAAAGCATCTTTTCGGAAACCTACCTGACCACGGTGGGGGTGAAAATCGACAAGAAGAGTGTCGTACTCCCGGATAAAACCGTGGATCTGATTTTGTGGGATTTGGCCGGCGAAGACGATATCGGCTCATTCCGCGTGAGCTATGTCCGAGGTGCGACCGGGCTCGTACTTGTCGTCGATGGAACCCGCGCCGCAACTCTTGCCGTGGCGCTCACACTGCGCGAGCGGGCCGAGGCCGAATTCGGGCCTATGCCGTTCGTATTGCTGTTCAACAAATCCGATCTGGCCGACCGGTGGGCAATACCGGATAGTGAGATTGACGGACTGAGGCAACGTGGATGGCAAATCTATCTGACAAGCGCGCTTTCGGGTGAATGTGTCGATGATGCGTTTCGTCAGCTTGCTTCGATGGTCACCGAATAGACCATGCATGGATTGCCAAGAGAAGTCAGAAGCTGGATTTTCAACTTCTTCTATCGTGGGCACTCTGTCGCATATCTGAAAATTGACGCAGAGCTTTGCATAGCTGCAAAGGGCGGCAACCTTAAACATTACGGGCTCTCATCACTTCGCGTTGGTAAGCCTGTTGCCGAGCAGCTTGAATTCATGGAAGGCTTGCTGCCTTGTCCGGAGCTTCCATTTCATATGGCCATGGTCGAACTGCCCGGCGGGCGTGTCGCGGACCTTCATCTTTTTGCTGACAATGACTGCGTGTGGCTGCTCTTTCTTGACGCCACCGCCGAACGCGACAACAGGCAGCGGCTGCAACAGAAGGCTTATGAAATGACGCTCCTGCAAGAGAGGGAGCGTCAACTCAACGAGAAATTACGATCGACGAACGAGGCGTTGAGGGAGAGCCAGGAGGGATTGTCGCGTGAATACCAGCGCGCCGAAACCCTGCTCCTCAACATTCTTCCGGCATCGATCGCGGAGCGGCTAAAAGCGCACGAACAGATTGCGGACAACCACGCAGAGGTGAGTGTGCTTTTTGCCGACATCGTCGGTTTTACGGAAAGAGCGCGGAGCGTCGGAGCCGTGACGACGCTCGCTATCTTGAATTACTTCTTCAAGGCGGCGGATCAGCTCTCGGAACGATACGGCTGCGAAAAGATCAAGACAATCGGCGACTGTGTGATGGTGGTAGCCGGCCTGCCCGCCGCGCGATCCGATCATGCGGAAGCCCTTGCGCACTACGCACTTGGACTGCGCAAGGCAGGGAGGCGCGAACGCTTCGCGGGAGAGCCGCTGAGACTGAGAATTGGAATTCACTCAGGACCAATCGTCGCCGGCGTCATAGGCAAAAGGCGGTTTGCCTATGACCTGTGGGGCGACACCGTCAATCTCGCCGCACGGATTCAAACGTCCGCGGAGCCCGATGAAATCCGTATTTCGGATGCAACTCACAAACTGCTTGGACCGAATTTCGCTTGCGACCCACTCGCGGAAACGGAATTGCGCGGTACAGGTCGTGTGCGAATGTGGCGGCTCCGGGCCTGATTTTGCCGCTTGGTTGTGCCGACCCTGAAGCGCAAACATCATGGTTTCGAATGTCCGCCGTCAATTCAGGAAATCGGATCCTGAGATTTAACGTCCGCAACCGTTCTTCCCCGCACCACAAGCGGACCCACTGCGTTCAGCCCATTGCAGTCATCGCACAAGTCGCTCGATTGGCCGCTTCTGGCGCAAAAATTCGCGACAGAGCCGGAAACCTGACGCCGTCCCCCTCACACCGCCAAACGCCCCTGCTCCGCCTCCCCGGCGTTGGGGTCGCCCGGCGCCGTGGCCCAGGCGAGTTCCACTAGCGTCACGGTGCGCCGGCCTGTCCCGTCGAGCTGGCAGACGATCAGGCCCTGCTCCTCGATATAGGTCAAGAGGCGCCGGGCGCGGCGCAGCGAGTGCGAGCCATAGGCGCGGGCGATCGCCGCGTCGCTCGGGCAAGGCCAGCCCTCCTTTGCCGCACGCGCGATCATCATGAACACGCCCTGCATATCGTCGGGCAGCAGCGACGCGCGGACGGAAACGTCCCGCCACGCGTCGTCCTGCGTCGTCTCAGAGCCCAGCCCGGCGCGGGCGCGCGTCAGCATGCGGCGGAACTCCGGCAGGTCCGGCACGACCGAGGCGAGGCCCTCGATCCGGCAGCGCACCACGAACTCCTGATAGAGCACGCCGATGACGCGGAAGCCCGCGTCGGGCTGCGCCAGGATGGCGCGCAGCACACGGTCCACCCGCTCGCGGCGCTCGGCCAAATCCTCGGCGCTGATTTGCGGCTCCGCCGGCTCGGGGCGGATTTCGAGCGCCGCCGATTTCGCCGCCATCAATTGGTCGAGCAGGTCCGGCGACGCCGTCCGGCGCGGCGCACGCACCGTCTCGGGCGGTGGTGCCGCCAGGATGATGGCGCGGGCGTCCTCAAGGGCTGCTTCCGGCAGTGGCATCAGCCGCGGCGTGCCGTTGCGCGGGCTTGTGTCGGTCGGGCCGATGCGCAGGCCGAGCGGACGGCGCGACAGCGCCGGGCCGAGCGCCATGAACTGCCCGCGCTCCAGGTCGCGAAACGCCTCCGCCTGCCGCCGCTCCATGCCCAGAAGGTCGGCGGCGCGCGCCATGTCGATGTCGAGGAAGGTGCGGCCCATGAGGAAATTGGAAGCCTCGGCGGCGACGTTCTTGGCGAGCTTGGCCAGCCGCTGGGTGGCGATGATGCCGGCGAGCCCGCGCTTGCGGCCACGGCACATCAGATTGGTCATGGCGCCGAGCGAGAGTTTGCGCGCCTCGTCGGAAACCTCGCCCGCGACCGCCGGCGCGAACAGCTGCGCCTCGTCCACCACCACCAGCATCGGGTACCAGTGATCGCGGGCAACCTCGAACAGCCCGCCGAGGAAGGCGGCGGCCCGCCGCATCTGGTTTTCGGCGTCGAGCCCTTCGAGATTGAGCACGGTGGAGACGCGATGGATGCGCGCCCGCTCGCCCGCGCTCTGCAGGCCGCGCTCGGTATGCTCCTCGGCATCGATCACGAGATGGCCGAAACGGTCGCCCAGCGACACGAAGTCGCCTTCGGGGTCGATGATGGTCTGCTGCACCCAGGGAGCGCTCTGTTCCAGCAGCCGGCGCAAAAGATGCGACTTGCCGGAGCCCGAATTGCCCTGCACCAAAAGACGGGTCGCCAGCAGCTCCTCGAGATCCAGCGTCGCCGGGGCGCCTGCGGTCGTGTGTCCCATTTCGATCGCAACAGTCATCTCGACTCAGGCGCTCCTTTCGCAGACGGGCTTATCAACCCGATCACAGCCCGTCGAGCGCACATGGCCGGGCGGCCCGTGTTGCGCACAGCTGTCCGAACGTCTCCAGACCATCGAGGACAGGTGAACCCTGTGGATAGTAACCAGCCGTTCACCATGAGCCAGCGTTCCGATTGAAGACGTCCGGCATCCGCGTAGCGTGACCTCGCATCACGTCCCCAACGTGATGCGTCCCAACCCCGCCCCTGGCGACCGACATTTTCAAGTTCCCTCTCCAGAGCATGATCCCGAAAAATGAGAACCGGTTTTCGGAAAAGATCATGCTCAAATAAGTATATGTCGGTCGCCAACTTCGCCTGATCCCGCCAGGTTCTGACATCGTCCAGACTGGCTCACTGCCGCAAACTTTGGGTTGACCGCCTCGAACCGTGAGGCGACACTTCACCTCGACGCCACAGGTGCGAGGAGGAAAAATCGATGGACGAGCCCGAACGATGGCGCCACATGTCGACGGCGCCGAGGGATGGCAGCCGTATCCTTGTCACGGTCCGGCCGTCCGAACAGGGGCCGGCGGAAGTCGACCTTGCCTATTGGTCGCGCGCCGACCAGTTCGCCAGCGAGGGCTGGCGCGCATCGGACTCCTCGCCGGGGCGTGTCGTCGAATACGCCGAACCGGAACTGAAATGCTGGATGCCGCTGCCGACAGCCAATCTCAGCCGCGCCTCCATGCCGGCCCCCTGGGAAGGCGAGGACGCACAGCAACTCGACGGCTCGGGGATTTGAGGGGGCGGAAATTGGCCCCTCTCCCCCCAAGTGCGGGAGATCGGCAGGTTCGCCGGCAGCGCCCTCATCAATCTGAGCGGCAGGCCCCCTCAGAACAAAAACGACGCCGTGGCGGGATTCGGGCCGGTGCGGCCGTCGGGCGAATCCATGCCCCGGATGGTCTCGAGGTCCTGCGCATCCAGCTCGAAATCGAAGACATCGAAATTGGCGGCGATGCGATCCTGGCGGATCGACTTTGGAATGACGATCAGCCCTTCCTGAAGGTGCCAGCGTATGATCGTCTGCGCCGTGGATTTGCCATGCTTCCTGGCGATGCCTGATAGGGTCGGGTCGCTCAGCAGCCGGCCGCTGCCCAGCGGGCTCCAGCTTTCGATGCGGATGTCGTGCCTGGCATGAAAGTCCCTGATGCCGCGTTGCTGGAAATGGGGATGCAGCTCGATCTGGTTGACGACAGGCGTCACGCCGGTCTCGGCGATGATCCGCTCCAGATGGTCCTGGTTGAAATTCGAAACGCCGATCGACTTGATGCGGCCGGCCTGCCTGAGTTCGACCAGCGCCTTCCAGGCCTCGACATATTTGTCCCGGCTGGGCACCGGCCAGTGGATCAGGAACAGGTCGATCTGCTCGATGCCGAGCTTCTCCATCGTGTCGTCGAAGGCCTTGAGGGCCGCATCGCGCTGGTGGGCTCCGTTGCGCAGCTTGGAGGTGATGAACAGCTCGCCTCGCGGCACGCCGGCGCCGCGGATCGCTCGGCCCACGCCCTCCTCGTTCTGGTAGCCTTCGGCCGTGTCGATCAGGCGATAACCGGCCTCGATCCCCCAACCCACCACCTGGGCGGTGATGCCCTTGTCGACCTGCCACACGCCAAGGCCGAGCTGGGGAATGGTGGCGCCGTCGTTCAATGGTATCTGTTCAGTCATGGCAGGTCCTTTGCAAAGTGGTCCAGGCGGTCCGCCCGGCGTGCCTGCCCTATCTAGGTTCGACAGGGGGAAACGACCAGTCGACGGCGGCAGATTGCCGGGTGCGACCTGAAATCGCGATCTTTGCGTAAGGATTTTCGGACGGCCTCGCCGTCAATGGATCGAGGGTTTACCGGGGTCGCCGCACCGCCCGCACCACTCCGGTGGATGTGCTGCCGCAGAAGAGGCGGTCGCCGCCATCGGATTCCAGCCCCGAGACGCCTATGCCGGCCGGCATGTCGAGCTTCTCCAGAACCTTGCCGGTCTGCGGGTCGACGCGGCGCAGGTCGCTCTGCTCGCCTTCCCAGGTGGCGTGCCACAACTCGCCGTCGACCCAGGTCACCCCGGTGACGAAGCGGTTGGATTCGATGGTGCGCAGGATTGCCCCGGTCTCGGGGTCGATCTGGTGGATCTTGCGCTCGCGGTACTGCCCTACCCAGAGCGTGCCTTCGGCCCAGGTCAGCCCTGAGTCGCGGCCGCCGCCGGGTGCCGGAATGGTGGCCAGCACCTGACCGGTGTCGGGATCGATCTTCTGGATACGGTCGTTGGCGAGCTGGAAGAAATGCCGGCCGTCATAGGCCGTGCCGGCGTGTGCCGCGACATCGATCGAGCGCAGCGTCTGGCCGCTTTCCGGATCGAAGGCGTTCAGCTTCTCGCCCGAGGCAAACCAGACATTGTTGCCGTCAAAGCTCACCCCGTGCACGGTGTTCACGCCGGGAAAGGGTCCGTATTCGTGCAGGATTTCGGCCGCTGAATGTTTCATGTCTCATCCTCAACCGTGTTGGCCATGCCTCTATCTGTCTGCTTGAGCATGATCTGGTCCGAAAGCCGGATTCCACTTTTCGGGATCATGTTCTAACCATTCGGCAGCGGTGCCGGGAGTAACAAGGTGGTCGTGAATCCCGCCACCGGCGGCGTCATCCAGCGGCGCGCCCGTCCGTGCCCGAACGACTGCACCTTGCCGGTGTCGCCAAGCTGCTCCAGCGCCCGCTGCACGCTGCGCTGGCCGGTGCCAAGCGCCAGCGCCAGCGCCGAACTCGCCCAGGATTCACCATCGGCAAGCAAGGCCAGCACCGCCGCGTGCCGCTCCTCGATCGGCCGCGCCAGCACCACCACCTCGCCCGCCTGGCGCGGCGCCAGCGCAAAGCCTTGGCTAGTCGCGCCGATGTCGACCAGCGTCCGCAGTTCAGCGCGCAGCCGGCCGATCTCGACCCGCAGCCGCGCCCGATGCGATTCATCGGCGTGCCTGCCGCCAAAAGCCTGTGCGATAAGCGTCGCCCGCGACACATCCGCCGGCCACGCTTCGGCCAGCGTGCGCGCCAGTGCAAACAGCACCGGGCGCGTTGCCAGCGAGACCATGGTTTCTTCCTGGCGCACGACATAGCGCAAGGCATCGACGACCAACGCCGGCGACGCCTGCAGCGCCTCGACCTCCTCGAGCAGCAAGGGGCGCTGCCGACCCTGCGCGATCAGCCGCACCGCCGGCGTGTCCAGCGCCAGGAATGCGCTGTCGACCTCGGCCATCAGCCCCGGAATGCCGGCCCGGCGGGCGGCGTGGCGTGCCCACTCCAGCGCCGTGCGCGCGGCCCTCGTCTTGAGGCGCCGCATCGCGATGCCGGCGACGGCCAGTTCGTGCGCGGCTCGCGAGGCGGGTGGAAGCGGCGCCGGGTCGAGCCCGGCCAGCACGTCTTCAGCCTCGTCGAGGCGCCCTATCAACAGCAGGCGCCGCACCTTGAGGTGGCCGGCATGCGCGGCGTTCAGCCGGTCGCCATGCTTTTCCAGTGTCGCCCGCGCCGCATCCAGCGCCTTGGACGGCCAGCCGAGGTCACGCGAGACCAGCGCGATCTCGGCCTCGGCGACGACACATCTGGCACGCGCCACCGCCTCTTTCGGGCCGAAGGCGCGCGCCGCCCGCCGCAACAGCGCCTTGGCGCGATCGAGATCGCCGAGCTGCGCCATGGCAATGCCGCGCAGCGCCAGCGCCGGCGCATCGTCGCGCAGGGCGACGCGGTCCAGCGCGCCGAGCGGATCGCCCGCCGCCAGCGCCAGCCCTGCCGCGGTGATCAGCGAGTCCATTCAAATCCCGTCACACTTGTAACTCCCACCCTCGGCACTGCACGCCCTAACTTAAGTCATGACCACCGGCCAGCAAGCGTATCGGCTCAGCAAGCGGCACGCCAAGGGAGAACAGCGATAACAATGACGACCTAGCCATAAAGACTGGGGAGAGGCCCGAGACTGCCGTTGACGCCAATATCGCCATTCATTAGCCTGAGCATCTCAGGTATCGATATTAAGCATCTTACAAGGATAACTGACAATGTCTGACTTCGATGACCTGCCTCTCCACGTGACGAACGACACGGTCGAGCGCGCCGGGCGCCACCCCTGCTGCGGCGGGCCAGCCCAATCAAATCCCGTCACACTTGTAACTCCCACCCCCTGCGTTTCACCGCCCTACCCTGCCTCACGATCCGCAGGCACCAATGGGCCGCAACAGCGCAACCACAGACTGACAAAGGAGACGAGCAATGACCAAGCACACCGCAATGAAGACCCCACCAATCGTTTCGCAGCAGGCGTGGAATGCCGCGCGTGAAGAACTGCTGGTGAAGGAGAAGGCGACACTGCGCGCCAAGGACGCTTTGGCCGCCGAGCGCCGGCGCATGCCGTGGATGGAAGTGGACAAGGCCTATGTGTTCGATGGGCCGAATGGCAAGGCGAGCCTGCTCGATCTGTTCGAAGGCCGCCGCCAGCTGATCGTCTACCGTGCCTTCTTCGAGCCCGGTGTTTATGGCTGGCCCGAGCACGCCTGCCGCGGCTGTTCGCTCGGCGCCGACCAGGTCGGTCATCTCGCTCATCTCAACGCCCGCAATACCACGCTTGCCTACGCCTCGCGCGCACCGCAGCCCGACATTGCGCGGCTGAAGAAGAGGATGGGCTGGGAGATGCCCTGGTACACCATCACCGACAGCTTCGACAAAGACTTCGGTGTCGACGAATGGCACGGCCACAACGTCTTCATCCACGATGGCGATCGCATCTTCCGCACCTATTTCATCAACAGCCGCGGTGACGAGGCGATGGGTACCGTCTGGAGCTACCTCGACGCGACGCCACTCGGCCGCCAGGAGATCTGGGAGGACTCGCCCGAAGGCTATCCGCAGACGCCGCTCTACAGCTGGTGGAACTGGCATGACAATTACGACGCCGCGCCCGACCAGAAATGGGCCGAGGTGTCGGCTGCCGGCGAGGCGGCGTTCCGGGACAAGGACCAGTAAGGACCTGGCGGGAACGTCCGGCCCCTATCCAGCCTGGGTCCTCTCCCCCGCTTCTCGGGGGCGAGGAACCCAAGTCCTGGAACGTCGCGCAACCCTTGCCGCACGTATGGCCCTCGGCACCGACCTAACCATCAAGGGATAAACACCATGAGCGATATCCATTCAGGCGCCAGCCAGGCGATCCCTGAAAACACCAATGCCGCCCCACTCGGCATTGCCGACTGGCTGTGTCTCGCCGCGGCGCCGACCTTTGCATTGATGGCACTGTTCACCTGCATTCAGGGCGAGTCCTCCGCGCTGTGCATGGGCGCCAGCGCCTCGCCCCTCACCGGCATGCCGGCGATGTATCTGATGATGAGCGCCTTCCATCTCACACCTGGCTGAGAGTGATGTCCGGCCGGCAGGTCCGGCAATGAGGCTGGTCAGGCTGAGAACGCCGGGTGGCTTGGACAACCTCAAACTGGTCGAGGAAGATCATCGCCAGCCAGGGCCGGGCGAGGTGCTGGTCAGGGTCCGGGCCAGCTCGTTGAACCTGCGCGACGATTTCGTGGTGCAAGGCAAGATGCCGTTCGCCGACGGTCGCGTTCCGCTGTCCGATGGCGCTGGCGAGGTGATTGCCGTCGGCGACGATGTCGATGCGTTCAAGGCCGGCGATGGCGTCGTCAGCACCTTCTACCCCTGGTGGCTGGGCGGCGACATGACGCCCTCCACCAGGCGCGACATACCGGGAGAAAGTTTTGACGGTTTTGCCAGCGAGTATGTGTGCATGCCGGCGCACGCCTTCACCAGGGCCCCGGCGGGCTACACACATATCGAGGCGGCAACGCTCACCTGCACGGGCGTCACCGCCTGGCGGGGACTGGTGGTGTGCGGCAAGGTGAAGCCGGGCGACACGGTGCTGGTCCTCGGCACGGGCAGCGTATCGCTGTTCGCACTGCAATTCGCCAAGGCTGCCGGCGCCCGGGTCATCGCCACGTCTTCCGACGACCAGAAGCTGGAGAAGCTCCGGCTGGTCGGGGCCGACACCGTCATCAACTACAAGGCCGTCCCGGACTGGGGCCGCAACGCCAGGGATTTGACGGACGGACGCGGCGTCGATCACGTGATCGAGGTCGGCGGCCCGGCCACGCTGGCGCAGTCGATTATCGCCTGCCGGACGGGCGGCCACATCGCCCTGATCGGCGTCCTCACCGGCTTTGCGGCGGAAGTGTCGATCCCGGCCCTGTTTTCGAACCAGATCCGCATCAGCGGGATTTCCATCGGCAGCAGGGCGGACCAGGAGGATATGATCCGGGCGATAGAGGTCAACCGTCTGAAGCCCGTCATCGACCGCCGTTTTCCGCTTGAGGACATTGTCGCCGCCTTCACGCACTACGAATCCCAAAAGCATTTCGGCAAGGTCTGCCTTGAGCTTTGAGCGGGCTCGGACGCCAGGACCGGGAGGGCAACCCGCCCTGCCCTACCCACAGCCTTACGCGTCGACCATCCATCAGCAACAGCTAATTGACAGCCCGAAGGAAACGGCGCTCACTGGCTCTAAAGGTGACCGCAGCATCAGGCGGGCGATGTCGACCGCCAGCGTCACCTTGGGGAGGATGCCATGCCGACGGTCATTGGCCATCACAACATCACGAAAGACAGCAAGCACTGGCTCAATTCGCCCAAGCGCAAGGAGCTTTTCGGCCCCCTTGGGATCACCAACATCCGCACTTTCGTCGATCCGCAGAATCCGAAACAAGTGGCTGTGATGATGGACGTTCCGGACATGGATGCCCTGTCGGCGATGATGCAGAGCCAGAAAGCCGCCGACGCGATGGCCTTTGATGGCGTGGTGCCGGAGTCGCTGGTGATCCTGGTCGAAGCGACGGGTTAATGCATTCCAGGAAAAGTGTGAAACGGTTTTCTGGAATGCTCTAAGGTGTGTTGAGATTCAGGTTAGGCCGAGCCGAAAATGATGGATTTCGAGAACCGGAGCGGAGCGGACATTTGCGTCCGTGAGCACCGGAAGCACAGAAAGCTGTCGTTTGCAGGCCGGCATCACCTGAATATCAATACAGCCTAATGCAGGTGCCTGAGCTTGTCGGGGTTGCGCATCACATAGATGGCCGCGATCTTTCCGTCCTCGATGTCGAGTGCGGTCGTCTGCAGTTCGCCATCGGCTTCCAGCGTGACGAAGCCGGGCAATCCGTTGACGAAGCCAACGCGAACAAGTGTCGAGCGGTTCTTCTGAAGCCAGGCCGCCACACGCTCATATTGCTGCATGACGGCATCGAACCCCAGCACCACTTCCGTGGCTGCCGGACGCTTCCCGCCGCCATCGGCATGGGCGCTGACATCGGCTGTCAGCATCGCGCCAAGCGCCTTCATGTCGCCGCTGCGCGAGGCCGCGAAAAAGGCCTCGGCAAGTTCGAGGCCGTGTTGCTTTTCCACCTTGAAACGCGGCCGCGCCTGGCGAACATGGGCGCGCGCGCGGGCGGCGAGCTGACGGCAGGCAGCGGGTTCGCGCTGGATGGCGGCGGCGACCTCCTCGAATCCCAGCCCGAACACATCGTGCAGCAGAAACGCTGCCCGCTCGAGCGGAGAAAGCCGTTCCAGCACGAGCATCATCGGCAAGGTGACGTCTTCCACTTCGTCCTCTTCCACGACGGGATCGGGAAGCCAGGGACCGACATAGGTCTCGCGCTGCCGGCGCGCGGATTTGAGCTGGTCGAGACAAAGCCGCGTGACCGTGCGGCGCAGGAATGCCGCGGGCTCACGCACCTCGCCGCGGTCGGCCCTCATCCAGCGGATGAAGGCCTCTTGAACGACATCCTCGGCGTCCGCCACGGAGCCAAGCATGCGGTAGGCGACGCGCATCAGCGTCGGACGCAGCGGGTCGAAGGCCGCCGCCGCATGCTCGGACCCTGCACCCGTCATCAGGCGGCCGCCGCCTTGGCCGCGGACCTTATCGCCGCCGGATCGGCCCAGCCACCGAACCCGACCGCAAGACGGTTGTAGCCGTTGATGACATTGATCATCAAGGTGAGCTTGACCTGCTCCTCCGGCGTGAACTCGGCCTCCAGGGCCTCATAGGCACTTTCGTGCGTATGGCCTTCGCAAATCCGCGTCAGCGCCTCGGTCCAGCCGAGCGCGGCGCGTTCGCGCTCGGTATAGCAAGGCGCCTCGCGCCAGGCCGACAACAGGTAGATGCGCTGCTCGGTTTCGCCGTCCTCGCGCGCAAACACCGTATGCATGTTGAGGCAGTTGGCGCAGCCGTTGATCTGGGACGCACGGATCTTCACCAGCTCGGCCAGGCTGGGCTCGAGGCTGGAGGAAATAGCAAAGGACGCGCGCTGCCATTCCTTCATCAGCGAAGGGGCGGCGGCGAAGAGATCGAGTTTGGCAGTCATGATTGGCTTCCTTCTGTTGGTGCCGACATCATGACGAGGCAGGATCCGCCAATGTGACATGCGCGCCAAATTTTTCATACCCGTCGCCAGGCGCCATCATACCTGGCGGAATCGTCGAGCCGCTCTAGCTACGAGCGTGACACCCATGGAAAACGCCGGAGTTCAAGCTAAGGTGTGTTGAGATTCAGGTCAGGCTGAGCCGAAAATGATGGCTTTCGAGAACCGGAGCGGAGCGGACATTCGGGTCCGTGAGCACCGGAAGCGCAGAGAGCCGTCGTTTGCAGGCCGGCCTCACCTGAATATCAACACACCTTAGTCCAGCGGCTCCAACGTCGGGAGACAGGAATGTCGGAAGCCACCGTCAATGTGCGTTACATGGTCGATGATGTCGAAGCCGCCATCGAATGGTATGGCGATCACCTGGGCTTTTCGCTTCTCTCCAACCATGCGCCCGCTTTCGCGGACGTCAAGCGCGGATCGTTGCGGCTCCTGCTCAGCGGGCCGTCCAGCTCCGCGGGGCGACCGATGCCCGACGGCGAACAACCGCGGCCCGGTGGCTGGAATCGCATTCACCTTATCGTCGACGACATATCAGGCGAGGTTTCTCGCCTGCGTGCCGCCGGAGTGTCATTCCGCAACGATATCGTGACCGGCCCAGGCGGATCGCAAATCCTGTTGGTCGATCCTTCCGGAAATCTCGTCGAGCTGTTCCAGCCGGCTGGCCGTTGAGAGTCCGGTTCAGTCGGCATGCGCGGTTCCGGATCCAGCCCGGACCTTCGTGGGGCTGCTCTATGTCGCGATATCATTGACCGGCAGCAATGGCTTGGGGAGGTCGACTTCCCCAAGCCCGGTGCGCAGCTCGATCTCGATGTCGCGGCAGATTTGTGAGATCGGAACATCGTTGGCGTTGCCTTCGAAAGGGTTGGCACTGCTCTCGCCGACCTGGTCGAGAGACATGTATGCCCACCCCAGAAGCGTGCTGAACGGGATCGTGAGCCAGATCGCGATCGGGCCGAGCGCGCCGCCCAATTTGCCCATGTCCGCGAAAACTGGAACCACGCCAAATGGCAGCAAGGTGCAAAAGACCATGACGAACATGGAGCTGACGATGGCGTATTGCCGCGGATATGGATTGTTCTTGATGCGATCGCAGCGCGCCTGCTGATCATGGAAATCGCGGATCAGCTTGACGAGTTCGCTATAGACCTGCGGAGGGATTTTGGCGTCCTTGAACAACGCATTGACCTGCACCGATTGCATTTCGAGCAGGGTTATCGCCGGATGAGGCGATTTCAGGACGTCGTCGGCCCGTTCGGCCAACAGCGGACGCAGTTCGTCGGCGATTGAGCTCGCATACTCCTGGATGTGGTAGCGCCGCCGGAATTCGACATTGGCCGCCCGCCCCATCGATTCCCATGGCATCGGCCGCCGCAGCGCGAACCGCAGTGCCGTCAACCAAGCGAGATGGCGGTAAATGAGTTGCCTGGCTGTAGGCACATCGTTGAAGTCCCTGCAGAAATTGGACCACAAGCGGCTGCTGGCTGTAATTTGCGCAAAGGCTTGCAGCGCTTCGCTGCTGCGGGTCAACACCTGCGAATTCTTGAACCCGGCAACGAGTGACACGGTGGTGCCGAGCACGAGCACCACCGACCATGGCACCGAGAACCCGGTGACGCCCGGAAGACGGTGGGCCGCCACAGCCAGTCCGCTCACCACCACCATGTAGATGACACTGCGCCGCGACCAAAGTGCGAAATCTATCACCTTGTAGGAACGGCCTACATACATCGGATGCCCTCGAAAGCGTGGATGACAAGCAAATCAAGCCATCACGCCTAGCATACCGTTTGCTCACCATGAATGGCCGTCCTGGCATGAAGCCGAAGGTTGCCGGCCGATTTCTTGAAGCGCCGCGTCCACATCCAAAAAAACCATGGGCACAGGGTCGCCCCCGTGCCCATGGTTGTCTCATGCCCTCAGTTGCACTTCGGCTTGGCACCGTTGCAGGCGTCGACCAGTTCGGCTGGCGGATCCTTGTGGAAGACGGTCTTGAAGGATTCCAGCACGTTGGACTGCACCACCGGCAGGGATTGCACGCCGACCCAAGCCGGCGGCGTCTGGCCGATCAGCGCCTTCATCATCGCCAGCGCTTCGGCGACGCCCTGATCGTAGGGGCGCTGCGAACCGGTTGCCTTGAGTGGCCCGCCCTTGGCGATCTCGATCGCCGACTGCAGGCCGAGATCCACGGTGGTGATCGGAATGGCGATGCCTTGCGCGCGCATCGATGACAGTGTGTCGAGCGCCGGCTGGTCCCACACCGCATAGAGGCCCTTCACATCCGGATTGCCGGTGAGGAAATCGCCGGCGATCTGCGACACCTTGGAGGGATCGGTGAAATCGACCTGCTTCATGACGATGTCGGGCCGGTTCTTCTTCATCCACTCGCTGACGCCCTTGGTGCGCTCGTTGGTGCTGAAATAGTCGACGCCGAAATTCACCAGGCCGATCGTGCCGCCCTTCGGCATGCAGGACGACAGGATCTGCGCCGCGATCTGGCCGTTGCCCTGGCTGTCGGCCGAAATCATCGAGGCAAAATCCTTCGGATGCTCAAGGCCGACCGGAATGCTGTCCATGAACACCAGCTTGATGCCGGCCTCCGACACCTTCTTGTAGGTCGGCGCCGTCGCGGTGAAATCGACGGGGATGGAAATGATGCCGTCGGGATGCTGCTGGATGGTGTTCTCGATATCGGCGATCTGCTTGTCGACCTGATATTCGGCCGACGCGACGCCGGTGACAGTCACGCCATATTTGGCCAACGTTTCGCTGATGCCTTGCACCTGCAACTGCGACCAGTCGAGGTTCACCGTCTGCATGGAAATGCCGACCTTGAACTTGCCGGCCTTGACCTTGGCGGCTTCGTCATCGCTCAATTTCAGTTCGTCGGGCGAGGCTGCTTTTTCACCGTGCGGGCCCTGGCCGACAATGCCCTTGGGGCCGAGCGTGGCCATATCGACGCCGGTAACGCATGTCTCCGGCGTCTGCGCCAGGCTGATCGACGTCGACAGGGCGAATGCGCTGGTGGCGATGCTCAATGTGCAGAAAAGGATTCGTGCCGAGTGCTTCATGACTTTCCTCCGTTGATCGTTGATGGTTCCGTTGCCGTTTGGAGCCGGCAATTTCTGCTGATAACCGCGGATGCGCGCCTTACCTCCTCGTGAAGGCGACCGCGGCGACGATGATTGCTCCCTTGATGACGAGTTGCAGCGACGAGCTGACGCCGAGCAGCACCAGCCCATTGTTGAGCGTGCCGATGATCAGGCTGCCGAGCAGCGTGCCCAGCACGAAGCCACGGCCGCCGAACAGGCTGCAGCCGCCGAGGATCACCGAGGCGATGACATCGAGCTCCATGCCTTGCACCACATCGGGCCGCGCCGCGTGCGAACGCGCCGACAGGATCAGTGATGCCAGCCCGGCCAGCGTGCCGGTCAGCACGAAGGCCAGCGTGGTGACCTGCTTGATATGGACGCCGGAATAGAGCGCCGCGGTCGGGTTGCCGCCCGCCGCATAAACGCGCCGCCCGTAGACGCTGTAGTGCAGCAGCAGGATGCCGGCGATGGTGACGCCAAGCGTCCACAGGATCGGCGCCGGGATGCCAAGCACGGCGCCCTCGCCGAAGATCGCGAAATAATACTCGTTGGTGATGATCACCGGCTTGGTGTTGGTGACCATCAGCGCCAGGCCGCGCGCGCCGCTCAACGTGCCCAGCGTCACCAGGAAGGACGGGATTTCGAGGCGGGTGGTCAGCACGCCGTTGATCAGCCCGATCAGCGCCCCGGTGCCCAGTCCCGCCAGCGCGCCGACGAACCAGTTGTTGGCCAAGAAAGCCATGGCCAGCGACGCGCTCATGCCCGAAAGCGCCAGCGTCGAGGCGACGGACAGGTCGATCTGCCTGGAGATGATGACGAACGTCATGCCGACGGCAATGATCGAGACCAGCGTCGTCTGACGGCCGATGTTGAGAAAATTATCGATCGACAGGAACCAGGGCGACGCCAGGCTGAAGACGATCAGCATGACGGCGAAGGCGACGTAAAGCATATAGGGGCGCTCGCCCTGAAGCAGATGCTGCAGCGCCGAGCGACCGCCTGGCTGGTTGACGGCAGCCCCGCTTGCCATTGGTGGATTTGCCGGGCTTTGGCTGTCGGTCATGCCGCGTGCTCTTCCGATGGCTGCGAAAGTTGAATGAGGTGATGGAGATCCTCGGCGCTGCCGAAGTCCTGTCTCGAAATCGCCTTCGTGATGTGGCCATCGACGACGATCGAGATGCGGTCGCAGAGCTGAAGCAGTTCGGAAAGATCCGAAGACACCAGCAGCACACCGCTTCCGGCCGCCGCCGCCGCACGAATGACGCCGTAAATCTCCTCGCGCGCACCGACATCGACACCAACCGTCGGCTCGTCGAGCAACAGCACACGTGGCCGCGGCTCGTTCCATTTGCCGAACACGACCTTCTGCTGGTTGCCGCCGGACAGGTTCTTCACCGTGGTCGATGCGCCCGGCGCCTTGACCGCCAGCCTGCGCATCGCGGCATCGGCGTGCCCGCTCGCCGAGCGGCGCTGCAGCCAGCCGAGGCGCGAGAAATAAGGCAACCGTGGCAGGGTCAGGTTGCGCTCGATCGAATGTTCGAGGACCAGGCCCTGGACGTGCCGGTCCTCCGGCACCAGCGCGATGCCTTGCCGTATCGCCGCGGCCGGATCGGTTCTGTTCAGCGAAACGCCGTCGAGGCTGGCGTGGCCGGACTGGACGGGCCGCAGGCCGAAGATCGTCTGCAGGATTTCGGTGCGCCCGCTGCCGATCAGGCCGGCAAGTCCGTGGATTTCGCCGCTGCGCAGCTCGAGACTGGTCCGGTCCAGCCTGTCATTGCTGACGCCCCTCAATTCGAGCACCGGCTTTTCAAGCGAACCGGGGGGAGCCGATGACGGCACGCCTTGCCCGGCTGCCGCGCTGTCCGCCTTCAGAACAGCGTGATCCGGCCCGACGATGGCGCCGACCAATTGCCTCATATTGGTTTGCGACGTGACAAATGTTCCGGCGTTCTGCCCGTCGCGGAACACGGTCACCCGGTTCGAAATCCGGAACACCTCATTGAGGCGATGCGTGACGTAGATCACCCCGACGCCCCGCACCGCGACCGCCCGGATCGCCTCGAACAGGATCTTCTCTTCATCGTCGGTCAGCGCCGAGGTCGGCTCGTCGAGGATGAGAAGGCGAACGTCGCCCATCAGCGCCTTGGCGATCTCGGTCATCTGGCGGTAGGCAAAGGGCAGCGATCCGACCAGAGCGCGGGCATCGAGCGGGATGTTCTGTGACTTGAGGAACGCTTCGGCCTGCATCACCAGCTGGCGTTTTTTCAGGAAGCCGAAGCGGGTCTTCGGCTCTCGCCCCAGCATCAGATTGTCGGCGACCGAGAGCGATTCGACCAGGCTCAGATCCTGGTAGACGACCGCCACGCCGGCATCACGCGACTGGGCGGGCGAAGCGAACGAGACAGGCCTGCCGTCGATCTCGATCGAGCCGCCATCATGCACATGCACGCCGCTCAGAATCTTGATGAGCGTCGATTTGCCGGCACCGTTTTCACCAAGCAAGGCATGCACTTCACCGGACTGGATTTCGAGACTGACGCCGCGCAGCGCATTGACGCCGCCGAACCGCTTCCTGACGCCCTCGACGCGCAGCAAGGGGGCCTCGGACGATGGCGAAATCGAACCCTGTTCGACCATGACGCCTGCATTTCCTTCCCTTGACGCGTCCCCTACCCCGGTCCAGATCGTCTCTTTGAGACTTCTCTCACTTTTTTTGTGACTTTTCCATCAGGTCGGCGAAATGTCAAACGGAGTCAGGCCGGCGGCTGGAATGATTCCGGTCCAACCTCGCCATGTTCGGTGATGACGGCGTCGAAACCGTCCATGGCTGAGAAGAAGGCGCGCTTGAGCTTGCCGATCTTGCTGCTGTCGACGACGAGGTAGTTTTCGCGCGCCAGGCCCATCACCTTTTGTTTCACCACCGCCTCGTGGAAATGCTCGCAGGTGGCGCCGCGTTTGGCATCGACGCCGGCGGCCGACAGGAAGGCGGCATTGATGCCGACGCTCTTCAAAATGTCGAAGTCATGCGTGCCCGAGAAAGACGCCGAAGCGGGATGATAGACCCCCCCCAGCATGATGATCGTTACATTGGCCTTGCGGGTCAGGCGTTCCGCGACATTCATGGCGTAACATATTGCCGTTATTCGATAATCGTCTGGAATGAGGTCGATCAGATGGATCAGCGTCGTGCCGCAATCGATGAAGATCGTCTCGTCGGGCCGGATCTTCCGCACCGCGTGCAGGCAGGCCTCGCGCTTCGCCGCCGCATGGCTGTCGGCCGCGGTCGCCAGTTCGTAGGGAGCGTCGGTATCGATCTCGGCCGCCGCCAGGATGTGCCCACCAAGGAAGGCGATCTGTCCCTGATTGGTGGCGATATCACGCCGCACCGTCATCTCCGAGACGCCGAGCAGCATTGCCGCCTCGCTCAGATGGATAACCCGCCGTTCCGACAGCAGATGGATCAGCCGGGCTGTCCTTTGCGCTTTACGAGCAGTCATACGTTGGGCCTGTCGGTCATCTGAAATGTGAGGAATTTAACAACCGCTCTCGTTCAGTTGCAAGCGCGGTGTGCGGATTCGCCCCGCCATGACCAACGGACTTGCCTGTCCACAAGGCTCTCGCCTTGCCCAGGACCGATCGCGCGGACCATCAGGCCTTCGCGGCCTTCCCCGTCCCGAACCGCAACCCGTCCATCAGCAGCGACACCAGCCGGCGCGAGCGGTCGCGCCATTGCGGGGTGTCGGGTGCCGAGTAGATGCCCGACAGTGCGTGCAGCACATCGGAAGCGTCGACGTCGCCGCGGATGGTGCCTTCGGCCACCGCCGCCTCGACCAGTTGCCGCAAGGCTTGCGACACCCGGCCCGACGTGTCGGAAAACAGCGTCGAATTGGTGGTAAGCAGGATGCGCAGGCTGGTTGCCAGGCCCCGCTTGGTGGCGATGTAGTCGACGAAACGCTGCATCCACTGCTCCAGCGCGACATCGGACGGATGTTTTGCGGCGAGCTCGCCGGCAGCCGCGCACAGTGCCTCCGCCTCGCGCCGGTAGACCACCTCGACCAAATGCTCGCGGGTCGGGAAATGCCGGTAGAGCGTGCCGATGCCGACGCCGGCACGCCGCGCGATCTCTTCCAGCGAGGCGTCGATGCCGCGCTCGGCAAAGACCGCGGCCGCCACCTCCACCAGCCTATCACGGTTGCGCTGCGCATCGGCGCGCAAAGGCTTGGCCTCTGCGGCCTTCTCTTCAGCGATGGCGGACGGCTCGGCGGCCAATTTTTTTCTCCACGGTGTGGCGGGGGCTTGAACCCGGCCGGGTCAGCCCCCACGTAATAAACGGAGGCGCCTCCGTTTTAGTGGAGCACCTTTATCATATAATAAGGGGAACCGGTATGTCACGTGCTGAAAATAGCTTCCCCTGCCCGCTGGGGATCGGTGGAGACCGATGAGTGCTATCTCCCCCATACGGAGAGATCAGCCAACCTGACCACAAGGTCACCTTGCTCTTGCCCAGCAAGGCACCAAATCATTCCCATCCGCGTCAAGCAAACTGGAGCCAGACGCCCATGACCAGCCTTCCCATCACTCTCACCATCAACGGACACCGACACGAACTGGAGGTCGATCCACGCGTCACGCTGCTCGACCTGCTGCGCGAGCGGCTTGAGCTCACCGGCACCAAGAAGGGCTGCGACCGCGGCCAGTGCGGCGCTTGCACGGTGCTGGTCGACGGCAAGCGCATCAATTCCTGCCTGGCGCTTGCTGTCAGCCATGACGGCGCCAGCGTCTTGACCATCGAAGGTGTCTCCCACGGTGACGACCTGCATCCGGTGCAGGCCGCCTTCATCGCCCATGACGGCTTCCAGTGCGGTTTCTGCACGCCGGGTCAGATCATGAGCACGCTCGGCCTGATCGCCGAGGCGCAGGCCGGCGACGATCCCGAGCGCATCCGCGAGGGCATGAGCGGCAATCTCTGCCGTTGCGCTGCCTATGGCGGCATCGTCGAGGCCATCCTGGACGCGCAGGAACAGCTTGCCAAATCCGATCGGAGGACCGCGGCGTGAAGAACTTCGATTATATCAGGCCCACCACCATTCCCGATGCCATTGCGGCGGCGGCCGAGCCGGGTTCGGCCTATCTGGCCGGCGGCACCAACCTGCTCGACCTGATGAAGGGCGGCGTCACCAGCCCCGAGCGTATCGTCGACATCTCGCGCCTGCCGGAGCTCAACCGCATTGAGCGGCTGGCCGATGGCGGCCTGCGCCTCGGCGCGCTGGTGCGCAATGCCGACCTCGCTCATGATCCCGAGTTCGCGAGATCCTATCCGGCGGTGGCGGAGGCGTTGCTGTCGGGCGCCTCGGCTCAGCTTCGCAACGCCGCAACCGTCGGCGGCAATCTGTTGCAGCGCACGCGCTGCAGCTATTTCTACGACACCGCCAGCGCCTGCAACAAGCGCGAGCCCGGCGCAGGCTGCGACGCGCTGGGTGGCGAGAACCGGCTGCACGCCGTGCTCGGCTGGAGCGACGCCTGCATCGCCACTCATCCGTCGGACTTCTGCGTGCCGCTGGTGGCGCTCGACGCCGTGGTCGAGATCGAGGGCAAAAAAGGCCGGCGCCATGTGACGCTGGAGGAATTCCACCGGTTGCCCGGCGAGACGCCGCAGCGGGAGAATGCGCTGGAGCCCGGCGACCTGATCGTTGCGGTGCGCCTGCCGGTGGAGGCTGCCTCCTTCTCCGCCAATGCCCGCTATCTCAAGGTGCGCGAGCGCACCTCCTATGCCTTCGCTGTCGTCTCCGCCGCTGCTGCCCTTGTCGTCGAAGGCGGCAAGATCCGCCAGGCGCGGCTGGCGCTGGGTGGGGTAGCGGCCAAGCCATGGCGGGCGCGTTCGGCGGAAGCGGTCCTGCTTGGCGCTGATGCCGACGAGACGAGCTTCGTCCGTGCGGCGAACGCCGCATTGGCCGATGCCAGTCCCTCCGGCGACAATGCGTTCAAGATCGAGCTCGCCCGCCGCATCGTGGTCAGGGCGCTGATGTCTGCCCTGGCGGGAACGCCCGGACGGGTGCCAGCCCTTCCTGCCTCCCCCTTTTCCTCCATTCCCGGAGTGCGCCATGACGCTTGAACTCAGCCTCAATCAGCAACCCGCCCATGTCCGGCAGGGCTCCAGCATCGGCCAACCGCTGATTCGGCGCGATGGTTTTCTCAAGGTCACCGGTGCCGCCCGCTACGCGGCCGACAATCATCCGCCCGGCATGCTCTACGCCGTACTGGCCGTCAGCAGCATCGCGCGCGGCCGCGTTGCTTGGCTGGATGTCGAGGCGGCCAAGGCGCACGGGGGCGTGGTCGAGGTGATGACGCCCGAGAACCGGCCGCCGCTCGCCACCGATCCGGATGCCAAGAACAATCCCTTCATGTTCCGGCTCGACCTGCTGCAGAACGACCGTATCCGCTACCCGAACCAGACCATCGCCGTGGTGATCGCCGAGACGCTGGAGGCGGCGACCGAGGGGGCGGCGCTGCTGTCGCCGCGCTATGAAGCACAGTCGCCGCGCGTTGGTCTCGACGGCGCCGAGAGCTTTGTGCCGGGTGGTGTCGGCATCGGCAGTCCTGCGGTGCACCACAAAGGCGATGTCGAGGCCGGTCTCAAGTCGGCGGCGACCCGGATCGAGGCGACCTACCAGACGCCGGCCCAATACCACAACGCCATGGAGCCGCATGCGATCGTCGCCGCCTGGAATGGCGACAGCCTGTCGATCGACACGCCGAGCCAGGGTCTAGCCATGGCACAGGGCCGCATCGCTGGCCTGTTCGGCATCGCGCCGCAAGACATCCACATCCGCAGCCCTTTCCTGGGTGGCGGCTTCGGTTCCAAAGGCATGATTTCCGGGCCGCAGGTGCTCGGCATTCTGGCGGCGCGTCTTGTCGGTCGTCCGGTCAAGCTGGTGCTGCGGCGCGAGCAGATGTTTGGACCCGTCGGCCATCGCGCGCCAACGCGCCAGACCTTGCGCATTGGCATGGATGGCGAAGGGCAACTGACGGCGATCGACCACCACGCCAAGACCGCAACGAGCACGTTCGACGATTTCTTCGAACCGGCCGCCGATGCCTCGCACACGCTCTACGCCAGCCCGGCCATCGCCACCTCGCACGAGGCGGTGCGGCTGGACACCGGCACGCCGCTGTTCATGCGCGCGCCGGGCGAAGCCACCGGCTCGATCGCGCTGGAGAGCGCCATCGATGAGGCAGCCACGGCCTGCGGCATGGACCCGTTGGAGTTCCGGCTGCGCAACTATGCCGAGGTCGAGCCGATGACCGGCAAGCCGTTTTCGTCCAAGGCGCTGCGCGAATGCTACGCGCAGGCGTCGGAGCGCTTCGGCTGGCAGCGCCGTCCGCTCAAGCCGCGCCAGATGCGGGATAAGGACGGCTTCCTGACCGGCTGGGGCATCGGCACGGCGACCTTTCCGGCGATCATGTTCCAGGCCGAGGCGCGTGCCGTGCTGAGGGCCGACGGCAGCGGCCTGATGGAGACCGGCGCGCAGGACATGGGGCAAGGCGCCTGGACCGCCTTCGCCCAGATCGCCGCCGACGGGCTGGGGCTCGACATCGACCAGGTCGATTTCAGGGCCGGCAGCTCAGATCTTCCCAACGCAGGCATTGCCGGTGGCTCCGGTCATACGGCGACAGCCGGCATGGCGATCCACAATGCCGGAGCCGCCGTCATCACCAGGCTCGCCGCTCTCGCCACCAGCCATGAAGCCTCGCAGCTGTTCGGCGCCGACAACGAGGGCGTGCTGGCACGCGGCGGCCGCCTCCACCGGCGAGACGATGAAAGCCGCAGCGAAAGCTACGGCGAGATCCTGGCCCGCGCCGGGCTCGCCGAGATCGATGGCCGTGGCACGGGAACCCCGGACCCGGCGTCGCGGGAGGCCTATGCCATGCACGCGCATGGCGCCGTGTTTGCCGAGGTGAAGGTCGATCCCGATTTCGGCCAGATCCGCGTCACCCGCCTGGTCGGTGCCTTTGCCGCCGGGCGGGTCATCAATCCACGGCTAGTGCGCAGCCAGTATTATGGCGGCATGATCTGGGGCGTCTCCTTCGCGCTGCATGAGGAAGCCGTCACCGACCGGCGCTCGGGCCGTATCCAGAATGCCAACCTCGCGGAATACCATATCCCGGTGAATGCCGACGTGCCGTCGGTCGAGGCGCTGCTGGTCCACGAGGACGACCCGTACGTCAACGCGCTCGGCATCAAGGGCGTCGGCGAAATCGGCATCACCGGCACGGCCGGTGCCGTCGCCAATGCGGTCTGGCATGCAACCGGCGTGCGGCCCCGGCGCTTTCCGATCCGGATCGAGGACCTGCTGGGGTGAGAAGTGGTCCGCGAAGCGAACGGAAAGCCAATTGCTTGGCTTTCCGAACGACGAACGCCCGAAGCGACACATACGGGCCGGAGCGAGCATGCGGCACGTTAAGTCTGCCGGCTGTCCCGGCCTGCCCAACATCAGCTCAATCGACCTCGCGTCAAGCAACTGGAGCCAGACGCCCATGACCAAAACGACAATTCCCGTCCATCTCGACATCAATGGCCATCGCCACACCCTGCAACTCGAGCCGCGTGTCATGCTGCTCGATGCCTTGCGCGACCGGCTCGGCCTGACCGGCACCAAGAAAGGCTGCGACCACGGCCAGTGCGGCGCCTGCACCGTTCATGTCGATGGTGAGCGCGTGCTGGCTTGTCTCACGCTGGCAGCGCAAGTCGAGGGCCGCACCGTCACCACCATCGAGGGACTTGCACGGGAGGGCGAACTGCATCCCGTGCAGGCTGCCTTCCTAGAGCAGGATGCCTTCCAATGCGGCTATTGTACGCCCGGTCAGATCATGTCGGCGGTCGCCTGCATCCGCGAAGGCCACGCCGGCTCCGACGACGAAATCCGCGAATACATGGCCGGCAATCTCTGCCGCTGCGGCGCCTATCCGCACATTGTCGCCGCTGTCCGCCAGGCCGCCCTGGAGGTCCAGTCATGAGAGATTTTTCTTACCTGCGCGCCACGTCGCTCGATGCGGCACGCCAGGCCGCCGCCCTGCCCGGCGCCATGCTGCTCGCCGGCGGCACCACGCTGATCGATCTCGCCAAATGCGGCGTCGCCGAACCCGACAGCCTGGTCGACATCACACATCTGAAGGGGCTGGACAAGATCGACGTGAGCGAGCGCGGCGCCACCATCGGCGCACTGGCCAAAATGGGCCATGTCGCCGACCACACCGATATCAAGCGCCGCTTTCCCGCTGTCTCCGAAGCGTTGTGGCAGGCGGCTTCGGCTCAGATCCGCAACATGGCGACCATCGGCGGCAATCTGATGCAGCGCACGCGCTGCCCCTACTTCCGCGATCCCTCGAATTTCCCCGCCTGCAACAAGCGTGAACCCGGCAGCGGCTGTTCGGCCATCGGCGGCGTCACCCGCGGACACGCCGTGCTCGGCACCAGCGACACCTGCATCGCCATGTATCCGGGTGACCTCGCCGTGGCCCTGGTCGCCTTCGACGCGATCGTCCATCTCGGCGAGCGCCGGGTTTTGGTGGACGACTTTTTCCTGCTGCCCGGCACCTCGCCCGACAAGGAACACCCGATCGAACCGGGTGAGATGATCACCGCCATCGAGATCCCCGGTTCCGCCGCTGCGCGGCGTTCGACCTATCTGAAGATCCGCGACCGGCAATCCTATGAATTCGCCGCCGCAAGTGCTGCTGTCGGCATCGAATTCGAGGCTGACGGCCGCACCATCCGGGATTTGCGCGTGGCGCTTGGCGGCGTCGCGACCAAACCGTGGCGGGCGCGGGCCGTGGAAGAGGCGCTGAAAGGCAAGGTGCTGGAGCCGGACGCCGTCCGCGCCGCCAGCCTGCTTGCCGTCGAAGGCGCCGTCGACCATGGCGCCAACCACTACAAGATCGAACTGGCGCCGCGTGTCGTCGCCCGTGCCATCCTCAAAATGGGAGAAACGGCATGACCGTTCACAACATCAGACATGGTGACGCGTCCGACGGCGGCGCCGACTCCGTTGGCGGTCGGCTGTCGCGCGTGGACGGCCCGGCCAAGATAACCGGCGCCGCGAAATACGCCGTCGAGCAGCAGCTCGAAGGGCTCGCCTACGCCGTGCTGGTCGAAAGCACGATTGCATCGGGCAAGGTGCGTTCGATCGACACCGCGGAGGCGCAGGCAGCGCCCGGCGTGCTCAAGGTGTTGACCCCGGACACCATCATCAGCCTCAGGACCGCGGCGGACTGGTTCGGCACGCCGCCGCCCGATCTGCCCTATTGCCCGCTGGCGCGCGACATCACCTTTTCGGGCCAGCATGTCGCGGCGATCGTCGCCGAGACCTTCGAGCAGGCGGTGGCGGCCGCGGCACTGGTCAAGGTCAGCTATGACGAGACCCCTTCCATCGTCGACCTCAACGACGCCAAGGCCGGCGACGGCATTCCGATCGACGCCATGACCAAGGAATGGGGCGACGCCCATGCGGCTTTCGCCTCGGCCCCGGTCAGGATCTGCGCCGCCTACAACACGCCGCGCGAATACCAGGCGCCGATGGAGCCGCATGGCCTGATCGCCCACTGGGAAGGCGACAAGCTCACCGTATGGGAGCCGAGCCAGTGGCTGGACGGCATGGCCCGCACCTATGCCGAATGGTTCGGCGTGCCGTTCGAGAATGTTCGGTTGGTCTCGCCCTATATTGGCGGCGGCTTCGGTTCCAAGGCGCTGGCGCTCACCCATGGCGCGGTGGCGGCAAGTGCCGCCAAAATGCTCGGCCGGCCGGTGAGACTGGTGATGACGCGGCCGCAGACCTTCACCGGCTACGGCGGGCGCGCAGCGACACGCCAGACGGTGACGATCGGCGCCGATGCGGACGGAATAATCCAGTCGATCGTGCATCGCGGCATCAACGAGACGTCGATGGGCGGCATGTGGGTCGAGCCGCTCGGATCGGTCACCTCGATCATGTACGCGACGCCGAATTTCTCCTCGAAGCAGAATGTCGTGCGGGTGAATTCGGTGGTGCCGGGCGCCATGCGCGCGCCGGGCGAAAACCCCTCGGCCTTCGGCATCGAAAGCGCCATCGACGAGCTCGCTTACGAAGTCGGCGTCGATCCGTTGGAAATTCGGCTCAGGAACTATGCCGAGCAGGATCCGGAGGCGAAAAAAGCCTGGTCTACCAGGCAGTTGCGCGAGGCCTTTGCTGCGGGTGCAGAACGCTTCGGCTGGGCCAGGCGCACGCCCGAACCGCGCGCGATGCGCGACGGCAACCAGCTGATCGGCTGGGGTGTCGCCGCCGGCACCTATCCGGTGCGGCGCGCCTATGGCGAGGCGATCGTGCGCATCCTCGCCGACGGCTCGGTCGAGGTCGAAAGCTCATCGATTGACATGGGCCAGGGCACCTACACCATCCTGGCGCAGACCGCCGCCGAGACGGTCGGCGTGCCGGCCGACAATGTCGTGGTGAAGCTCGGCGACTCCCGCTTCCCTCGCGCTGGCGTCGCCGGCGGATCGCGGCTGGCCGGCGTCATGACCGGCGCCGTCCACAAGGCGGCGACCTCGGCGCTCGATCAGCTCGTCGGGCTGGCGATCAGCGATCCGCGCTCGCCCTTCCACACGCTGCAGGCCAACACGCTGGTCGTCGCCAATGGCCGTATTTCATCGCCGCGCGGCGACGGTCCCGATCTCTCGATCGCCGAACTGCTCAGCAGCGTCGGCCGCGACCGCATCGAGGCGACCGGCGACACCATGCCGGCCAATTCGACCGCCGAGGATCGCTACAAGAACTACACCACCATCGCCATGGCGCTGCCGCACACCGAGGGCGACTATTCCCGCCACAGCTGGTGCGCGCATTTCATCGAGGTGCGCGTCGACGAGGATTTCGGCACGGTGCGCGTGTCGCGCGTGGTGTCGGCGCTGGATTCGGGCCGGCTCTACAACCCCAAACTCGCCGAAAGCCAGTGGAAGGGCGGCATCATCATGGGCATCGGCCAGGCGCTGCTGGAGGAAGGCATCGTCGACCGCCGCCACGGCCGCATCGTCAACAACAACCTTGCCGACTATCTGGTGCCGACCAATGCCGACATTCCCGACATCGAGGTGATCTCGGTCGGCATTCCCGATCTGCACGCCTCGGTGCTCGGCGGCAAGGGCGTTGGCGAACTCGGCATTGTCGGCGTCGCGCCGGCAATCGCCAACGCGGTGTTCCACGCGACAGGCAAGCGGATACGGGATTTGCCGATCACGCTGGAGAAGCTGATTTAGGGGGCGACGGCGGGGAGATCGCCGTCCCCCCGCCTCGCCAATCTCCGGCGTCAGCCTTCGCTACCACTCCAACCCGAACACCAGCTTGCCGAAGTGCAGGCCGCCGGCGGCCATGTGGGTGTAGGCTTCGGCCGCTTCGTTCTGTGAAAACACCTTGTCCACGACCGGCTCGATCCCAGCTGCGCCGATGGCGCGGGCGGCGTCGCGAAGGTCGGACACCGATCCGGTGTTGTTGCCGACCACCTTCAGCGCCTTGATGATGATCGGCAGCAGATTGACCGTGGCCTCGGCGCCGGTGACGAAGCCGATGGTGAACAGCGTGCCGCCGGGCGCGGTGGCGTTGACGGCGCGGGCGAAGGTGGCGGTGCCGCCGGTCTCGACGACGAGGTCGGCGCCGAGGCCGCCGGTCAGTTCCAGCACCTTGCCGTCCCAATCGGGCGTCGCGCGGTAGTTGATGAGATGATCGGCGCCGAGTGCCTTCGCCCGTTCCAGCTTCTCGTCCGACGACGAGGTAATGATGACGGTGGCGCCGGCGGCCTTCGCAAGCTGCAGGGTGAAGATCGAGACGCCGCCGGTTCCGAGCAGCACGACGACCGAGCCCGGCCCGACATCGGCGGCGCGGATGGCGTTCCAGGCGGTGGTGCCGGCGATCGGCAGCGTCGACGCCGCCTCGAAGGAGAGATGCGCCGGCACCGGCACGACCGAATTGGCCGGCAGCGCGACATATTCGGCAAGCGAACCCGGCAGCGAGATGCCGCGCATCTGCGTCATCTCGTAAGGCCGCGGCCGGCCACCGATCCAGCGCGGCTTGGCATGGGCGACGACGCGATCGCCGACCACGAATCTCGTAACCCCCTCGCCCAGCGCGACGATCTCGCCGGCGCCGTCGGCGACGGGGATGAGCGGAAAGCTCGGTCCGGGATAATTGCCGCTCGCCACCGCGACATCGACGAAATTGAGGCTCGCCGCACGCTGGCGGATCAGCACCTCACCACGCTGCGGTTCGGGAGTGGCAATGGTGGCGGCACGGAAGGCGTTTAGCCTGGGTTGGCTCAGTTCGATGGCTTTCATGGTTTCACTCCGTTGGGACGATTGATGGGTTGAGTGAATCTAGCTGCTGCGCTATTTCTGGATAATCATTGCCTTTTGCATTTGAGTCCTGCGAATCATGCAGCAATCCAACGAACCAGTGACCCTTGCCGAAATGGCGGCCTTCGCGGCCGTCGCCGAGGCGCGCTCCTTCACCAGGGCGGCGACGCGTGTCGGGCGCGACGCCACCATCCTGTCACGGCGCCTGCAATCGCTGGAGGAGCGGCTGGGCGTCAGGCTGCTCTCCCGCACGACACGCAGCGTGTCGCTGACCGAAGCCGGTGCCGAATTCCTGGTGCGTGTGCGCGCCATCCTCGCCTCCGTCGAAGAGGCCGAGGCCGCCGCGTCGGCACATGCCGGCGGCGGCCCGCGCGGCTTGCTCAGGCTGGCACTGCCCGGCACGTTCGGGCGCATGTGGATCGGCCCGCTGCTGCCTCAATTCCTTGCCGAATTTCCCGATGTCCGCATCGAGGCCGAATTCTCCAACCGCTTCGCCGACCTGGTCGCCGAGAACTTCGACGTCGCCGTGCGGCTCGGCGCGCTGGAGGATTCGCGCCTGGTGGCGCGCAAGGTGGCGACGCGGCGCCGGCTGCTCTGCGCCGCCCCCTCCTATCTCGCCCGAAGCGGCAGGCCGGAGACACCGCAGGCGCTGCTCGAACATTGCTGCCTGGGCTTCAGCGGCTTCCAGACCTTTCCGGCCTGGGAGATGACCGACCGCGAGGGCCGGAGCGTGCGTGTCGAGGTTTCGGGACCGTTGGTCACCGACGATGCCGAGGTGTTGGTCGAGGCCGCCGTGCAAGGCGTCGGCCTTATGATGAGCACCGACTGGCTGGTCGGCCGGGAACTCGCCGACGGACGGCTGGTGCCAATCCTGGAGGACTGGACGCTGGCCGACGAAGGCGCGATCTATGTCGTCACGCCCTCAGCCAAGGGACAAGCCGCCAAGACCCGCGCCTTCGCCGACTGGATCGGCAAGCGCTTCGCGCCGGAGCCGCCCTGGCGGCGGTGAGATTGGCTGTCGCCGCTGCCTTCACCAATCTGCAACGCCTCGAAACTCACTTCCCCTGCTGTTTCAGGAACTGGCTGAGCAGATCCACGGGCAGCGGGAACACCACCGTGGACGAGCGCTCGCCGGCGATGTCGTGCAAAGCCTCGAAATAGCGCAGTTGCATGGCCTGCGGCTCGGCGGCCAGCATCTTGCCGGCCTCAACCAGCTTGGCCGCCGCCTGCTGCTCGCCATCGGCGTTGATCACCTTGGCGCGGCGCAGCCGCTCGGCCTCCGCCTGCTTGGCGATGGCGCGGATCATGCTCTCGTTCAGGTCGACATGCTTGATCTCGACATTGGAGACCTTGATGCCCCAGGCATCGGTGCGCTGGTCGAGGATCTCCTGGATGTCGCTGTTGAGCTTGTCGCGCTCGGCCAGCATCTCGTCCAGCTCGTGCTTGCCGAGCACCGAGCGCAGCGTGGTCTGCGCCAGCTGGTTGGTGGCGGCCATGAAGTCCTCGACCTGGATGATCGCCCGCTCGGCATCGACGATGCGGAAATAGAGCACCGCGTTGACCTTCACCGAGACGTTGTCGCGCGAAATCACGTCCTGGGGCGGCACGTCCTGCACCACCACCCGCAGATCGACCTTCACCATCTGCTGGATGAAGGGGACGAGGATGATGAGACCGGGACCCTTGACCCCGGTGAAGCGGCCGAGCGTGAAGACCACGCCGCGCTGATATTCCCTGAGGATGCGAATGGCCGCGGACAGGAACATGACCACGACCAGCGCAAGCAACAGATAGGCCACGTAACCGATGCTCATTGTCTTGCTCCATTCCTTCCGGCGTCGCGCCGCCGCACGGTCAGTACGAGGTCGCTGACATCGGTGACCTCGACGCTGTCGCCGGGTGCGATGGGTTCGTCGGCCTTCGCTCGCCAGCGCTCGCCCTGGGCCAGCACATGGCCCTCGCCGCCCTGCCAGTCGAGGATCTCGGCCGACAGTCCGCGCATGGCCTCACCGCCGACACGCGGCAGGCTCTTGCGCGCCGTCCACAGGTAGGTGCCGGTCAGCAGCGCCAGCCCAAGCGTCAGCGCGGCGGCGGGACCGATGACGGCCCATGACACGGCGAAGCCCGGACCTTGGGTCTTGAGCAGCACGGTGGCGCCGAGCAGGAAGGCGGCCACGCCGCCGAGTCCAAGCACCACGGTGGGGTTGAAGGTCTCGACGACGAGGAAGGCGACGCCGAGCAGCATCAGGGCGAGGCCGGCATAATTGATCGGCAGGAGATTGAGTGCATAGAGCCCGAGCACGAGGCAGATGGTCCCGATCACGCCGGGCGCCACCGCGCCGGGGCTGGTGAACTCGAAGATGATGGCGTAGACGCCGATCAGCATCAGGATGATGGCGACGTTCGGATCGGTGATGACCGAGAGAAGCCGGATGAACCAGCCGGGCTCCAGCGTCTCGACCGGCAGCCCTTTGGTCGCCAGCACTTGCTTTTTGCCGCCGACATCGACGGTGCGCCCATCGGCCAGCTGCAACAGCTCGGTGGTGTCGTGGGCGACGAAGTCGATCACATGTTCCCGCAGCGCCGCATTGGCTGAAAGGCTCGCCGCTTCGCGCACGGCCTTCTCGCCCCAGTCGCCGTTGCGCCCGCGCAGTTCGGCGAGCGAGCGGATCAGGGCGACGGCGTCATTGGTCACCTTGGTCATCATCGCGTCGCCCTCCGGCCGCCCGGTGGCGTCCTTCTCGTCCTTGTCCTTGTCGCCGCCCGGAAGCGACGGCAGCCCACCCATCTCAACCGGCGTCGCCGCACCCAGATTGGTGCCGGGCGCCATTGCCGCGACATGGGTGGCGTAGAGGATATAGGTGCCGGCGCTGGCCGCATGGCCACCGGCCGGCGCGACATAGCCGATGACGGGCACCGGCGAAGCCAGGATATCGGCGATCATCTCGCGCATCGAGGTGACCAGCCCACCGGGCGTATCGAGCTGAAGGATGAGGACCGCAGCGTCCCGCCGGGCGGCGACATCAAGCGCTTCCTCGAGCTGCCTGGTGCTTGCCGGCCCGATGGCGCCGTCAATGGCGACGCTCAGCGCGACCCTCTCGCTCCCGGCCGAAGAGAAGGGAGAAAAGACAGCAGCGGCGACGAAAGCCGCGGCAAGAAGGGCCACCCGCGCGAAGGTCACGCTCAAAGCTCCATGGATTCAATATGGGTTGTATTTTGGCGAAGTCCATGAGGGGAGCTCGCGCTGGCGATTGGCCGGCCGGGCTCGCCCGGCAACCGTGGTCTCTGGAAAATCTATTCCGGCGACGGCACCGGCGGCCGCGATGTCAATGCGGTGCCGAAGGCGGCGGCAATGACGGCGGCGATCCCGGCGCATTGCGTGGTGGTCAGGCTTTCGTGCAGGAACACGAAGCCGGCCAGCGCGCCCAGCGCCGGCTCCAGACAGGTCAGCGTGCCGTAGATGCGGGCCGGCATCCTGGTCAGCGCCACCATCTCCAGCCAGAACGGCAACGCGCTGGAGAACAGACCGACCAGCAGCGCGCTGGCCAGGATCGACGGCGCGAGCAGCGCGGTTCCCGCCTGCGCCACACCGAAGGGCAGCACCAGGACGGCGGCGATCGCCATGCCGTAGGCGGTGGTGCGCGAGCCGAGTTCGGCGCCCGCCTTCTGGGCGAGCACGATATAGAGCGCCCAGAAACCGCCGGCCGCCAGCGCCAGCATCACTCCGGCCGGATCGAGTGGCTGCAGCGAATGGACGAATGGCGACAACAGCACGATGCCGGCCACGGCAAGCGCGATCCAGGCAAAGTCGCTTGCCCGCCGCGAGGTCAAGGTCGCCACCAGCAGCGGACCGGAAAACTCGAGCGCCACCGCGATGCCAAGCGGGATCCTAGCGAGCGCGGCATAGAACAGCAGGTTCAGCGCACATAACGTCACGCCATAGGCGATCAGCCACGGCAAGGTGGCGCGCGACGGCCGCATTTGCCACGGCCGCAGCACCGCGATCAGCATCAACGCACCGACGACGAGCCTGAGCGTCGTCGTGCCTTGCGCGCCGATCAGCGGGAACAGCCCCTTGGCGAAGGTGGCGCCGATCTGGATCGACACCATGGCGCCCATCAGTGCTGCGATCGGCAAGGGCGCCGCTTCGCGACGGGCAACCGGCATCGATGTCACTTTGGCTCATCCTCCCTGCCGCCGGGCCAAACCCGCCGGGCGGGATAGGAATAGGCCGAACCGGCCGGCCTGTCGTGAGACAGCGGCGGCGGCCTGATGGGGCAAGACCCAGAAGGGATGGCGGGCTTGTACAGAAGGTCGTCTTCGGTGCGACGGACAAGTCGCGGCCAACGCCAGCCGCCGCCAGCTTCACCAGGCCAGCGCGGCGTCGTCGCTGAAATAGCCGGCGACCATGCTGCATTGCGCAAAACCCAATGATTCCATTCCATTCACTGCGGAACCGGGACCGTATCCATACAGTCGAAATATAGATTTCCGAGTTTTGCGCATGATTTAAGAAAAATTCGAGACTTTCTTATTCTCCAAGCCGGCTGCTTTTCCAATCAACCGACGCGGGTAGGTCCATACAGCTTAACGATAGGGTTGAAGTGCTAGGCGAAATCGCCAAAAATGGTGACAATCGGGCGGGTTTTGTCAATCTTTATCGCTCCTTCACACAAGTATTTCGGCTTGGTAAATTTTTTGTGTTGCGCTGCACAATGCGGTAGCCGAACCATCTCCTGGGGGATTTCGTTTTGCGACTGGACATACGCCGTGAAGGATTCCGCCAGCCTGACCAACTTGAGCTGCCCGTCCGTCGATTTCGAGCCCGGCCTGAGCGGACTCGCAAAGCGCGGGTTTGATGGCGCCGTGGCGGGTCTCGTCCGCCTTGGCCTGCCATTCGAAATGGCTGCCTGGCAGCTTCACCGCGGACGTCACACAGGTGGACGCCGCTGATGGGAAACACCCGCGACATCCAGCTGGATGCATTGAGGGCCGTCGCCGTGACGATGGTGCTGTACTCCCATTTCTTCGCGGCGGGAGGATCTTCATTCTGGGGCCATATCGGCGTGCGGCTGTTCTTCGTGCTGAGTGGCTTCCTGATCACGCGCCTGCTGCTGGACGCGCGTTCGGCCGCCGAGTTTGAAACCGGCACCGCGTTGCGATCCTTCTATATCAGGCGGGCGCTGCGGATATTCCCTCCCTATTTTACCGTCTTGGGTTTCGTCTGGCTGTTTGACCTGGAACAGTCCAGGGGATCGCTGGTCTGGCATGCGCTTTATCTGTCGAATTTCTGGTATGCGCTGCGCAACGACTGGACGCCCTGGGTGCTGTGCCATTTCTGGAGCCTGAGCATCGAGGAGCAGTTCTATGTCGCCTGGCCACTGATCGTCCTGCTGGTTCCGCGCCGGCGCTTTGAGTCTGTCTGCATCGGCGTCATCCTGCTCTCGCTGGCTTATCGCTTCTACTGGCCGGTCACCGCCACCCCGGCGCTGGCACGCGACCTGCTGCCGCCGGCATCCATGGATGCGCTGGCGGCGGGCGCGCTGCTTGCCTGCTGGCGGTCCAGAGGCGCCGGCCTGCCGCAATGGATGCGGCTAATCTGGCCTGCCTTCGCGGCCGCGTTCCTGATGATCGAATGGTTTGTCCCGGCGCCTCCCGATCCGATGCTGGAATGGGCCCGCTGGCTGCTGCTGCAAGTGCTGCCCCTGGTGCCGCTGATGATCATCGTCACCGCCTGTTCGAACGGCTTTGGCGGCACCCTTGGCAAGCTTGCCGAACTGCCGCCGCTGCTTGCTTTCGGCCGTATCAGCTACGGCGTATATCTCTATCATCCGATATTGCTGTCGCTCGCCGTCAAGTCGCAGCCCTGGATTCCGCTCAATGTCTCGGAGCAGGGACCAGGGCGGTTCCTGGTTGCGAGCGCCGCGACGATTGTCGCGGCCTCGATTTCCTGGCTGGTTTTCGAAAGGCCGCTCAACAGCCTGAAGCGCCACTTCCCCTATGTCGTGCGCGCCCATGCCGCGCAGGCCGGCCATGCCGGCTGGTTCACGAGGCCGGCGGAAGCCTATCCCGGCGGATCGCCCGACGGCCGCGGACCATCGCTCCAGCGAACGGACGCCAGACGATGACCGCCGCGCCGCTCGTCTCCGTCCTACTGCCGGTCTACAATGCCGGGCCCTATCTCGCCGCCGCGCTGGGAAGCATCCTGCGGCAGGACTACGGCCGCCTGGAGGTCATCGCGATCGATGACGGGTCGACCGACAATTCGCTCGAGATCCTCGAGCGATACCGGAAGGCCGACAGCCGCATCTCGATCATCTCGCGCGAAAACCGTGGCCTCGTCGCGACGCTCAACGAAGGGCTGCGAAAAGCCCAGGGCGAGTTGGTCGCGCGGATGGACGCGGACGACGTCGCCTACCCCTGGCGATTGTCGCGCCAGGTGGCGCTGTTCGAGCGGCGGCCCGAGCTCGGCTTTTGCGGCGCCGGCGTCGACATGCTGATCCGCGGCCGCATCGCCAGGGGCAAGCCCGATCCGGTGTTCCAGTTCGGCCGCATTCCCATATTGGCGATGTTCTTCACGATCTTCATGCACCCGACGGTCGTCTACAACAGGAAGGTCATCGAAGACGACGTTCTCCGCTACGACCAGACCTACAGGCACGCCGAGGATTTCGATCTTTTCAGGCGGCTGGCCGGCCGTTACCCGGCAGCCATGATGCCCGAAACCCTGCTCGTCTACCGAGTCCATCAGGCAAGCGTGACCAGCCGGCACATCAAGGAGATGCGCAGGACCCATTTGCGGATCGTGGCCGAGAACCTCGAGCGCGAGGGCCTGGCGCAAACCACGCGCGACCTGCGCGACATCGGCGATGCGGTCAGCCTCGACACGGTTACCCGTGCAGCCAACTTCATCGCCGCGCTGGAGGAGCGGATTCGCTCGCTGCCGGCCGAGACGCGACCGAGCTTCGAGGCCGGCGCGCTGAACCTGTTCTATTTCCTTTACCAGCTCGTCGCCGACGAAAGGCAGCCCCCCCCTGACGCATGAATTGCTGACGCGAACCGCGAAGTGGAACGTCATCCGGCGCCGCGAGAAATATGCGCTGCGGCCCGGCACCTGGGCGCCCTGGCTGAGCCTCGCCTCGCTGTCGGCCGGCAGGCAAGCGGACGCCATGGCATACTTCTTCAAATCCGCGCCCGCTGCGGCGGTTTTGGCATCTTATCAGTTGAGTTAGCGGATGATCGTCAAAGCCCACCAACCTCTGCAGCGCGATCGTTCGACGGCGCTTGGCGCCGTCCCGGCCGGTCCCCGCCCGGAACGATCGACACCGGAAGTCAGCTTCATCATCTGTACGCGCAACCGCGTCGCCGTGCTCGAGGCTTGCATCAAGTCGGTGCAGGCCGCGTGCCGCGCCCATGCCGGCTTCGCCGCCGAACTCGTGGTCGTCGACAACGGCTCGACCGACCGCACGGCGGAACGCCTGGCCAGCATCGCCGATATGTCGGACATTCCATTCACGCCCGTTTGCGAACCTCGCCCCGGATTGGCGGCTGCCCGCAACGCCGGGTTGAGGCGCGCGCGAGGCCGTGTGCTGGTCTTCGTCGATGATGATTGCGCCGTCCATTGCGACTACCTGCGCGATCTGGAGCGACACTATGCGTCCGGGGAACGATGGCTCATCCGGGGAGGCCGTGTCGAACTTGGCGATTCCAGGGATTTGCCGTTCACGATCAAGCGGTCGAAGGTGCGCGAGCGACTGACGCCAGATGTTCATCCCGGCGGTTTTGTGCTGGGCTGCAACATGACGATGCACCGCGATGTCGCGGCGCGTATCGGCTATTTCGACGAACGCTTCGGCGCGGGCGGGCCCATGCGGTCAGCGGAGGATACCGACTACCTCGTGCGAGCGATGTTGCTCGGCATCGCGGTCGAGTATGTGCCCGACATGACGATATTCCATCATCACGGCCGGCGGGATCGCGGATCCATCGAAAAGCTCCACCGCGACTACAGCCTGGGCAATGGCGGGCTCTGCCTGAAGCATGTCCGCCATGCGCCATGGCTGCTTCGCCATTTCTACTGGGCCGTGCGAGGAGCTTTCCGGGAATTGGCGGGCGGGCCTGCGTTCGATCGTGAACTCAACCTGTCGCACTGGCCGATCGTCGCCATGAATTTGCTCGGCGCGGCTCGATTTGCGGCTCTCCTGCTTGCGAGACGGCCGCGAGCCGCGCCGGCGCGGCAAGATCAAGATCAAGAAGCAAATGCCCAGGCGAGGTGAACCACTATAATGCCATTGCTGCCGCCAAGCCTGCCAATGCTGTTCCGGGCGTTCGGAAAGGGGCAACTGCGCCTGCTTCCGGCCGTGGTGGTTCTCGGCCTGGTCGGCGCCGTCCTCGAAGGGTTCGGCATCGGCCTGATCATCCCGTTGCTGGGCATTATCATGGGACACGGGGATGCAGCGGGAATGGCCGGCTTCTCCGCTGTCCTCCAGCATGTCGGATCGAGCCTGAGCGAGCGCGACCGGCTTGTCGCCATTTCGGTCGCCATCCTCGGCTCGATCGTCCTGAAGAACGTTTTCGCCTTCGCCAACACGCTGCTGACGACCTTCATCTCTGGCAAGGCAAGCCATTCGATCCGCAGCGCATTGTCGGAGCAGCTCTTGCGGGTCGGCTACCCATTCTTCCTGCGGCAGAGTCCGGGACGGCTGCTCAACATCATCTCCAACGAATCCTGGCGGGCATCGGATGCGATCCAGATCATGCTGTCGGCCATCGTCAGCGCATCGGCCGCCGTCATCCTGCTGGCTTTTCTGCTCCTGCTTTCGTGGCGCATGACGCTGTTGGTCACGCTGGGGCTGGCCGTCGTCCAGATCGCGCATGCCATGCTCTCGGCCAAGCTGAAAGGGCCCAGCCGCAGCGTCGCCTCGCGCAACAGCCACCTCGCATCACAGATGCTCCACCTTGTGCATGCCGGACGCCTGATCCGCATCTTCGGACAGGAGAGCCGGGAGAAGGCGATATTCGACACGGCGTCCGATGCGGTTCGCCGCGCCTCCTTCGTCCTGTTGGTGCGCCAGGGAGCCCTGCCGCCGCTGACGGAGGTCCTCCACGCCATGCTGTTTCTGGCGGTGGTGATCGGCGCCTGGTTCGCGCAACTGGGTTTCCCGCTGATCATCGCGTTTGTCATTCTGCTCTACAGGCTGCAGCCGCATATGCGGGCCTTGCAAGGGTCGTGGAGCCAGCTGCAAGGCCTGAGCGGATCGCTCGAAGAGGTGACATGGATGCTCGATCCGTCCGGCAAGCCTCAACCGCCGCAAGGCGACGGACCGTTCCACGGCTTGCGCCAAGGCATCAAGTTCGATGACGTGACGTTCACCTATTCCGGCACGGACCGGCGTGAGGTGGTGCTGCATTCGGCGGCTTTCGAAATCCGCGGCGGCCGCTCGACGGCGCTGATCGGCCGCTCGGGCGCCGGCAAGACGACGATCGTCAATCTTCTGTGCCGCTTCGTGGAACCGGACACCGGCGTGATTCTGGTCGATGGATCGCCACTCGATCGGATCGACGCCAGCCAGTGGCGGCGGCACATCGCACTGGCCAGCCAGGAGCTGGAACTGGTCGATGGCAGCATTTTTGAAAACATAACCTACGGGCAGGACGCGGCCACGGCCGGCGACGCCGAGCGTGCCGCAAGACTGGCCGAAGCGCACGAATTCATCGAACGGCTTCCGCTGGGTTACGACACCGTCGTTGGCTACAGGGGTGTCAACCTCTCGGCGGGACAGAGGCAGCGGATCGCACTGGCCAGGGCGCTGGTGCGCGATCCCGATCTGCTCATCCTGGACGAAGCCACCAATGCCGTGGACGGGCTGTCGGAGGCGGCCATCGTCGAGACCCTGAAGTCGAGAGCCGGTCGCCGCACGACCATCGTCATCAGTCACCATCACAGCACCATCTCGTTCTGCGACGACGTGGTGATCCTCAGCGGCGGCCGGGTGCAAAAGCAGGCACCTTTCGGCGCCCTGGCATCGCTCACCATGGACGAGCTTTACCAGCACGAGCCGCTCGACACCCCCGGCGAAGCGGCGGTGCGGAGATCCTGACCGACGAACCCAGCTGGAGCATGATGCCGAAAAGCGTGAAGCGGTTTTCGGAAATCGTCCGGCTCTAAGGCGTCGCGCGGAGGTTCCTGCGAATACGCCGCCTGCCCGTTGCACGTGCTTTCTCCGCCACCCCGCCGGCGATCTCGACCACGCCAGCCTCGCGCGATCTGCCGCTGGTGGCCTTGTGGAGCCGCTCGTAGGGCAGCAATTCCTTGATCCGGGCATTGAGTGACGCGATTTCGGCCCTGAGGTCTTCGCATTCCTGCCTCTGGACATCGAACTGTATCTGTTCCGATGCCTGTTTCAGCGCAAGCTCTGAAAGATTGGCGTTCACTTTCGAAAGGCTCATCTTGTCGCTCTCGTTCTCACTGGTGAGCGCGGACAATCTTTCATCGGCGATTTTCTTTTCGGCCAGGATGTCGTTCGATTCGGTCTTGAGCCTGGCGATCTCGCTGGCGGCCTCGCTGTTCTCCTTCGAAGCCTGCTCAAGCCGCGACTGCAGGTCCTGGATCTCGGAACGCAACCCGCGCATTTCCGTCTGGCTGCGAGCCAGTTCGGCTTGCCTGTCGCCTTCCATCATGCTGGCCGCTTCGGCCATCTCCGACAGCTTCGCTTGTGCGGCCTCAAGCGACTTGTGCAGCCGCATCTCCTCCATCTCGCTCTTGCCGAGCGAGGCCAGCAGTTCGGCAAGCCGCGCTGCTTCACTGGCATGGATCGTCGAGAGCTCGTCGAGCCTGTGGCGCACCTGGGATTCCCGCTTCAGCGCCTTGTCGAGATCGATCGACAGGCTGACATGTCTTTCCCGCAGCATCTTGCTCTCGCGCAAGCGCCTGTTGGCCTCGACCGTCCTGGCGGTCAGCCGCTTGGCGATATCGCCGAACTCCGCGTCGCGTTTTGCGCTCGCATTGGCTGTCTCCGCGAGCTCCAGCCTTAACGCGGCAACCGCTGCGCGAAGCGTCTCCCTGTCCTGAACCAGGCTTGCCTCGCGCCGTTGCAGCACTTCGCAAGCGCTTTCACGCTCACGCAGCTTTGCCTGCGCGTCGTGCAGCTTTTCCGACAGCGTTCTCTGTTCCGCGATCAGGCCGGCATTTGCCAGCTCCAGCTCGTTGGCGCGAAGAATGTCGCCGTGGAGGATGTGGAGGAATTCGCGTGTCAGGTGGTGTGAGGTCGCGATCTCCGACAGCCTGCCGTTGATCTCCTCCAGATAATCCCTGGCGTCATGGAACAGCCCTTCAAAGGCACCCAATGCAGCCAGTCGGGTCTGGGTATGGGACGTCAGTCGTGGCGCGGCTTCTTCGGGACTGTCCGTATTGCCAGCACTGTCTGCATTCGCCGCATCGGCCTCGGGTGGCGAATCGTCAGGTTCTGCTGCGGCATCCGGGACATCGTCGCTCTTTGGCGGCGCCTCGTCCTCGGCGTTGAAACTTGCATCCAGCGCGTCCGCCAGATCGGTCTGCAGTTCCTGAATTGCTTTATCTACGTCATCAGCACGCTTGATCAGGCCCTTGAAGTTCATGACCGAACTCCCCTTACACACACCCAAACCTGGTACTTAACAAATTGCTAATGTATCCTTACATCCGCTGATTGCGCAGGGGAAGCCCTCTTTGGCGGGAAGGTAAATTCGGGCGGCATCTGGAGGCTTGGACGCCGCGGGCAAGACCCGCGGCGCGCCCAGGCAGGAAGCCCGCGCCGCAGCCTCAGCTGCTTTTCGGGGCTGGCACCAACTGGATCGGGGGTCGCTCACTGGACGCGTTGCCCAGCGCGACGGCGACCCGGTCGCGCCCGTTGCCCTTGGCATCGTAGAGCGCGTGATCCGCGGCATTTGTCAACTCGGCCCAGCCCACGCCATGCTCTGGGTAGGCGGCGACCCCGAACGAGGCCGTAACGGTGCCCAGCGTCCGGCCGCGATGCGTCAAATGAAGCTTCCGGATTGCCTGGCGCAGCGCTTCTGCCCGCTCGGCGCCTTCTTCGACCGAGCTTCCCGGCATGACAAGGGCAAACTCCTCACCGCCGTAGCGCGACACGACATCGCTATCCCTGGCATGCTCGATCAATGTGGCGGCGACCTGCTTCAGGACAAGGTCGCCGGCTTCGTGGCCGAACGTATCGTTGAACCGTTTGAAATGATCGACATCGAGCATGATGATCACCAGCGGCTGGGCCGAGCGCTCCATCCGGCGCAGTTCGCGGCTGCTCGTCTCCTCAAGATATCGCCGGTTGAAGAGACCGGTGTTCGGATCGCGGATCGACTGTTGCCGCAGCGTCTCGCGCAGACGCAGATTTGCCAGCGCCAGCGCCAGCGTGTCGACGACGCCGCGCAGGATCTGCTGTCTTTCAGCCAGCCATTGCGGCTTCTCGGCCGCGTTCGGCTCGCACAAATGAAGGATGCCCAGCGTTTCGCCTTGCGCCGCCAGAGGCATGCAGACATAGCCCCTCTTGCCGTTCTCGGTGATATGGGCGCAGCGCGGCGTCAGCATGCCGGGGCCGGCGACATGTTCCTGGCCGCGTCTGAGCGCCCAGCAGTCTTCCGGCGCGAATTGCGTGGCGCTCGAGCGGACGTCGCCCCAATGCGCCATCTCCTCCACTAGGTTGCGCGAGGCGCTGGTCAAGTGGACGGTTCCGCTCAAGCCACCCAGGAACTCGGCCATGGCGGTGCCGACCACCGAGAACGCTTCCGGGAAGGTGACGCAGGCCTGCAGCAGTTCGCCAAGCTTCACCAGGCGGGTCGTGGTTTCGGACTTCTCGTGTAGCTCGCGGTTGAGGAGCGCCAGCTGATCGGCACGCTCGTTCACAACCCCTTCGGCGCGGCGCAGCTCGCTGATGTCGCTGAGCGTCAGCACGAGGCCGCCTTCGGACCGGCTAAGCGGGCTGCAACTGGCGATGACAGGCACGTGCGAGCCATCCGGTTTGGTCAGGCGCACTTCGCTCTGGTGCTGGCGGCCCGTGGTCATGGCCTGCTCGACGGGAGACGTTCCCGCGGCGAACTCGGCTCCCCGGGGATTCCGCATTGCCATCACCGAGGCCCAACCCTGCCCGACGATCTTGTCGGCGCGCCGCCCGATCATCGCCGCCGCCGCGGGGTTGACGCTCGCAACCTTGCCGTCGCCGTCCAGCACGGCGATGCCTTCGGCCGCCGTCTGGACGATATCCTCGATGTGGGCCCGCGCGGATGCAAGCTCGTCCGCCATGGTGTTGAAACCCTGCGCCAACTGCCCGAACTCATCCTTGCGGCTATGGCCGATGCGCGTCATGACGTCGCCTTTTGCCAGCGATTCCATGCCCCTCATCATGTCCGAAAGGCCGGCGCCGAAACGGCTGAGCAGCCCCCAGGCGAATGCCGCCGCAACCAGTACAGCAGCTGCCGCACCGAGGCCAACCAGCCAAAGCATGTTGCTGGTGCGCTGTTCGGCGGCGCGCAGCAAGGGATCGTATTCCAACAGCACGGCGCCGACGATCGTATCCTTGGGATATTCGATCGCAACGGCCAGTATCTCATTGGCTTCATGCGCATCGGTGAACTTGCGCGGGAGGCCATCCACCAAAGTCTGGCCGACTTCGTTGCCGGGGTCGTGATCGAACGTCTCGCCGATCTTGTGTTCTTCGTCGGCGGCATGGGCCAGCAGGATCTTGTTGCGGTCGACGACCAGGAAATCCCTGAGCGAGCGATGGTGCTGCTGCTCCAGGAATTCGTGCAGCGCGTCGGGCCGCTCGAACAGCGAAGGTGAGCCGTCGGATGATTTGAAGACGATCGTGTCGGCCAATTCCTGGGCGACGTTGGTCGCTTCGGTCAAACCCAGCGACTTGGTCGCCGCCATCTGTGTAAAGATCGCGAGGCCGCCAACCAGCCCGATCAGGGCCGCGGCGCTCGTCACGCTGAGGATGATCAGGCTCCTGATGCGCACGTCATGGCCCCGCCGAGAACCACGGCATCCTGCATGTCAAATCGTGCCCGCATCTCATCCCTGGCTTGTATTACCAAATGCTTATCAACGTCCTAACGATGCCGGGCCACAGCTCGGTCGGACCGGCCCGACGATCGGCGCCTCTCTTTGCGTTCAAAAATGGCGAAAGCCTGGGTGAAGCGCAATCTCCCCCCTTGCGGGGGAGATGTCCGGCAGGACAGAGGGGGGTGCTGTCCCTCCAACCTGTCAACCAATCATCGACTGTTGCAATGTTGAACGTCGGTGATCCTTCCCACCCCCCTCTGCCCTGCCGGGCATCTCCCCCGCAAGGGGGGAGATCGGACGTCACGCCGGCTTTCGCCAATGGCCAACGTCAGGGGCGCGAAGGATCTTGCTACCTTATGCCATCGCCAGCGGCCGGGCGCTCTTGTTGGGGATCTGGATGTCGATTTCCAGCGTCGACATGGTCTCGCCGCGGTCCATCGAGACCTGCAGATAGTCCTGGTCGATCTGCACATGCTTGGCGATGACGGCCATGATCTCCTCGCGCAGGATGGAGACGAGGTCGGGCTGGCTGCGGTTGCGGCGCTCATAGGCGAGCAGCACTTGCAGCCGCTCGCGCGCCACCGGCGCGCTGGAGCGCCGCTTGAAGATGTCGAGCAGGTTCATGCCGCCCTCCTTCCCAAAAGACGATCGAGGAAGCCCTTGCGCTCGAACGGCACGATGACAGGCAATTCCTCGCCTTCCAGCCGCCTGGCGGCGTCGATGTAGGCGCGTGCCGCGGCGTTCAGCGGTTCCGACAGCGTCACCGGCGAACCGAGGTTGGAGGCCCTGAGCACATCCTGGCTCTCGGGAATGATGCCGAGCAGCGGCGTCGACAGGATTTCCAGCACATCGTCGATGGACAGCATTTCGCCGCGCGCGGCGCGCGCCGCGTCGTAGCGCGTGACCAGCACATGCTTGGCGATCTGCTCGCCCTGCTCGGCCTTCATGGTGCGGGCATCGAGCAGGCCGATGATGCGGTCGGAATCGCGCACCGAGCTCACTTCCGGGTTGGTGACGATGACCGCCTCGTCTGCAAAGCGCATGGCGAGCTGCGCGCCGCGCTCGATGCCGGCCGGGCTGTCGCAGAACACATAGTCGAACACCGAGCGCAGCTTGTCGATGACTTCGCCGACACCGTCCTCGGTCAGCGCGTCCTTGTCGCGCGTCTGCGAGGCCGGCAGCAGGAACAGCGTTTCCACCCGCTTATCGCGGATCAGCGCCTGCGAGAGCTTGGCCGAGCCCTGGATGACGTTGACGAGGTCGAACACCACGCGCCGCTCGGCGCCCATGATCAGGTCGAGGTTGCGCAGGCCGACGTCGAAATCGACGAGCGCCACCTTCTTGCCGGTCTTGGCGACCGCGGCACCAAGGGCTGCCGTCGAGGTCGTCTTGCCGACGCCCCCCTTGCCCGAGGTGACCACCACTACCTTGCCCATGAAAATGCCTCCGTTGTTGTTTGTTGGTCGAGCGGCCCTGTCAGCCGCAAAGTATCGGTCGCAAGAATGTCAGCTGAGCGTCTCGACCCGCAGCCCGTCGCCATCGAGAAACGCCTGGATTGGCTTGCCGCGCGAAACCCCTTCCATCTCCTCGGCGGTCACATACCAGCCGTCGACCGCCAGAAGCTCGGCCTCGTTGCGGCGGCAGAAGATGCGCGCGCCTTTGTTGCCGAGCGCGCCCGCCGAAGCGCGCCCGCGCAGCGTGCCGTAGACATGGATCGACCCCGCCGCGATGATCTCCGACCCGGACGCGACCGAACCCAGCACGATGACATCGCCATGCGGATGCACGATCGCCTGGCCGGAACGGATCGGCGACTTGATCATCAGCGTGCCCGAAGCTTCGTGCCCCGACTCGCTTTCGCCCGCCTTGCTTGCGCCAGCCTTACCCGCGCGGCCCTCTGGCGCGCTGCGTTCCCTGCCCTCGGCGTTGCCCTCTGATGTGCCCTCCGCCCTCGCCTTGCGGCCAGGCAGCAGCCCGTCCGTCGTCGCCTCCTTGGCGCCAACCAGCACCGGCGGCAGGTTGGGCTCGAGTGCGGTGTGGCCGTCGAGCTCGATGGCGTAGATGCGGATGCCGCGATGGCCAAGCACGCCGACCAGCGATTCGATCGCGGCGACATCGGGCTTCAAGGTGTTGAGATCAAGCACCACCGGGCGGCCAGCAAAATAGCCGGGCGAGTTGCCGATCCAGTGGTCGAGCCCCTCAAGCCAGTCCGCCAAAGGCGCCTCCGGCGTCAGCGTGAAAGCGACGAACGAGCGGGCGCGAAAACGAATGGATTTGGCCTCGAGGGGAGCGGCAAAAGTCACTGGCGGCGAATCCTTACTGATAGGTAAACGCTAGCGAGTGAATGGTTAACGAATGGTTAATAAGAGGGGTGGGAAGAGGGTGGAATGAAGGTCCCCGACAGCCTCCACCGGGCGTGCGCAGCGAGCAAGGCGGCGAGCACACTCGCCGGCTTCGCAATGGCTGGGAAGCCTCGCAAGACACAAATTGATGCGAGTATTCTCCTACCGCCAGCAACGCTATTTACAATCGTAACGCCCGGCGAATGCGACGGATATCAGCGCAGATTGTCAAAAATAATCGTGTGTGACACTCCGCCGAATACTTGTGCAACGTTGAACGCCGCGCAATGTTGTCGGCGGATGGGTTTATTGAAGAGTGGGGAATGGTGAAACGTACTGTTTTGACAATATCGGTGCCGGCCAGTCTCGCGGGAGTGCCACACCACGAGACAGGATATCGGGGGTTCCAAATTCTGGCCCCTGCACCCAGGCCGACAGACAGCGCCTTGCAGTCATAACAGACCAGCAGAACAAGGCAGCGACCGGAGATGCGTTGGGGGTGTTCCTGATTGGCGTGCCGGTGGCATCGATGTCGGGAGGCGACCACGAGGCTGAGATCGCAATTCTTAAAGGGCGCTGCGGGCCGCCGAAGATCTAAGGGGCTGCATAGATAATGTGAGCCTTTAAAAATGAAATCTCGCCACGTCTATTGGGCGCTTTGCTCGATATAACAAGCACTTAGGTCATTGTTACCGAATAATGAGCTAATACAATAAAGATGCTGTTTGGGTACGCATCTAGGATGCGCGGGGGAGTTCTCAGTTGAGCGTAGAAGAAATCCGCCAATCGGCATCTGCCGGTCGACTGGCAGTAATTTTAGGCGCAGGCTCTAGCATGGCACTGACGCCAAAATCGAGAAAAGCCCTTTCTTGGATTGGGCTTGTGCGCTCTGGACTAGAGTACGGCCACGCTCGCGGCTTGATCACTGATGCCCAACATGTCCGCAATCTGAGCGCACTTGATTCCGATGACATTGACGACTTGTTGGGGCAGCCGAGTTTGTCGGACGAAAGATGGAGGCGCCTAACGGCGTAGACTATGCGCGCTGGATGCGTAGTGTCTTTGATGGATGGAAGCCTGAATCTGTTGGAATGCAGAATGCGCTGCGCGCAATTGACGCGCAGAAGATCCCAATCGCTAGTTTGAACTATGACACCTTAGCGGAAAACTGCACCGGCCTAGGTCCACCCTAGCTCGATTATGATCGAAAAGTCGCACGGGCCATAGTCTGAAAGATTTTGCCATCCTGCGGGCTTGCGCGAGTGCCGGCGACCGCAGCAGCGCGGCCTCCCTGTCGATCTTGGCCGCGGCCTGCTGCCAGTGCCGAGGTGGACACTCTGTCCGCCAGTCAACCCCTGAAAGGCTTGTATTTGCTGAATTTCCGAAAAGACCTCGCCAATTGCCCTTACCAAAAAAGGCGCCCTGCCGCGCGGCCCAGCCTGTCGATGAGATCCCTGCACCTCGTCGCCCGATGTGCCGGTGCCGCGGCGCTTGGCCTTCGGCAGGGTGCGGCATGCCGCGCGAGGTCGCCATGTCCGGGTTCTTACGCTGAGGCGCTCCGTCATTGCCGGCCCCTCCAGGCCCTCGCCTCGCGTCATCGGCGGCAAACGTCGCCGCCTGATCGACATTCGCATCGCGGCCGGGGCCTTGCTTGGTGTCGGAGCAGGTTTGTCGTGCTAGGATCGCCGGTCGGCATCCCTCAGCGCAACGCGGCTGCAAGTGCCGGTTCGTACGCGTGCCGCCAAGCTGGCGGCGGAAGATTTTCTTGCCGCGGATTTTCGCAAGAGCAAGGAGACGTCGATGAGCGCAAAAGGTCGATTTTTCCGTAGCCTGGTGGCTGGCCTGTTTGCCGGTGTTTTCTGGGTGGATGCCGCCCTGGCGCAGGGTGCAGGGTGTGCGTTCGAGCCGGTGGCCGGTACGTCCCGACAGATTGTGAGATGTCGGGAAGGCCTTACCATCATTGTGGAAGGTGGCGCTCGTTTTACGCTGGTGGACCGCGATCGAAACGGCAATGTCGATGCGGTCAGGCTGCGGCGCAAGGCGCTGCTGCTCGATGCTCCAGCCGGCTCGGTCCCGGGTGGCTTCGCGGTTGTCACCCCGCAGGCGATCGCCGCGGCGCGAGGCACCAAATGGGCAGTCGACGTCGGCCAGGGCAAGACGTCTGTCTTCGTCCTCAGGGGTCGCGTCGCCGTGAACCGGCCGGCGTCCAGTGCCGGCGTGGTGCTGGCGCCGGGCGACGGCGTCGACGTCGCGGCCGGAACAGGACCACTGACCGTCAAGCGCTGGCCCGCCAAGCGCGTTTCCGCATTGCTGGCCCGTTTCGGCCAGTGAATTGCAGTGAGCAGGCGAGCGCTTCCGACGCTGATCGCGCTCATCCTGGCGGGTCTTTGGGGCGCCGGCCTGGGCTTCGCGCACTGGCGTGGTCATCTGTGGTTTCTCGATCGCGTCGAAGCAACGATGACCGATCTTCGAACGCTCGTTCGAGGAACGGCAAAGCCACCGGAGCTGATGACTATTGTCGCGATAGACGATGAAGCGGTGCGGCACGAGGGTGCATATCCCCTCAGCCGCGCCACGCTGGCCCGGCTCGTCGATACGATCGCGCGGCTTGGACCGAAAGCCATTGCGCTCGACCTGCTGCTGGTCGATCCCGGGGCAAAAGACAACGATGAGGCGCTGGCGCGTTCGCTGAGCGGGAGTGCGAGCGTGATCGCTGCCGCGGCGGTCTACCCCGGAGGTGAACAATGGACCGTGGCCGAGGGCGACGGACCCATCGCCGGCGTACCGAATGCCGAGCGGTTTCTGTGGCCCCTGAAAGCGTTCTCGGATGCCGCAGCTGTCGGCGTCGTGAACGTGGCCACCGACAAGACGGGAACGCCCCGCTTCGTGCCGTTGCTGTTTCGGGCCGGAGATCGGCTGGAAACGTCTTTCCCCTTGCGTGTTGCCGCCATGGCGGCAGGAGGGGATCCAGAAATCGCAGCCGATCATCTATCGCTGGGCGGACGGTCTATCCGGACGGACATTGGTCACATCCTGCCTCTGACATTCTATGGCCCCCGCGGCACGATCCGCACGATCAGCGCGGCGACCGTGCTGGAGGGCCAACTCGATCCCGGCACTATCCGGGACCGAATTGTGGTGATCGGAGCCACCGCAGCCGGCACCGGCGATGTTTACCCGACACCGTTCGATCCCATACTCCCGGGCGTCGAAGTCATGTCGACGGCGATTGCCCATCTGATGACCGGCGACGCAATTGTGCGAGACCAGTATGTCCGGCTTGCGGATGCCGGCTTTGCAGTGGTGCTGCCAATGGTCCTTGTCGGGCTGTTGGCATGGCGGCGAAATGCCGGCGGCCTGGCGGCGATCGCCGGCGTGGTCCTGATCTGGCTGGTGGTCAATATGACCGCTTTCCTGCACCACATCTGGCTGAGCGCCGCGTTGCCGATGACCGCCGCGGTTCCGCCGGCTATCCTGTTCGGGGCCGCGCAGCTTTGGCTGGGCAGGAGCCGGGCCCAATTTTTCGCAACGCAGAGCCAATTGCTTCAACGCGTTGAAGCCCCAGGCATGGGGGAGTGGCTGGCCAAGCATGGCGACTTCCTCTCGGAGCCCGTTCGGGCAGACGCCGCCATCCTGTTCATCGACCTGTCCGGCTTCACTGGACTGAGTGAAACATTGGGACCGATCGCCACCCGCGAACTCCTGAACAATTTTCATGCGTTGGTCGGCGAAGAAGTGACGCGTTGCGGCGGCGTCGTCACGAGCTTCATGGGTGACGGAGCCATGATCCTGTTCGGGTTGCCGGAACCAGCGACAAATGACGCCTTCAATGCCGCCCGCTGTTGTGTGGGGCTCTCCAGCCGCACCAACGATTGGCTCGCCTCGCTGCCGGCATCGACCGCATCCCAGCTCGGCTTCAAGATTGGAGCCCACCACGGAACGATCGTGGCCTCTCGGCTCGGCGGCGAAGGCCGTCAGCACATCGCGGCCATAGGTGACACAGTCAACGTTGCCAGCCGCTTGATGGAGATCGCAGCCGACCAGAATGCCGAAGTCGCGGTGAGTGACAAAATGCTTGATGCCGCCGGCGGCGACTGCGCGTTGTTCAAATCCGGCACCCTGAAAGGACCTGTGGAAACACAGATCCGTGGGCGATCCGGCTCGCTCGCTATCTGGCTTTGGCAGAGTGCAGGGATGCTGCAGTAGAGCGTTGCCGCCAGGCCTGCAAGGCACTACCCGGCTCAATATTTCGACTAGCCGGTGGAGCGCTCTCGCGGCAGAGTGCGGCGATGTGCAATCTCTACAACATCACCACGTCGCAAGAGGCCATCCGCCAGTGGACCCGTACTTTGCGGGACATTTTGGGCAACCTTGAGCCATCCATCGACATCTACCCCAACCAATTCGGCCCGGTGGTCCGCAATGCAACGGATGGCGAGCGTGAGCTTGCCAATCTCCGCTGGGGAATGCCGACGCCACTGGAGCGCGTCAGGGGCAACGCGGACTCCGGCACGACCAATATTCGCAATCCTCAATACGGCCACTGGCAGCAGTATGTGGGCGTCGAGCACCGTTGCGTGGTCCCGGTGACAAGCTTCGCGGGGCCCAGCCCGACGCCGAACGACAAGGATCCCGAGACTGGCGGCATTCAGCGGAACGTCTGGTTCGCCCTCAACGAGGATCGACCCCTGTTCTTCTTCGCGGGGCTCTGGACGCGGTGGAGTGGGGTGCGCAAGGTCAAGGAAGGCCCCGGCGAGCACGAGGTCTACGGCTTCATGACCACCAGGCCCAACGCACTCATTGCGCCGATCCACGAGAAGGCCATGCCGGTGATCCTGACGACGCAAGAGGAGACGGAGACGTGGCTGACAGCGCCGTGGTCGGAGGCCAAGCGGCTACAGCGCACCGCACCGGATGATGCCCTCGTGATTGTCGAGAAGCCGGCCACCCAGATCAAGTTTCCACAAGGGACCAAGGATGCAGGCGGCCAGTTGTCTCTGCTGTAGGGCCGGCGGCAACATAAAGGATTCCGCGGTAGAGGCGGAACTTGCCATCGCGCGAATGGCCGCAAGTCACGCGGCGAGCTGCACCTCGCGCGCGGCCGCGATCATCACACTCGCGAGCAGGCCGTAGGCTGCCTCCCAGGCCTCGCGCACCGGCGGCGTGAAGGCTTCGCCGAGGCCGGCCGCCAGCGTCTCGATCAGCGCTTGCCCGACGATCGGGTAATGATGCTCTTCGACACCGTAGCCGACGTGACGCTTGGCGAGTTCGCGCACGGTGGGCAGGATGGTCTCGGCACGATCCAGTCCATGCACGACGAAGCCCAGGCTCGCCATCAGCTTGGCGCCCTGCTTGGTCATGTCTCTCACCGGAAACAGCGCTCGAAGGCTTTCGTCGATCGCGAACAGGCGTTCATAGAACAGGCCGGCGGCGGCCACGCGTATCGGCACGACTGCGCGAAAGCTATCCTGGACAAGTCGAATCTGGTCGGGTGTCATCGGTGGCGCTCCTGGGTTTGTGGTGAGGCTGGACCCTCGCCCCCAAGCGTTTCGCGTGGATGTCGCCCGCCGCATCGATGTGTTTCAATTCGGTTTCAGTTCGCGCCAGTTATTTTCGGGCTCTTTCCGTGGCACGGTCCGGCCTATTGCACAGATTGAATTTGCAGCGATCGGAGCAAGCTCCGCAACGGTAGAAGCTTCCTCAGTCGTCATCCCGCCAGATGACCCGCCGCACCACCCTTATCTCGGCAAGCCGCCTGACGCGTATGCCGACCCGCTCTCGTGCCGTGAGGCTTTGGGTCTCGGCGGAGATGAACTCTTTGGAGCCGCACTTCAAGCAAAGCATCGCACCGTGGAGGCGGTCGGTATCCACGTCGCCGAACAGCCTGATCAGGTCACTCGGCTCGTACCACCGTTTGAGGTTGCAGTGACCGCAGCGGACAAGGACAAGCTGCCCGATCTCGTGGGCATTGCTGAGCTTCCACGCGCGGCCGCGGCTGCGTCTTCCATCGGTATCAGGCATGGCCAAAAATAGGAACTAATTCCTGACAGAGTCAATTCGCTCTTGACATTTTTGTTCCTCTTTTGTTCACTGTTTCCATGAAGCATTTGGGAGCGATCGCCATGGACCACATCGTGACGCTGGATAGCCGCCAGGAAGCCGCGCTCCAGGCAATCGCCGACCAGTTCATTGCCCAGCACAAGGGCGATCCGGTGAAGGCGTTGAAGGAAATGATCGTGCTCAACGGCCATCTTCATGATCGCCTTGAAGCAATGGCCGCCCCGCGCAGGGCAACCCGTTAGGAGGATTGGCAATGGCCACGATGCACCTGGATGCCGAAGCCAAAGCCGAACTGCATTCCGAAGCGGAGAAGCTCATCGCCCGCTACGAAAGCCCACTTGAGACCGTGAAGGCGCTTATGGCCTATAATTGCGAGCTTGAGACCCAAATCCTCGCCCTCGCCCATCGGTACCCGGGACTCGTGGCGATCAGCTACGATCCTACGCCGCCTATGCTGGGGTGAGTTCAAATGAGCCGCCGGGCGCGCGATTCCAGTCGAGGTGGTGAGTAGCCTCACGGCGCGTTTCGGCGGCACTTAAGCCGGTGTATGGCGGAGAACTGCTCCGTTTGTCTCGCGGATTAACAGTGGACAGCCCCTCACCCCTCAGTGCCGCTTGAAATACTGCACCTCCCGCTCGTGCTTCTCCGCCGCCTCGCGCGTATCAAACGTGCCCAGGTTGCGCCGCTTGCCGGTCTTTTCGTCCTTCTTGCGCGAATAGAGGCGGTATTTTCCGTCCTTGAGTTTCCGGATCATCTCACGCTCCCTGGTTAGGATTTGGCCCTGATCAGGATTTCCGCTTCCTCTTGAGGGTGCGCGCGGCTTGCTCGACCGGCGCGCGGTCGTGGCCCAGCCTGTCGAGCAGCTCCTGCGCCTCGTCGCCCGATATGCCGGTGCGCATCGCCAGTTCCTCGACCGCCAGAATGTCGGTGCTGGCGATCTCGCTTGTTTGCGGCAGCGCATCGCCCGCCGTCAGCGGCAGCGTCGCCTCCCTGTCGATCTCGGCTTCCGCCTGCTGCCAGTGCCGCTCGGGATCGCCGCCGCCTTCGCGTTGCCAAATCTGGTATGCGCGCTGGCGGATCTTTTCGTGCCGTTCGTCGCTCATATCCATTCCTCCATTGCGTCAGGGATAAACGCCGCGCCGATCCGAACGATCCAAAAAATCTGCGTGATCACGCGCGAAGGTCCGCACGAAGGTTGGGCCCTACGGCGCGACGGCGCAGGCTTCCCCAAGGGCCAACAAGGGGCCAACAAGGAGAAAGCAGCGCAACGAATCCAAGTTAACGGGTTCCCCTTGGGCGCCGGCGCGTTGGTTGACGAAGCCTCAAACGCAAAGACCCGCCTGCGCGGCGGGGTCATTGGCGCAAATCAACACCATGGACGAATAGATAGCATAGCTGCCCTCACCGTTTCAAGAATAAATTCCTATCGAATGCCCATTGGAACAAAGCTGCCGACACCCCCGGACTGGCCGGGTCAGGCCTTGCGTTGACCTGAGTTCGCAGCCCTCAGGCGCAGCGCAGGAACAGCGCTCAGACACAGTCCAGAAACAATATTCAACAGTTCGGAAAAACTGGCGAAAAGATCGGATGGCATAAGCATCCCGCGGCGGCCGGGAAATGGCCGCGCCCGGCGTTGCCCGGCCATGACGGGAAAGTGTGGAAATGGATCACGGTGTCGATATCGCGGAACTGGACGAGGCAAGACCGGGGCCGGAAACTGGCCCGGCAAGCATTGATGCGCTGTTAAAGATCGCTCACGGACACGCAACGGGCGCGCGCGGCCAGATCCTGACGGGCGCCGACTTTGCCCGGCAAGGCCAGCCCGGTGAGCGGCTCGATACGGTCTTCGAAGAGCTCGCCGAGACATTCGCCGCGTTGCCGGCGGTGATCTCCGACGGGCGTGTCTGGACGTATCAGGAGCTGGACAAGCGTGCCAACCAGTTCGCGCGCCTGCTGGTCAAGCGTGGCGTGCGGCCAGGTGACCGGATCGGCCTCATCCTCGACCGCTCGGCCGAGACCTATGTCGCGCTGCTCGCCGTGATGAAGGCGGGTGCTGCCTTCGTGCCGCTGGCCACCGCGTTTCCCGAGGAGCGGATGGCGCTGATCATCGAAGACGCCAGCGTCAGCCTGATCGTCACCATCGCCGCCTATGCGTCGCGCGCCGACCGACTGCCGGTTCCGCACCTGTTGATCGACAGCGCCGCCACCGAGATCTCCAAACAGTCCAGCGCGCCGCTGAAGCCGCATGCCAAGACCGCTGTATCGGACGACACCTGCTACATCCTCTACACCTCGGGCACCACCGGCAAGCCCAAGGGCGTGGTCATCAAGCACCAGAGTTTCGTCAATTTCATCCGGGTCGCCGCGGCGTCCTACGGATACCGGCCGGGCGACCGTGTCTATCAGGGCATGACCATCGCCTTCGACTTTTCCTCCGAAGAGATCTGGGTGCCGTTTGTCGCCGGCGCGACGGTGGTGCCGGCACCCGGCCAGCTGCCGCTCGTCGGCGAGGAACTGGCGGATTTCCTGCGCCACCATGACATCACCTGCATGGCCTGCAGCCCGACCCTGCTGTCGTCGATGACATCAGACGTGCCCAGCCTGCGCACGCTTTTGGTGGGCGGCGAGGCCTGCCCGCACAATCTGGTGGTGCGCTGGTCGAAGCCGGGGCGGCAAATCCTCAACACCTATGGCCCGACCGAAGCGACCGTCACCGCAACGATGGGCGCGCTGACGCCTGACAGTGCGGTGACCATCGGCGCGCCGCTGCCGACCTACTCGATCGTCATCCTCGACGCTTCGCTGCCGCAACTCGCCGAGCCTGGTGAACTGGGCGAGATCGGCATCGCCGGCATCGGGCTCGCGGTCGGCTACCTCAACCGGCCGGACCTGACGGACCAGAAATTCATTGCCGATTTCGTCGGCCTGCCCAACAACCCGTCGAAGCGCATTTACCGGACGGGCGACCTTGGCCGCATCAACGACAAGGGCGAGATCGAGTATAACGGGCGCATCGACACCCAGGTGAAGATCCGCGGCTATCGCATCGAACTCGGCGAGATCGAGGCGGTGCTGCTCGACCAGCCCGAGATCGCGCAGGCTGCCGTCACCACCTGGGAGATCGAGCCCGGCCGCGTCGAACTCGTCGCCTACTACGCAGCCAAGACCGGCATGCCGGCGATCGCGCGCGGCGACATCGCCCAGGTGATGAAGCGGCGCCTGCCGGATTACATGGTGCCCTCCTACCTGGAGGAACTGCCTGTCATCCCGATGACGGTCTCCAACAAGGTCGACCTTCGCCAGCTGCCGAAACCGACAAGCCTGCGGCTTTCAGCCGATCGCGCGATGGTGCCGCCCGGCAATGACGACGAGCGTTTCCTGGCCGACGCATTGGCCGCGGTGCTGAAATTCGACGAAGTGTCCGTCGAGGACAATTTCTTCGACGATCTCGGCGCCAACTCGCTGCTCATGGCCCATTTCTGCGCGCGCGTGCGCACCAGGAAGGAATGGGCGACGACGTCGATGCGCGACATCTACCTCTATCCGACCGTGGCGCGGCTGGCCAAACATTTGCGCGTGGCGGAAGAGATGACCACGGCCACCAATGAGCCTGTCCTCACCCGCCAGGCATCGAATTTCGCCTACTGGACCTGCGGCGCGGCGCAGCTCCTGTTTTACGGCCTCTACAGCTTTGTGTCGCTGTGGGCGATCAATGACGGCCTCAACTGGATGTATGACGCGCTCGACGATCCGCTGCAGCTCTATCTGCGCTGCGTGGCGCTTTCGGCCGCCGTGTTCTTCGGCATGTCGGGCTTTGCCGTCATCGCGAAATGGGTCCTCATCGGCCGCTGGAAGGCCGAGGCGTTTCCCATCTGGGGCCTGCGCTACTTCCGCTTCTGGGTCGTCAAGACATTGATCCGCACGGCACCCGTCGTGCTGTTCCGCGGCAGCCCGCTCTACAGTTTCTATTTGAAGCTTCTCGGCACCAAACTCGGGAAGAACGCCGTCATCGAATCGAAATCGGTGCCCGTCTGCACGGATCTCATTTCAATCGGCGCCAACACCATCCTGCGCAAGGAATCCATGATCCTCGGCTTCAGGGCCCAGTCCGGCTACATCCACACCGGGCCGCTGACCATCGGCCGCGATGCCTTCGTCGGCGTCGGCTCCACGCTGGACATCGACACCAGGATCGGCGACGGCGCCCAGCTCGGCCATTCGTCCTCGCTGCACCGCGGGCAAAGCATCCCCGACGGCGAGCGCTGGCATGGATCGCCGGCCGTGCCAACCACGGCGGACTATTGCAAGGTGCGCAACGTCGATCCTTCCAACATCCGGCGCTTCCTCTTCGAAGCCGTTCAGCTGATTGGCCTGTTTGCCATCGTCACCCCGCTGCCGCTGCTGTTCCACAGCTATTGGGAGAATGTTGGCGACGACTATCAGGAGACCATCGGCATTGTCGCGATCGGCACCACGGTCACGCTTTTCGGATACATCGCCACGGCCTTTCTCGCGGCAACGCTGGTGCCGCGCCTGTTCAGCCTGATCCTGAAGCCCGGCCGTACCTATACGCTCTACGGCTTCCGTTACTGGCTGCAGACCGTTGCCGAATTCTCGAGCAACTCCCGCGTCCTGGGGCTGCTGTTCGGCGACAGTTCGGCAATCGTCCACTATATCAGGGCCATTGGCTGGAACCTCAACAAGGTGGTGCAGACCGGTTCCAACTTCGGCAGCAACCAGCAGCACGAAAACCCTCTCCTGTGCGAGATCGGCACCGAGACCATGGTGTCGGACGGGCTGTTCATGATCAACATGCACAAATCCGCCTCCGCATTCAGGCTCGAGCCGACGCGCATTGGCGAGCGCAACTATCTCGGCAACAACATCTACTATCCGCCGGATGGACGCACGGGCGACAACGTCCTGCTCGGCACCAAGGTGATGATCCCCATCGACGGGCCATTGCGCGAGAATGTCGGCCTGCTCGGTTCGCCTTCCTTTGAAATCCCGCGCATGGTGAACCGCGACAAGGAGCTCATCGCGGGTGTCGACGAGGACGACCGGCCCCGGCGCATCCCGCTCAAGAACCGCCACAACATGGTGACGATCCTGCTGTTCGTGGCAACGCAATGGGTCATGCTGTTCGCCACGCTGGCGATCTGGGACCGCGCGCTGAACTACTATACCGAATGGGCCGAGGTCGCGCTCTTCGTCGCCGTGCTTCTGACGTCCGCGATCACCATTCCGTTCTACATCTTCGTGGAGCGGGCAAGCCTTGGCTTCGGCAGGCTGAAGCCGCAAATGACGACGATCTACGACGTCGCCTTCTGGCGCCACGAACGCCACTGGAAGCTTGCCGATTCGCCGATCGTGCGCCTGTTTGCCGGCACGCCGTTCCGGCCGATGATCCTGCGCATGCTGGGTGTCAAGGTGGGCAAGCGGGTCTATGACGGCGGCAGCAACCTGACCGAGCGCTCGCTGGTCGAGATCGGTGACGACGTCACGCTCAATGAAGGCTGCGTCATCCAGGCTCACTCGCTGGAGGAAGGCGCGTTCAAGTCCGACTACATCCGCATCGGCAAGGGCTGCACGCTCGGACCGTCCGCCTTTGTCCACTACGGCGTCGTGATGGGCGAAGGATCGGTGGCCGACACCGATTCCTTCGTGATGAAGGGCGAGGAACTGGAGCCCTACTCCATCTGGCGCGGCAATCCGGCCAAGCTGCATCGCTTCGTGATCCCGGTCACGGACGACAGCGCCAAGGCGTCGGCTTGAAGGCCGGAGAAATCCGTCTCGCCCCGGTGACCGAGGCCAATCGGGCCTTGGTCGCGTCGCTGCAACTCGCCCCGGAGCAGATGGATTTCGTCGCCAGCAATGCGGACTCCCTGCGCGAAGCCGGATCCGATGACGACGCGCGCGCCGCGCGTCGTCATGCATGCCTGTGGGCCCCCCACTCGTTTTTTTTTTCTCTTCAGCTCTGTCTTCTATTGATTGTCACGACGAGCTGAGTCGACTAGGCCACGAGACGACCTGTCAGAGGCACGGACAACTGACCATGTTATCTGATATGTACGATCCGCACCGATCATGTGCAGTAGCAGCGAGCCCACTGGCATCACACGTGCCAACTGGCACTGATACAGCGTCAGCACGTTAGCGATTATTGCGTCGACGAAATGCTAGAAGCCGGAGTCACTGGCCACATCAGGCACTGAATCGTCTCAATCTGCTACGAACCGCACAAATGACAGCAGCACCCGGGCAGCTCTACCGCGCAGCCGCCGACGTTTACTGGACCAAAAGCCCAAGTGTACGACGACGACCGTGTATTTAATTTGTAGAGTATAGTATGCAGAGTAACACACACAAAAGCCGCTGCCGGCAGGCCGATGATCGTGACGGCCGGAAAGCCCTCTCCTGGAAGACCTATTAAGCGCCGCTTGTGCGAAAACATACGTACACATACGCAGGCGAATCGGCCGGCCAAGAGAGAACGAGAGGGAAGGGAAGGAGAGGAGGAAAGGAGGAGAAAGAGAGGGAGACAGGAGGGGCAAAAGCGGGAGGACAAAGGAGGAAGAAAGCGCAATAGAAGCGAAGAAGAGGGAGAATGAGAGCGCAAGGGAGGCGGACCGCGGGAGAGAAAACGGGCAAGGAAGGAGCTGGATGGCGGCGTCGACGATTGCGAACAGACTGCACGAGTCGCCATCAGGACTACCGCCCGGGTCTGGGCACGACGGGAAAACGAGGGCTAATGACCCGGTACCCTCGCCGGCTCATAGACGACGACAATGGCCGTGGCTTTTTTTTTTGTTGTGACCAGCATCTTTTGCTGCCTCTACCACGTGTGTCCGACATCGGGCCTTATGTTTACACGCTACGACGTCAGCCACTCGGCCACAACCGCTCACTGCCGATGCCATTTCTCTTCGCGCTCGTTGCAACGCTGTCGCGATCGAGCATAGTCAGATACCGCGCGGCTAGCGAGACGCTTGCCACTTGTACTCTGCTATGCCGCGTATCAGAGCATTTCTGTCTAAAAAACCTTTCATCGCAAGTACCCAACCTACGTATGCGCCGTGAGCTTCTTATAAATACCCGCGCGCACGCCAAGGGTACTCAGTCTACAAGGCTGTGCCTCAGTGTCCGGCTTCCGATCGCCCCCCGAGGTCACTGGGTGAGGATCTCAGCGGTTTCCGACCTCAACGAGGCCGTCCCCCTTTTTTTATGCGCACGCGAAACCGACCCCTCGCCGAACTTTTTAAAACCGGTTATGAAGCCGCGGCCTAAAGGCACTGAGCGCTCAAAAGAGACTGCGAGTGTACTCCGCGCATGCACGAGGTACGTCCTGTGGCAATTGTGTGTCACGATGTGGCACGCGCACCCTCACCCAGCCGCGCCCCCGCCCCGGGTCCCGCGAGGTAGGGCCCTCGCATCTGC